>NZ_KQ033901.1:1432435-1732435 GCF_000969705.1 Nitriliruptor alkaliphilus DSM 45188
TCGCGGTCGAGACCGGCCAGCTCGGGCATCAGTACCTGTGCAGCCGCTTCGGGTGCGGTCACCTCGGTCCTGTTGGTCGCTGCGTCTGGTCGGAACCAGCGCCCTTGCCGCCCCTCGCTGGGGATCGTCTCGATGGTGCCGGTGGATGTTCCGTTGCTCGTCACGGTTCGCATCACGTCGCTCCTTGCCAACCCCGTGGGCTCTCCTCGGGTACTCGGAGGAGGACCTGGAGGGCAGGAGGGGACGTCAGACCCTGACCAGCGGTCCCGAGTTGCCGGAGCTCGCGGAGACCAGTCGGGAAGGAGCGCAGCGACACCGGTGGTGGGTTGACGTAGGGCCGGCGCAGGTGTCGGGCGCGTCCGGGTCCCCGTCCAGCGTTCGTCGGAGCCGGCCCGACCCTCCCGACGATGAGGTGAGTAGGGCTGGGCTTCGCCAAGCGAAACCAGGCCGTCAGCGAACCTCGAGTCGCCGAAGGGTGCACTGCCGAAACCAGAGGAGAAGAAGAAGCGGAGGGAGTCCGCGGAGCGGATCGGCTCCGCCGCACGGAGACGACCCGTAGGGACTCCCGGCCGGGAGCAGTGCTAGCGGCATGGCCGTCCGCCGGAAGGCCGGCTCCCAAGAACGCGCCCTACGACGGCGTCACTGCCTCAAGCGCGGTCCAGTGCGGCCTCCGCGCGGAGATTGCGGAAGCGGCGACCGACGGCCGATCGAGGTGCAAGGTGTGAAGTAGTCTGTGAAGTAGATGTCGATGCTGATGCGAGACCCATATGATGAGGTGCCCCTCCCCGGGGCGCCTCTCGCTCTTGCGCTCTGCCAGATGCGCTTCCCGCTGGCGCCCCAGCTAGTGGCCGACGAAGCGGCGAGGCGCATCCACAGCCGGCTGAAGGACCTCTTCCCTGTATCGCGGCCCGAGACGACACAGCGGATCGAGGTGGAGGTCGGTCCCGACGGGCCGTCCCCCAAGGCCCCCGTCCAAGAGTCCGCCTGGCTGTTCGAGACCATCGACAAGTCCTGGTGGGTGAACCTGACGTCCGACTTCGTGGCACTGAGCACGCGCGCGTACATCTCGCGTAAGGACTTCTTGGAGAAGCTGCGTGTGGTGGCCGGAGCGGTGGCACCCGAGGACGCTGTCGTGGTTCGCGATCGCATCGGCGTCCGCTACATCGACGTTGTGGATGAGCCCGACATCATCAACAGCCTCAGCGTCTACGTTCGACCGCAGCTTCTCGGAGCTCTGGCGATGGAAGGGGCAGCCGAGGGCGTGACCTTGGTCCACAGCATCACCGACTCGATCCTCGAACTCGATGCGCATGCACGAATTCGACTGCGCACTGGAGTGGTGCCGCCGAAGGCCGTGATCGACCATGGAGTGGACCCCTCCGGCCGTGCTTCATGGTTCCTCGATATCGATGCGTTCGACGAACAGACCGCGGAGTTCACGGTCGACTCGGTGATGGCCGCTGCCGAATCCTTGGCGAGTTCTGGCTACCAAATGTTCCGCTGGGCGACGACAGAGCAGTTCATCGACTTCTTTGGGGGCACGTCATGAAGGTGATCGACCGCGAGGCGGCGCCACGAGAGCCGGCCCGACCCGTGCGCGTATACGGGACAGCATCGCCGTCCTCAGCCAGTAGCCCCCGCGCTCCAGAAGAATCGGTTCCGTTCCCGTACACCCTGTCCGACGCCTCCACCTGGAGGCCGCTGCCGCCTGGTGACAGGGACATCATCTTCGTCGGTCAGCACCTTCTCATCGCACCAACAGTCGAAGATCGCATACGGGCGCTGCATCAGCAGTCTGGGCTGACGTGGGAGCAGTTGGCTCGGCTCTTCGGGGTGAGCCGAAGGTCAGTGCACCTGTGGGCAACCGGCAACCGGATGTCCACGGCGAACCTTGAGAGGCTGGGACGCATCGAGCAGGCCATCACACCCTTGCTGCACCTGGGGCCGAAGCGCGCCCGCGAGCGCCTGATGTTGCGTGTCGATGGGATGTCCCTGTATGCAGACTTGCTCCGTAGCGTCTCGGAGGCGCAGCCGGAATCCGAACCGCGCTCGTGGATCGACCGGTACAGCGTCGAAGACCCGTGACCAAGTCGGACGCACTCGGTAACGCCAAGCAGGGCGACGTCCTCGCTGTGCCCGAGTCGTTCATGGTTCTTGTGTCGCGAACCTGCGACCTTGTTCGTCGTCCTGCGCTCGCAGTCGCCGACGCGGTCCATCTCCCGGACGATCCTGAGGCCGAAATCGGTCGGAAACCGCACCTAGCTCCAGTCCCCGCGTTCCGGGATGGGGATTGGTACGCAGACCTGTCCACGTTGAGGCATGCGCAACGGGACGAAGTCTGCGCTCTCGTGGAGCACCTGGAGCCGGGGCTGGAGACGGGCACTCACGCGAGCGCGTTCCGACGCCATGTCGGTCGCTACACGTCAAAGCCCAGCTGGGACGACTACATCGAGACGACGGTCGAACCCTTGACCACACTTGCGAAGAAGCGGCACAACAAGAACTCCGAGGAAGGGGCACTTTACCGAGCCCTATCCGACATTCGACTTGAGCTCGAAACGCCTGATGATCCAGGCCCCCGGGACCATCACTCTCCGCGCGGGCTAGAGATCCACTACATAGTCCGGCCGGAACACGCAGCCGGTCTTGATCCGGATGCTCCGGCCACCCTGATGCCTGCAGACGTCGCGTGGCTAATCAACCAACCGTCTCTGTCCGACATTGCCAAGCGCTGGGCGGAGGAGCGAGACGAACTGCGTCGCGTCGTTTGGCTGGAGGCATACTGCGCTGAGTTGACCAGACGATGTGTCGACCGCAAGGTCTTTCCCGTCACGGAAGTCACGCACAACGTCGTTGCGGAGGACCAGTTCACCTTCCAGCAGGTCAAGAGGTCAGCGCCCATCGAGGTCGAGCACCTGTCCTACCCGGAAGCGCCGGAGCCACTCGTGGGTGTTCGGTTGCAGGATTCCGAGGCGCCAGAACGCCCGCCGATGGGACCTGCGGACCCGTCGGGGTTCGCAAACCCCAGGTGAGCAGCTCGTCGTCACGCGAGGGCTCGGCGTCGCCGGAGGGGTGGTTGTGTGCGAGTACTACCGCGCTCGCGTTCGCGAGCAGGGCGCCGCGGTAGACGTCGCGGGGGCTCATGAAGGTGTGGTCGATGCTGCCGAGGCTGATCAGCTCGGTGGCGAGCAGCCGGTGCTTGGTGTCGAGGTAGGCCGCGACGCACGCCTCGCGGTCGAGACCGGCCAGCTCGGGCATCAGTACCTGTGCAGCCGCTTCGGGTGCGGTCACCTCGGTCCTGTTGGTCGCTGCGTCTGGTCGGAACCAGCGCCCTTGTCGCCCCTCGACGGGGATCGCCTCGATGGTGCCGGTGGACGTTCTGTTGCTCGTCATCGTTCGCATCACGTCGCTCCTTGCCAACCCCGTGGGCTCTCCTCGGGTACTCGGAGGAGGACCTGGAGGGCAGGAGGGGACGTCAGACCCTGACCAGCGGTCCCGACTTGTCGGAGCTCGCGGAGGCCAGTCGGGAAGGAGCGCAGAGACGCCGGTGGTGGGTTGACGTAGGGCCGGCGCAGGTGTCGTACCGCCGACCGATCATGCTCCGCGTTCGTCGGAGCCGGCCCGACCCTCCCGACGACGAGGGGAGTAGGTCTGGGCTTCGCCCTTGCGAAGCCAGGCCGTCAACGAACCTCGAGTCGCCGGAAGGTTCACTGACGAGACCAGAGGAGAAGAAGGGCGTAGGAGTCAGCGCAGCGGATCGGCTCGGCGCGGGACTCAATCCGGCCGTGCGGATGCGACCCGAAGGGCACGGGCTCATCGGCCGCGCGCTTCCCCGGGCCTTGTCACGGTGTCAGGGGCCCGTGCAGCGCCTGCGCCGGCCCGCCACAAGCCAGCCGTAGTCTTCACCGTGACCTGCCCCGGCTGCACCGCCGAAGCACTGGCCGTCTGTATCCACATACGGGAGCGCGGCATGAGCGAGGAGACCGCGCACGACATCCATCAAACCGCCTTTCAGCGCGCCATCCGCGACTACTCGGAGCGTCGAAAACTCCGAGGCCACCTCCTCGCAGAGCTGGCACTGGTCGCCATCCTCGCACTGGCCGCCACATTGGGGGGTGGAGCAAGCGGTTGGCGCGACATTCTGCTCGTGGTCCTACTGGTGGGTACATTCCTTCTCTCGTTCGAGGGAATCACCTTCGGTTGGATGTGGGCACGAGCTCCCGTGGTTCAGCGCAGCGAGGCAAGGGGTGAGGTGGTGGCCCTTCGGCCGATGGGGGAGGTAGCCGCAGGATTGCGGCTTTCGGTGAACGACCTCCGCGCCGAGCTGAGCCGCTGCAACGCCGACCGCAAACGCCTCGCGCCGTTCGAACGCGAGGCACTAGAGCGAACGGACGAGCTGGCTGAGGCCAGTGCCGAACAGGTCCGCCAGCTCGAGCGAGCCAGACTTGCCGAGCGCGACGTCGCGATTCTGCGGACGTCGGTGAGGCAGCTTGAGGTCACGAACGCGCATCTGGAGGGGGTCATCGACAGCCAAGTCGGGTCCCACAGTGAGGTGCCCACACGGCCTCAAGAGGGTCCTTTCGAACGGCACGCGCTCGAACGCTATATGCACGAGGTTCGGGCAGGTGTTCCCAAATCGGCACTCCGCCTGGGCCACAGGGTCTCCGTCTTTCATGCTGGCGAGCGCTCCAGGTTCAAACTTCTCATGGACCCCAATAGGGGCGATGGGAAGACCATCGTGGTGCAAGGGCTGTTGCCACTCCAAGTAACGGACGTGACCAGCAAGAGCAGGGAACTCGCGCGAGGACTCCGGTCACAGCAGGTCCATGGGATCTTGGTCCTGATTGATGAGTCTGAGGAGCGAGTAGCGAGTCGACTTCGCGCGGGACTGTCCGGGCTTCCTCCGCGCATCGAGGTGGTAGCTTGGCGTTGGGACACCGCCCCGCACGCTGACAGTCTCGACGCGGCGATCACGCACCTGGTAGGGCTGCCGCCCCCCGGCTCTGAAGCCGCGTCAGTAGTAGACTTATGGCTCGGTTAGCTAGCCAGCTACCACCTTCACGAATGCTCCATGCCGGGGATGGGATGCCGAGATGAGTTGGGCAAGGGATGCAATCGTCGAGCTCCGATTGAAACAATGGCGCCGTCGAGGGCGGGTATCAGAGGTGCAGCGGTACTGCTTCGAGCGGCCAGTGTTGACCGCCGTAGCCGGTTCAGCCCTTCTCCTGTTGATTCTGGTTGTGGGGCGTGCCCAGTTGGGTTCGTACGTTATTCTGCTCATGGGTCCGAGTACATACTGGTTGCTTCGCGTTGAACGGGAGGCCTATAGAGTCTGGCTCGCAGAGTCGGAGTCACCCTAGCGGGGGTCCCAGTCCGGTCAGCCACGTAGACTCCCAACCTCGTTCGGCCATCCTGCCGTCTGGCAGGGTGAAGCGATTCGGACATCTAGTCTCGCGACCCAAAGACACCGGAGTCGAACTGGCCTATACTCGGCCAAAGTCAGCAGGCGTGGCGGATGAGGAGGGACCCCTCCTGCTCCACGGTCGCAGCACCTACGAGAGATGGTCGATTCCAGCGGACCCATCGGGGGCGCGGCACTAGTGGGCATAGCCGATGTGGATGTGGCCTTGGTGGGCTGCGTCGGTGAACCAGCCCGTGGTGGCGGTCCAGTCGGGGAACGGTGAACCCACCTCGCCCGGACGCAGTTCGCCATTGAGGTCGTGGAGCCAGCCGACGACGTGCCTGGCATCTCCATGGCCGCGGTCGATCCGCTTTCCGTCCAGGGAGTAGATGTCGACGGCGCGGTACTCCCAGTGGTTCGAGACACGACTGCTCGCGCAGACGCTCCCGCCGCCGACGCAGCGGCTGTGCCCGGTCCGGATGACCGAAACGGCGTAGGCATGCCGTTCGGCGATCGCGAGCATGATCGCGATGACGCGCGGGTCCATCCTCGGGTGCACCAGGTCTCGCCGCTCGCGTTCGGTGAGCACGATCCGGCCCTCGTCCGCGAGGGCCAGGACGGCTTCCGGAGCCGCGCCTTCGATGCTGGCCACCGGGGTCGCCTGACAGTCGACGGGCGTCGCGCCGTCGGCGGCGTAGCGGGCTGCTGCGTCGAGTACGGCGTCGACGTATGTGGTGGAGCGGTTGTAGGTGAGCAGTGCCCCGCGGATGTCGTCGGGGGCGCCGGAGTCGAGGAGGTAGGCCGCGGCCGCTGTGGCAGCGTCCGCCGGGTCGCGTGGGTCCTCGACCAGGCCGCGGTCGCGGTAGGTGCGGAAGGTGCTGGGGAGGAACTGCATCATCCCCACGGCCCGTTCCCAGCGCGGGTCGCCGTGGAGCGAGGTGCCGTAGGGCGTCGCGGGGATGGCGCGGACGTTCGGGCCACCGTCGAGCGGCGGGCCGATGGCGGTGGGCGTGTGGCGGGACTCGATCCATCCGATCCCGGCCAGCAGCGACCATGGAAGGCCGAAGGCGGCTGCGGCTGCGTGGTAGGCATCGAGCGCGGGGGCGGGGATCTCGTCCGCGTCGGCGGACGGGTCGGGGTTGCACCAGGACGCCAGCGGACCGTCCTCGAGGTCTGGTAGGCAGCCAGCCAGCAGCGCGCCGGCGGCACCGAGCAGCAGGCCTCGACGGCCGATGGTCGGGGTGTGGTCGGTCATCGCAGGCCGTCGACGAGCCACGCTCCACCCTCCTCTCGCAGCGCGACGGTGAGGTTGGTCGGCGTCACGGTGCTCGCGTCGTCGCCGATCGTCGTGACCTCGGTCAAGACGGTGACTTCGACGTGGCGGGCCCGGACCGTCAGGGTCTGCGTGCCGAGGATCTCGACGGTCTGCAACCAGCCCTCGTCGCGGTTCGCCTCGTCGGCGGCACCCTGTGGGCGAGCTTCGGCGATGTCTCTTGCCAGCTCAGGGGTGGTGTGGCTCGCGACCCGGGCGACCCGCTCGCTGTGCGGCTCGCCGGTCGGCCAGGTGAGGTACTGCGTCGCGAAGTCCTCTGCGACGTCGTGGGCTCGGTCCAGGCTCGCAGCGCTCGGCTCCTCAGGCCTTTGGGCCGCGCTGTCGGCCTCGAGCTTCGGCGGGGACGCCGGCGGCTCGGGTACCGCCGCGATCACCCGATCATCCGCCGCGATGGCGGAGACCGACTCCGGGTCGTAACGGTCGAACCAGCCCCTCCTCTCGGCGCGAACCATGAACGCGATGATGAAGATGAGGGTGCACGCGATGAGTCGTCGGTGGCGGTCGGGGTCGGCCAGCATCATCGCTCACCTCGTGACCGTGGCCGCCGCGGCGTCGCCGGTGTCACCGGCGCCGCCGAGTGCTCGTCGTCCGTTGTGGCCGTCGACGTCGGCTGGTCGTGCGCGGCCGCCATCTGGCGGCGTGCCCGACGTGACGGACGGGTTTGGCGGGTGGCCGGCGCGACGGTGGTGAACTCGGCACTCGGCTGCTGCCGATCGGTGCCGTCCTCCGTGGCCGAGGGTTCGGCCTGCTCTCCCGTCGTGGTGCGACGACCAGTCTCGCGGCGGGGTGTGTGTGCGGCACGAGGGCCATCAGCGTCCCCACGCTCTGGAGACTGCTGATTTCCGGAACGAGTCGCGGGTTCGCCGTGCTTCGCGTCCTCAGTCCCACGCCTGCGTCGGCGGCCGCGTGTCGTGGCCGCGGCTCTGCGGCCTTCCTCCTCCTTCTGGGCGTGGTCGCTGGCGGTCCGCTGGCCAGCACGCAGCATGAGCGCGCCGGCGCCCATGAACTTGATGGCGCGGTTGGCGGAGTGGGCGGTCCGGGCGGTGGTCCTCATCGGGTGCGCCCGGGACCGGTGCTCGCGTTCGCCTTCCTGGCCCGCACCGACGCTGCCGGCTGCGGAGGCGAGGAGCTCGGTGATGGTCTTGCGGTAGACCAGGGCGGCAACGCACACCAGGGTGGTGAGCAGCACGGTCAGGTACCAGCCCTGCTGGCCCAGGTTGGCGGCGGCGAACGCGAACAGGGAGACCAGGACCGAGATGAGGGCGGTGAGCGCGACGCGCTTGACCAGCGTGCCGAGCCACATGTCCAGCCAGCGCAGGAGCGCGTTGCGACCACCCCCCGGGTGGATGCCGAGCAGGAGGAACACCGGGGCGAGCAGCGAGAGGATGACGAAGGCGAACTGCAGGACGATCAGTGCGCTTCCCAGCACGATCATGGTCACCGCGATCGGCAGCGCCGCGAGTAGCGTCATGCCCGAGGCGACGAGGCGGTCGAGCGGTTCGCGGCCGGCGAAGTACTCGGCGGCGGCGCGGTCCTCGTCGCGGATGTCGTCGTAGATCGCCTGGACGTTGTCCTCGGAGCGGTCGGCGAGGAGCTCCTCGCCGTAGGCGTCGGCGAACTCGGTCGACGGGAAGGTCGAGATCCGCCACGGTTCGAAGACCATGACGCGCCAGAGCTGGTCTTCGAGCTGCCGTTGCGCGTCGATGGCGGCGGGGCCGGAGAACGTCGGCGGGTGTTCGCCGTAGTAGCTGCCGGATCCGCTCGCGCCCACGCCGGCGACCGCGCCGAACAGGCCGGCGGTCAGCTCGGTGGTGACCTGGTGCGGCGTCTCGATGAACCAGCGCGGTTGGGAGAAGAAGGCCACCCCGAGCGCGACGACGGCGACCATCCAGATGCCGCCCTGCAGGGAGGTCGTGGCACGTCGCTGCGCGATGCCCTGCCAGGCCACCCAGAGCGCTCCGAGCATGATGACTAGGAGGACGACCTGGCCGTAGACGCTGTCGCCGAGCGCTCGCACGCTCACCTCGACCGCGTCCATGAGCCAGTCGGTGGTCGTGGGGTCGAACGCCCACTGGACGAGCCTGCTCGCGCCCTGAGCAAGCAGACCTGCGCCGAGGATCAGGAGGGAGGCCAGGGCGTTGAGGGTCTGGTCGACCATCTCGCCGCTGCGCGAGCCGATGCCGACCCCCTCGCCGTGGAACGGGTACCGGTAGCTGGTGACCGGGTACCTCTCGGCGATGGTGGGCTCGTTGTCCCCCTGGATGGGTGGGCCCTCGATGAGGCCATCGACCTGCTGCGATTGCGCGGCGGCCGGGTGCAGGCCGGCGAGCATCAGCAGTCCGGCGATCACCAAGGTCGCCACGATCCCCCGTTGGATGTTCACGTCAGACTCCGTTCACCGGTCTCGCGTCGCCTCGGCTCGGTCGATGTGATTGCCGACGCGCCAACCGTCCGGTTCCTCGATGAGGCGCCACCGGCACGTGGTTCCGCGGTCGGGCTCGACCCACACGGTGGCTTGGACGAGCAGCTCCTCGGTGTCGCTCTCCAACGTTTCGAGGTCGACGGCGGGCCGGCCGGTGGTCGAGCCGACGCAGCGGTGGAGGAACCCGTCGTCGCGGTCCTGTCGTCGTTGGAGCCAGCGGCGCCGGTTGGTCGGCCGGGCCTCGTCTGCGGTGAGCTCGTAGACGTGCTCCCAGTCCCCCTCGGCCATGGCTCGCAGGTGCTCGCCGAGGACCTGGTGGGCCGCACCCTCACGGTCAACGTGAGGGTCGTCCGTGGCGCAACCGACGGTGAGGGCGGCGACGATCGTCAGGCAGAGCGGGATGCGGTTCACCCGGCGGCCTCCTGGTGGGCGGTCACGTTGTGGTCGAGCAGACGGGCCACGGTGAGGTCCCAGCTGACGTCGACCTGCACGCGGCCGACACGGCGGTCGAGATCGCGCATGACCGCTTCCCCGGCTCGCAGGTCGTACAGATCGCTGGTGAGTGCGCTGCTCGGCGTGACGCCGAGGAGCTGGGCAACGGCGTCGCCTTCGCTGTCGGAGCCGATCCGGTGTGCGATGACGGTCGAGATGCAGTTGCGCACCACGTCGTCGGAGAGGTCGACGGCCGACTGGCTGGCCAGGAGGAGCGCGGCACGGCGGGAGCGCCCCATCCTCGAGGTCTCCGCGATGAGAGCCCGGCCCTGGTCGGTGGAGGTCAGCGCCCACGCTTCATCGAGGGCGATGAGCTTGGGACGGTCCGGGTCGGCGTGGAGTGCTGCGCGCCGCGCGTAGGTCCCCACCAGGTAGGTCGCGGCGACGGCGAGCCGCTGTGGCCACGACATCTCGCGCAGCGGTGTCCCGGCCGGTGGGTACTCGACCCCCGGGGTGGTGATGATCGTGATGCCGTCCCCGAGGGTGATGCCACCCGACGAGGGCCGGAACGCGAGCCGGGCGAGCGGCATCGTGCGGTACATGTTCAGCGTCGAGGCGATCTCGCGCGCTGCGGGGTTGCCGGCGCTGAGTCGATCGACGACGCCGGACAGGGACGGCGAGGTGCTGTGCGCCTCGGCCTCGACGGCCTGGTCGATGACGGCTCGGTGGTGCGACTCGGCGCGGCCGGCCACGAGGCGATCGATGGCCTCGAGTGCGACCATCTTGGCGGCGTCGGGGTCCTCGATCAGCGACCACGGGTCGAGGACGCCGTCGGGTGCGTCGGTGAGGTCGATGACGTCCACGTCCGCACCGGGCAGGGCGGCGAGGCGTGCGAGGTCGCCCTTGGGGTCGAACGCGACGACGCGGGCGCCGGAGCGCCAGGCGGCTGCCGCGATGGCCATGAGCGTGACGGTCTTGCCGCCACCGAGCGATCCGGTGACGGCGATCGTGGTCTCGCGCTGCTGGTCGCGGCGGTTGACCGCCTCCCACGGGGAGTAGTGGACGGGCTGCTCGGCGAGCCGACCGGTGGTGAAGCCCAGGTAGGGCCCGCGTCCGTCGCCGAGCGCTGCCGAGGCGGTCGGCATGGCGCCGCCGAGGACCTCGGGTTCGTGGACCTGCCGGTAGGCGTTGACATGGACCCGGTCGCCGGGGATGGCTTCGATGAGCAGTGCGAGCTGGTCCCAGGAGGGCCGTGCCAGCTCGATGTCGACGTGGCGGTACTGCTCGGTGACCTCGTCCGCGATCTCGTCGAGCAGCTCGGGTGACTCGGCGGAGATGATCAGACGCGTGTGGGCGTAGACCAGGGCGGTCCGATCACGGTCGAGCCGGGCCTCGAGTCCGGTGGCGGTGTCGAGCCGGTCGAGATCACGTTGCGGTAGGTGGCCGCCGGCCTCGGTGGTGTGTCGCGTCTGATCGCGGGCGGCCGCGATGCGGGAGCGGACATCTCTGCCGGCGGTCCGGTGGTCGACGACCCGCCAGCGGCCGCTGACCTCGATGTGCTCCTGGAGCCACTCGTGCAGGCAGAGCCAGGGCGGGCCCGGAGGCCAGATCATCCGTTCCGGCATCCGGGCCACGGTCAGGACGGTGTGGAAGCTGTTGTGACCGTCGGGGCCGACAGCTCGCACGTGGGTGCGGGCTCGGTGCAGCTCACCATCGATGAGCGGCACGAGCTGGCCCGCCCCCCACCGCTGGCTCGGGGGTAGGGAACCGCGGGGATGGCCGCGTCGGACCGCGTGCGCGACGAGCAGCGCGATCTCGCTCGCTCGGGCTGGGCTCGCCGCGAGGGCGCCGTCGGTGAGCGGCCGGCCGATCTTCTGCGCGCTACGCCGCCATCGCGCGAGCTCGGCCTCGGGGACCATGTGGTCGTCGACGCCGGCGGCTCGTTCGAGCCGACCGAACATGGCCCCGAGCCTGCGGCCGAGCAGTGGCGGCCGCCGTTCGCCGAGCCTGACACCGACGTACACGGCCTTCTGGAGATCGTCGCGGCTGCGCAGATGGGCGGTCGCGGCGGCGGCCCAACGCTGCCAGTCGCCCCGAGGGGCGTGCGCTTCATCGGCCGCTCGTCGGGCCCAACCGTCGGGGTCGGCGGGGACGGCCATGGTCAGGACGTGGAGCTCGTGGCCAGCCATGCCCGACCAGGCCATCGCCGCAGCGTGCGCCTCCTGCTCCTGCTCGGCCGGGGTGAGGTAGTCGAGGTGGGTCAGGGGTAGCCGCCACCATCCCCAGACGTGCGAGGTGGTGTAGAGCAGTTGGCCATCGATCGCCCGCGCATCGAGGCGGGCTGCGCCGGCCGGAGCGGTGTCGAGCATGGCGCCGGTCATGTGGGTTCGTCCTTCGTCCGCGGGGTCCAGATCAGCGCGTGGAGACGCTGGCTCGTGGGGACTCGGTCGGGGACCGAGAGGCGCACGAGGAGGGGCGGCAGGAGCTGGTAGCGGGCGGCGGCCGCGAGGTGCTGGCCGATGGTTCGCCCCTCGACGAGCGGGCGGCCGGTCGCCCACCCGATGGCGATCGGCGGTCCGGCGAGGAGGATCGCGCTCAGGCCGGTGGCGTACTCGCCTGCGCCACCCACGAGGTCGGTCAAGCCGATGGCGAAGGCGATCGGCAGCCACACCAGGGCTCCAAGCGCCGCGGCACCGAGCTGGGTCATGCCGACAGGGATCGGCAGCGTGACGTCCTGGATGGCGTAGATCCGTCGGTCCATGCGCCACAGGTCGGTGTAGGTGCGCAGTTCCATGAGGGCTTCCTGCTCCGTCAGGACAACATCTGGCCGAGCCACTGGCCCGTGCTCTCGATGACGCCAGGCGTGGTCAACAGGGCGACGACGATGACGCCGACCAGGAGGAACCCGACGAGGCCGCTAGCGCGCTGTTGGACCAGGAACACCACGGCGCCGAGGCCGATGACCAGGACGACAATCGGGAGGAAGAACCCGCGCAACCCGGAGACGAGCCCCTCCGAGTCGAGCTGGGCGATCAGCGGCAGGATCTCGATCAGTTCCATCACTTCTCCTTGCTTTCGGGCTTGCGGGGGTCCTTCTGAGGTGTGGGCCGTGCTCCGAGCCACGGGCTCGGTGAAATGCAGAAGCGGCCGTGGCGGTGCGCGCCGGCACGTCGGCTCGTCATGCTCAGTCCCTCCGTTCCACGGCATGGACGGGGCCGATGTCGGTGATCTGCCACCGTTCCCCCTTCCGGTGCAGGTCCACGGCGTAGGTCTGCGAGTCGACGAGGCCACCGGGCCTGACCCAGACGACGTCGGCTTCGGCGGAGAGGGCCTGTGGTCGTCCGGCACTGGCGACGTCCGGCTCGGCGACGCGCCAGGCGGCGAACTCCTCGAGCTCGACGTCACTGGAGAGCAGAGGGATGGAGCCGTCGGTGAGAGCGTCCAGCGCTGCGCGCGACTCGCCGGTCAAGGCCGCGAAGAACGCGGCAGCGACATCGTGCGTTTCGGCCGTCAGCTGGCTGTTCAGCTCGCGACGAGGTCGTTGCTCGGTCGGCAGTTCGGTAGGCGGTGGCGGTACCTCGACCATCCCCTCCGCGGCTGTGACGACCTCGCCGTCGTAGATCACGGGCACGGCCAGCCACCGCCAGGACCGAGAGGTCGCTGGGCCGGCGTCCTCATCGCCATCTGGCACGAGGGTGGCGGTGAGCACCCGAGCGGCGAGGTAGACCGTGGCGTGATCCTGACCGTGGATCTCCACCCGGCCGGGGGTAACCACCTCGACGGTCTGGGTCATCGCCGGTGACGAGGCAGCCGCTGCTCCTGCGGTGCCGGTGTCGTCCTCACCGAGCGCGAGTGCATTGGCCACGGCGCGGACGGCCGCATCACGCGCTTCGTCGGTCGGCCATTCGCTCACGTCGCCGGCGAGCCGGGTGTCCAGCGCAGCGTCGACGACCTCCGCGGCTGATGGTGCGACGACCTGGCGGACGAGCAGGAGCGCTGCCCCCGCCAGGATGGCCCACACCACGACGCGCAGGACCCAGACCGCCCAGCGTCCTCCAGCTGCGCGGGCAGCGGTACTCGTCCGCAGGCGATGCAACGGCCCTCCGTCGAGCCGTTCCGGTACCTCGTGCTCGCTCACCACTCATCTCCCGGTAGCTCCGGCGGGACCGTAAGAACGCTCAGCTCGACCGCCCGATCCGTCTCGTGATCGGCTGTGGATAACGTTGCGGTGTCCGGCGCGGTCGCGGCACGCTCGGGCCGCGGACACCGCCTGGGCGCCGGCGCTGGGCCGCTCGCGTCGTCAAGGCCGGAAGCTGGAACGGCCACCTCGTCGACCACCGACGTGGGCGCCGACCGGGTCAGCGGGATGATCCGTACGTGCCGGGCACGCTCCCCGCTGTGGCTCTGATCGAGCCGTGCGAGGTACGCGTGGTGGTCGGGCAGGCTCTTGACCTCGTTGGGATGCACGACGTACTGCTCGACCTCTCGGACCGTGCCGAGACCCGTCGCTCCTCCAGCTGCCTGCTCGCCTCCGAGGCGGCTGATGGCCTCGACCTGGCTCGTCTCCTGCCACCCCGCCCGTGTCCCCACGAGTTGGGAGATCCACTCCGCTGAACGCGGGTCGTGGACCCGGTGTGCCAGCACGGTCGCGACGTTGGTGGCCACAGCCGCGCGGAAGGTGTCGTCCTCCCGATCGAGGTCGCTGACCTCCTGGGTGCTGAGGAGGAGAGCGAGGTTGGCCGACCGCACGCGGGCGAAGAGCGAGGCCAACGGGCCGGGACGCATCGCCGAGAACTCGTCGACCCACACCATCCCGAGGCGAGGTCGACCTCGGCGCAGTCGAGCGCCGGCTGCGGCGGCGACGTCGGTCAGCACCACCTCAGCCATGCGTGCTGCGATGTGGCCGTAGGACAGCTCGTCGAGGCTGACGACCACGACCTCGCCGGCATCGAGCGCGGCGGCGAGATCGATGACCGGGCGCTCGGGGGCGAGGTCCGGGTCGAGCTGGGCGCCGTACCCAGCCTGCGTGAGCAGGGCCAGCTTCGTCCGCAGGCTCTCCAGCGCCGACAGACGCCCCTTGCTCATGGCGGCGGCCTCGCGGGCGAGCTCCTCCGCGGCCGGACCATCCGAACGGTGGTGGAGAGCGGCCAACCCGTCCGGGGTGAGCGTGGCGTGGAGGCGTGCCAGGGTCGGCCGGTCGCCCACCTCCTCGAACGCGCGCAACGTCAGCTGGAGCAGCTGCTCGGCCTGGTCGGCGTAGTAGGGCTCGGTCCACTCCGCGAGCGCCATGACCTTGCGGGTCCGCTCGGCGACGCCGCCCGCAGCGAGCGGGTCGTAGATCGCCGCGGCATCGAAAGACCACACGTGGCAGGCAACGCCCCGCTCGGAGGCCACCCGGCGCCAAGTCGTGACGGTGTCCGGGTCCCCCTTGAGGTCGACCACCAGCAGGCCTCCCCCTTGCTCGAGGGTCGCCGCGGCAAGCCGGGTCGCCGTGGTGGTCTTGCCCGAGCCGGTCGACCCGACCACGAGGGCGTGGCGGCCCAGCATCCGGGCGGGCAGACCCGCCGGCCGACCGGTCTCGGCATCGACACCGAGGAGCACGCGTCCGTCCCGATCGATGACCGTCGCAGCGACGTGTCGGGCGCTCCGGTGGCTGCGCCGCCGTGCTGCCCGCTGCTCGTGGCGTCGGCTGGACTCGCGCCAGGTGGGTGCACGGAGCCGCTGCCAGACGACCACCGCGGCAGCAGCAGCGGACCCGAGCGTCAAGCTCAGCGGCAGCGCGGCCACGAGCAGGTCGACCAGCGATCCACTGCTGATGCCGGTCTCGACGAGGGCACCGACTGCGGCCATCACCCGCGGGAGGGGGTCGACGCCGAGCAGGGTGGCCGCCGTCACCGGCAGGGCCCCCGGCACCAGGAGCCACGTCGGTGACCAACCTCGCCACGACCAGAGCGCGGCGAGCACCGCGCCGACCATGGCCGCCGGCAAGAGCAGCACCCCGAGGACTGCAGCTGCGCTCAGCGTCACGAGGCGGAGCACGACCGCGTCGTTGTCCAGCGGTGGTCGGCCCTGGTGCGCGCGACTCCGCCCGGTCCAGCGCGTCGAGGGTGCGCGGCGTTCCTCACCCATGGCCGACCCCCGCGGGCACGGGTTCCGACCGACCACGGGTGGCGCCCGAGACGCGGCGGACATCGACGTCGGTCAGCCGAGCTCGGTCCGCTGCCCGTCGGATCGCCTGAGCCACCGACGCGTCCGCCGTGTAGTAGGTCACACCTGCTCCGCGATCGCGGTACGCCGCGAGGATCGCCACGAGCCGTGACAGCGACTTCCGTGCGAGCTCGATCTCGACCGCGCGCCACGCTTCCGTCGCATCGCGCCGCACCCACAGGTCGGGGTAGTGCGAACGGGCGCCGCGGGAGGTCGGCAGCACGAGCGACCAGCTACCGGCACCGATGGCGTCGTCCTGCCGCATGCGACGTTCGGAGACGACGTCGAACCCCGCCTCCAGTAGATCGAGCGCGACCGACGTCGACGTGTGCTCGTGGCGGAACTGGCTCCATCGCCACCGCGGCACGGTCCAGGCGGCCAGCCCGGCGACGCTCAGGCCGGCACTCGTGACGGCGTAGATGTAGGCGGGACTCGTCGGCATCCGGTGTGCCACGAGCAGGCCGCTGCGCTCCATCGCTGCGAGGCGCCGCCGTGCGACCTCGGTCCGCGGTGGACCCCCGGGCCCGTGCAGCCCGGCCTGGTCAGGCAGGCGCCACCAGCGATCCGCCTGCGCGACCGTCACACCCCACCACTCAGCGATCCACCGGAGCGTGCTCACGTCCCGGTCCGTGACCTCCATCCGCTCACGCACCACGTCCGCCTCCTCGGCTCAGCCGGTACCTCGCCCCTGCCTTTCGTCCTTGCACTTCTTGCACTTCTTCCTTCTCCCTTACCCCCTCCACACACCGCATCCAGACCCCCACCCTGTGCCCACCCTTGGGCTCTGGCTGAAGACCACCCACGGGTTCACGTAGTGCGTGGGTGGTCTTCAGCCAGAGGGGCTGCGCGCAGCGCTGACCTGGGCATTCGGGAGGGTGGGGGTCTGGATGCGGCAGACCCGCTGGCAGACCCACTGGCAGCAGTTCACCGGCGCCGAGGGGCGTGGTCATCGCTCACCCTCGGGGGCATCGGCGGAACGGAGCTCGACGAGCTGGTGGAGCTCGGCGGCGTCGTTCTCGAGGACCACCGGGACGAGTCCGTCGTGGCGGCGGCAGAGGGAGCGGAGAGCGCCACACAGGCAGCGCGGGGACCCCTCATCGGCCCCGTGCAGCGCGAGCGCGAGGTGTAGGACGGGGTCGCAGTAGATGCAGCTGCACGGCCGCGCGTCGGTCCACCCGAGCTGGTTGGCGTCGGCGCATCCGACGGCCTGGCGACGCTTCCGATCGGCGTCACGGTGTTGGCGGTACCGGGCGTTGGCCTGCTCGCGAGAGACCAGGGCGCGCTCGTGGTCCGGATCGAGGTAGCGGAACAGCCGTTCGGGAGCGGCGTACGTTCCGTGCCCGGTGTTGGCCGCCGAGAAGGCGACGGCGTCGGTCCACACGACCTCGTCGTTGACCACCAGGCCGAGCTTGGCGCTCGCGTCGACGACGTCGGCCGCGCGTGCGGCCGTGTTGGCCAGGCGTTCGGCGACCTTGCTGGCGCGTCTGTGAGCCGTCCGGGAGCGAGCGCCGCCGGCCACGGTGATCGTCACGGTGACGGCGTAGGTCGCCGAGTTCGCGAAGCGGGGGTCATCGTGTGCTTCAGCCACGGTCGACCCCCTCGGACACGAGGTCGCGCAGCGCCTCGTCGTAGGTCGCCAGCTCGTCGGGAGACGTCGCAGCGCCGCCACCGCCGTGTGCCAAGAGGCGGTCGGTCAGAACGAATAGCTCCCGGATCAGCTCCCGCACGAGCCGGTCGCTCGGGACCCCGGTGACGCTCGCGTGGTGGACGCGACCGACGTGCTCCCACAGCCGCGAGAGCTGCCCAGCGACCGTGGTCACCTGCGGCGACGTGGTGGCACCAGCGCCGTTCGTGGTGGCGTAGCTGGTGAGGGCAGCGTCGACCAGCCGCCAGACCGCGTAGTGGTCCGGGGGAACGCCGAGCACGTCGGCGACGTGGGTGTCGAGCTGCTCGACGGGCACACCGTCGGTGAGCCCGCGGTGCTCGATGGAGGACAGGATCTCGTCGTGGAGCGCGGTCATCGTGCGACCTCCTCGTGTCGGTCATCGGTGGTCGGTGAGGTGGAGGCGGCGGCCGCCATCTCGGCGGTGCTGTCGGCGGTGGCCACCGCCCGACGCAGCCGTGCGTCGTGCAGCTCGGCGTCGAGAGAGGTCCGCACCGGAGGCGGCAGCTGGTCCATCGCTGGGGCGTGGTCGCGTTCGAGGGCTGCGGCGGCGAGCGCGTCCCCGAGCGGGATGTCGGACGAGGCGACGGCGGCGGTGACCGCCGCGAGCCGCGCACGCACTGCCGGCAAGGCACGGCGGCCGAGCGCCGGCACCGGCGAGGTCAGCTGTGCGACCACCTGCGCGAGCTGGTCGTCATCGAGGGCCTCGACCGCGGCGGCAGCCCACTCGGCCTCACGGGTACGCCGGTCCACGGCGGCGGCGTCCGCGGCGGCTCGCTCGGCCGCCTCGACCTCGCCGCGACGGCGACGGTCCGCGAGCTTGCGCTGCTCGGCCGCCAGCTCGGCGACGTCCCAGCCGTTGCGCACCGCGGCCACGACCCACCCGGCGGGCTTGCGGGCATCGGTACCGGCGACAGCGTCGAGGGCGTCGCGGATCTGTGCTGCGGGGTGGTCGGCCACCAACGCCTGTGCCGTGACGCGGTCGACGTCCAGACCGGTCAGCCGCGCCAGCAGCTCCTCGTCACCTGGCGTAGCCACATCGCCGAAGGCGTCGCCGCTCTGTTGTTGTTCACCAACAGCAGCACTGTCTCTGTTGTGTCCCAGATCGCCGTGGCCCGACGACTGCGACGCGGGTGAACTCGACCGCCGGTGGCCGACCTGGCCCGTGTCGCAAGAACCGTGCCACGGGTCCGCGTCACGAGAACCGCGACAGGCGTCCAGGTCCGTGTCGCAAGAACCGTGCCACGGGGCTTCGGTCTCCTGGTCGGCGCCCGGGGAGTGGGTGAACCGTTCGACGGCCGCTGAAGGATCCAGCACGTAGCGGGCGGTGCTGAACCGACCGTCCGCCCCAGCGCGAACCTCCTCGTGGAGCACGAACCCGTGCTCGCGCAGCCGCCCCAGATGCTTGGCGACGGTGTTCCGCGACACGCCCAGGTTGCGAGCGATCCTCCGGACGTTGGTCGATGCGACCAGCCGCCCTTCGCCATCGAGGTGCGCGTCGAGCGCGATGTCCTCGAGGATCACCCACGCGGTCGGGCCTACCGCCCTCTTGACCGCACGCGAGGACGGGAAGACCTTCGCGAACGGCTCCGCTCTGCCGACGACCTTGCCGTCGGACAGGACGCGTCCGACCTCCTGGCCGAAACTGACCACGTCCCGAGCCTGGCCGGCGGTGACCCGCGGCTCCCCGGCTCGCATCAGCGGACCTCCCGCTGAGCGCCGACACCTCCCCGGGGATGCAGCTGTGGTGGAGGGTGGTCGGTCACATCTCGGTCACGGATGTCGGTGCCTGGCCAGGTCTGGTCGTGCCGCTGGGTGCCGGACACGGTCACATCGCCGCAGGTCAGAGGCACGGCAGGGGAGCCCAGGACACGCCCCGGCACGGCTTGCATCCGACTACGGATCAGGCGGCCGGGGGTTCGAATCCCTCCCAGCGCGCTTCACAGGGACGGCCCGCTACGTACCGGTAGCGGGCCGTTCTCGCGCTTTTCGGGTTTCCGCTCGAAGGGCTGTCCACAGTGGTGTCATGCCCAAACGTGACAAATGGTCGGGCATTCGTAGCGTGGTTGTCCACAGGTGCGGAGGGTGCGGGTGGCGATCGACTGGTTGCCGTCGGGGAGCTTCCGGCGCGGCTGATGTTCGACGGGCACCGCTACACGGCGACGTTGCCGACGGAGGCCGACGCCCGCGTCTGGGAGATCGAGACTCGCGGCGCCGTGATCCGGCGTCGCGGCGCCGGATCGGTGACGTTCGCTGCCTACGCCACGGGCTGGCTCGCGGGGTTCATCGATGACGCGCCGGATCGGGCGAGATTCGAGGCGCCGCTCGAGCACCGGCTCCTCGCTGTGCTCGCGGAGCTGCCGCTATTCGAGGTGCTGGAGGCAGATCGGGACGAACTGGAGCGCCGGGTGGTGGACGGGGATGAAGGCGCCGCGCGGGAGTGTCTCCAGTTGATCCTCGAGGATGCCGTCGAGGACCTGCGCGCCGGGGTCCTCGCTGTCGCCGTGCAGCTCTGACAACGTCGTCCAAGCCACAGTTGCGCGAATAGACATGTCAACGGTACAATTAACGCAATCGGCGGGGAGGCGATCCCGGTGCAGGATCTGCGTGACAGCGTGACAGCGGATGTTGCCGCGGAGCGGTTGGACCGGTCACCGCACGAGCTGCGGCGTCTGCTTCGTGCTGGTCAGGTCTGTGCGCATCGGCGGGCGGGTCGCTGGTTCGTGCCCATGTCCGAGGTCCGTCGTCTGCAGCGGCTGGCGCAGCCGGTGGGGCGTCCGTTCTCCCCGGGGTCCGCATGGGCGCTGCTCGCGATGTTGGCGGGTGACGACCCAACGGGACTGTCGGCGCCGCGTCGTTCCCAGCTTCGACGGCATCTCCGCGATGCAGATGGCCATGAGCTTGCGGCACGCCTCGGACGGCGTGCGACCCGCAGGCTCGTGTACGCGCACCCCTCGATGCTGGGCGCCCTTGCTGCAGATCCGCGCGTGGTGCTGACGGGCCTGGCGGCAGCCGAACACGCCGGCGCCCGCCTCGTTGGGGCGGACGATGACGAGGTCGAGGGCTATGTCGCCGAGAGTGACATCGCTGGGCTGTACGCGGCGTATGGGTTGGTCGACGCGGAGACGGTCGCCAACGTGGTCCTGCGCGTCGTGGATGATGCAGCGCAGGTCCCCCGCCGGTCGGGGATGGTGGCCGCGCCTGTGGTTGGACTGGATCTGTGGGAATCCGGCGACGCCCGTGCCTGCGAGGAGGGCCAGGGGTTGTTCACCGCTGCGGTGGAGGCTTTCCGTGCCCGCTGAGATGTTGCGTGCCGACGACCCGGTCGTGTTGCCCCACCTCGGCGGCATCGGGCAGCTGTGATCAGCGGTCCTCGATGTCGCCGGTAAGCGGGCTCGTGGATGGACGCCCATCGGCGCGCTGATGGTCATGCTGCACGAACATGAGGCCGGGGCTCCGACACGTCCCGCAACTGCCGACGCGGACGCTGTCGTTGATGCGCGGGGCTCGACCGGTGCCACCCGCGCCATGGCGACGCTCTTGCAGGCCCAAGGCTGGGAGCTCGACACCACTCACGTCGACGTCGACGGGCACGGCTACAAGTTCGTTCGTGACGGCCTCGAGTTCGACGTGATCGCTCCCGAGGGCATGGGCGGGTGCGCCGATCTGACCACGGTCCCTCCGCTGCGCGCACCGCAGCTCACGGGAACCCGCCAGGCCTTGGACCGCACGCAACGAGTCGCCGTGGATCTGGGCGGCTGCGTTGCTGCGCTTCCGCGTCCCGACCTGCTGGGCGCGCTGGTGGTCAAGTCTTGTGCTGCTGCTGGCGACCATGTTCGGGGTCCGCAGCGCCACCTCGAAGACCTCGCGCGTCTCTACCGACTCGTGGGCGATCCGGCGGCGCTCTCCCCGACCGCCAAGGACCGTCAGCGGCTGTTCGAGACCGCCGAGCCCACCTGGGAGGTGCTGGACGATCCGGCCGACCGGGCCGCCGGCCAAGCGGCCCGCCGACTGCTCACCACCCCGCCGGGATGAAACGCGGATCTTCTGCTGACTATTGCGGTCGTCAGTGCCCAATAGCGCGACGTTGGCCGCCGTGAGGACCGCTCGGTTCAGCGCGTGTTCGCCGTCGCGACGGAGAGCGCATGGCCCTCGCTTCGGGAGCCGTCGGTATCGCACTCACCACTCCGGCCGAGGTGCTGACCGCGCCGTACAGCGCACACGCCGCGCTCGTTGAGCTCAACCCGGCCGTGCATGCGGTCAAGGTCGTCGCCGCGCTCGTGTTCGTGGCCGGCATCCTGGCCCTGGCCTCCGTCACCGCGTAGCGCTGGGGCGGTCGGTGTCGGCGCCGCGATAGTCGTGGCAGCCGGTACGACGGTGGGCGCGATCCCCTACAGCGTGGTCGAGACCACGCTGGGTACGAGGCTCGGCGTGGATTCGGCTGCCTGGCTGGACGAGGCCTACGCAGCTCGCCTGGATCGGCAGCTCGCCTCGGTCGGGATGCTGCTCCTGTTGGTCGGCCTGGTCGCCTTTACCGCGGTCGTGCTCCGGCGCCGGCTGCCCGGCCCCAAGACCCGCCCGGCGGGCGCGCCAGCCTGCCACGGGCACACGGTTCAGGCCGCCTCGACCCTCCGGCGGCGCCCCGGAGCGCTTCCGAAGCGGAAGCCGCACCGCGACGGCCCCACCGTCACCCCGACTACGCGCTCCTCACCCGGGAAGAACGGTGGATTCAGGCTGAGAACCGCTTGCGGAGAACGGGCGTTGACTTCCCGGCAATGATAAGACATCATACGAATGATTAACTGCCATGGGGGGGTACCCCGAGACAAGGAGTTCCACATGTCCGCGTCCCACCACGGCGGAACCGCAAGCCCGCCACGCACCTTGAGGGTCCTGGCGCTCGCGCTGGTGGCCGTGCTCCTGTTCGCCTGCGGCGCCCCGTCGGGTACGCCGGTAGCCGGGGACGACGCCGCGGATGATGGCGGGGCCGAAGGCTCAACCACGACCGACGGCGGCGAGGGCCGACTGGTCGTCTGGGACTGGAAGTCGAGCGATGCCAAGGCGGCGGCCTACTTCGAGGCCGCTCGGGCCGACTTCGCGGCGAAGCACCCGAACGTCGAGGTCGTGTTCGAGTCCCAGCCCTTCGACCAGTACTACACCCTGGTCGGGACAGCGATGCAGTCCGGCAGCGGGCCGGACGTCATCCTGTTCAACGGCGGGGCGCAGTTGCGCGGCCGCACCGACTCGCTCATCCCGCTGGATGACCACCTGGGCGATCTCCGTGACCGGCTCACGGGCTGGGACGCGTTCATGGACGGTGACACCACCTACGCCGTCCCCCTGACGCTGCAAGGGTTCCCGATCTACTACAACAAGGCGCTTTACGCGGAGGCCGGCCTGGACCCCGAGTCGCCGCCCACAACCTGGGAGGACCTCGAGGCTGCCTGCGAGGCGATCGAGTCATCGACGGACGCAGACTGCTTCGCCCTCGGGAACCAGGAGGGGATCGGTATCGAGTTCTTCCTCTCAGGCTACGCGCCGGGGATCTTCTCCCCCGAGCTCTACGCGGCGTGGCTCGATGGTGACCGCGACTGGCAGTCCGAGGAGGTCCGCACCGTGTTCGAGCTGTGGACTGAGACCAACGAGGACGGTTGGTACAACGACGGCGTCAACTCGACGGCCATGTTCATGGACATGTTCACCATCTTCTCTGGCGGCAACGCGGCCCATGTGATCGGCCTCATCTCCGACGTCGGCCACTGGGCGGACCTCGGCGAGTTCCTGGAGGACGACCTCGGTGTCATGCGCCCGCCGACCATCCTCGCCGGCGCGGGTGATCCGTTCGTGCCGCTCGAGGGCGGTATCGGCTACGCCGTCGCGGAGTGGACCGAGGACCCGGCGCTCGCTGCCGACCTCGTGGCGAGCCTCGCGAGCACCGCTGCCCTCGCCGCCTTCTGGGAGGACGCCGGAGCTATCGCCGCGGACACCACGATCGATACCTCCGATGCGGGATCCGGCGTGGTCACCGACCTCATCGCTTGGCTTCCAGAGGGCGAGCCACTCCTGCACACGGCGCTCTCTGCCGAGACGATCGAGCTCATGCACCGGCTCTCGCAGCAGCTCATCTCCGGCGATGTGACCGTGGACGAGGTTCTCGACCAGCTCGAAGCGTCGGACACCCCGTGACCTCGTCCGGAGTCGGCGCAACCGAGCAGGCGCCAGCTTCCGGCGTTCCCAAGCAGCTGGGGCGGGCGTTGGAGGCGGGTTCCCGGCGGCGGCGGTGGACCACGGAGCGGTTCGCCCCTCTGATCCTGGTCGGACCAGCCATCGGCATCATCCTGCTGCTGCGGATCTACCCGCTGCTGCTTGGCGCCAACTTCTCGGCCACCGGGGACGGTGCGCTGCGCGGGGTGTTCGTTGGGATCGCGAACTACGGGCGTCTGCTCGAGGACCCGCTGTTCCTCAGCGCCATGCGGAACGTCGGGCTCCTCCTGCTGGCGCTGCCGGTGGCCGTGCTGGTCCCAGGCATCGTGGCGACCCTTCTGTTCCTGAACGTCCCCGGCTACCGGTTCTACCGCGGCGTGTACTTCTCGCCGGTCGTGCTCTCGCCGGTCATCATCGGGGCGATCTTCAACATCGTCCTCTCGTTCAACGGGCCCGTGAACCGCCTGCTCGGGGTCGTGGGGGTGGGCCCGTTCGACTGGCTCGGCGACCCGAGCATCGCCATGTACTCCGTGATCAGCGTCCACATCTGGGCGACCTTCGGCATGGCCATGGTCATCTTCCTCGCCGGGTTCGCCACCCTGGATCAGTCGCTCCTCGACGCAGTGCGCGTCGATGGCGGCAACCTCCTGCAGACGATCTGGCACGTCGTCGTCCCGCAACTCAGCCAGACGATCCAGTTCGTGTTCGTCACCACGATGATCGGCATGCTCACCGGCATGTTCGGCTTGGTCTTCGTCATGACGGCCGGTGGCCCCGGCGGCGCGACCTTCCTGCCCGAGTTCTACATCTGGTTCCAGCAGGGGCGGATGAACCAGCCCGCTCTGGCCTCGGCTGCCTCCATGGTGCTGTTCGTCCTGATGCTCGTGGTCGGCCTCGTCCAGATCCGCATCCTCAAGCGGGCCACCAAGGAGACCTGATGCACCAGGCCAGGTTCAGCCGGGGGGTGATCGCGGTGCCCATGGCCGCGCTCGCGGTCGCGACGCTCTATCCCCTCTTCTTCACCGCCAACGTGTCCCTGAAGTCCCGTCGGGAGTACGTCCTCGACCAGTTCGGTCTTGCGGAGGCGTTCCAGACCAGCAACTTCGTCGACGCCTGGACGACCACGGGCCTGTCGACCTACATGTTCAACTCGATCGTGATCACCGGTGGGGCCGTGGCGGCGCTGCTGTTGCTCGGGTCCATGGCGGGGTTCGCGTTCAGCCACGTGCAGTTCCGTGGCAGCAGGACGTTGTTCCTGGTCTGCCTCGCTGCCCTCCTGATCCCCTTCCAGGTGATCATGGTCCCCTTCACCGACGTCATGGCGCAGCTGGGGCTGCTTGACACCCGGACGGGCCTCATCCTGGCCTACACGGCGCAGTTCCTGCCCTTCACCGTCTTCCTCATGGCGAGCTACTACTCGCGCATCCCGCTCGACATCATCGAGGCAGCACGGGTGGACGGGAGCTCCACGCTCGGTATCTACCGGCGCATCATGCTGCCGCTGGGTCGTCCGGCCCTGTTGTCGGTGGGCATCCTGAACGCGCTGTTCTGCTGGAACGACGTGCTGATCGCCCTCCTCGTGATGCGCTCGTCCAGCAACCGCACGCTGATGATCGGGGTGACAGCGCTGCGCGGTCAGTACTCCGACAACATCCCGCTGTTCGCAGCCGGTGTGTTCCTGTCGGCGCTCCCCATGCTCTTGGTCTACCTGTTCTTCCAGCGACAGATCACCGAAGGTGTCACCGCGGGCGCGACGAAGGGCTGACGAACAACCCGCATGGCGGGCGTTCGCTCGGTGGACGCTCACCGGTAGTCCCGCAACGACTTCACCGAACTCGCCGCGACACCGAACGTCACGCCTGCTGTTCGGGTTGGACTGGCGCGTCCCCACCCTCCTCGGGCCGCGACCTACGACTACGACGTCGCTCCACCAGCGGTCCTACAGCGCGCTCGCCTTCGTGCGGGCGCACCCGGCCGTGGTCTCGACCGTCGTGGGATGCGCGATACCGGGCAGGTTGCGGCCACGATCGACCGAGTCGCCGCCGTGCGTTCGGGACTGTGGGACGACCTTCGGGATGCGGGGCTCGTCGACGAGCGTGCGCCGTTCTCCGCCGACCCCCCGGTGCCCGATGGCGGGTGAGTCGCAGCTCCGTGAGCACGCCGCACCACTCGTATCCCGTCCCCGTGCCGTCGCGTCAGGATGCGGTCGACGCGTGATCCGGGTGGGGGGTACGTGTCGGCCGGCGCCGGAGCCACCCGTCGAGGATGTGATCGGACATCGCCGTTGCAGCGCCCTCGCCGTCGCCCGCCTCCAGGCAGTCCAGCACCTGGCGATGCCCCTCGTTGGCGGCGGCGCAGCTCTCGGTCGTCGGTGCGCCGGTGTATCGGACGCTGCGCAGCGCTTCGCCGTGCACGGTGCGGACGATCGCTCGTGCGAGCCGATTGCCGGACGCGAACATGATGGCTTCGTGGAAGCGCACGTCCGACTGGACGAAGACCTCCGGTGTGTGGACCTCTTCAACGAGCTGCTCGAAGGCGTCGCGGATGGGGCCGAGGTCAGCGGGCGTGGCTCGCAGCGCGGTCTGCTGCGCCATCTGTCCCTCGAGTGCCCGACGGACGTCGACGAGTTGGTCGAGGACCCCGAGCTCCCCGTCGTTGCGGACGGTTGCGGCGAGGACGACCGGGTCGAGGAGGTCCCACTCGTCTTCGGGCAGCACCGTCGTACCCAGACCCTGGCGAACGCGGATCAGCCGCTTCTCCTGCAGCAGCTTGAGCGCTTCTCGGATGGTCGTCCGGCTCATGCCGAAGCGAGGGACGGCCCGTCGTGCTCGCCGAGGACGGGACCGCCTACGACGCCAGCGCCGTGGCGCGCGAGGACTTCGGGGGGGCTTCGCCGCTGGCGGGCTCGCTCGGCTCGCCGATGCCCTCGCCTCGCTGCAGGCACCCTGCCGGTCCTGGACCTGGTAGGGCAGCGGACCGGACCGCCGATCACGCGACCTGGCAAAGTCACCTGCTCCAGAGCACGATCTGGAAGCCCCGGAGTCCGCCCACGTTGGCGGCCATCATCTGCTCGGAGCCCGGAAGCATGAACTCGAGCACGCCGATGCCTTCCGGAAGCGCGACGCAGGTCTCCGGTTCCCACCGCACCAGGCGTCGGTTCAGCGTCCCGCGTCGCGGTAGGCGGGGATGTGGCCAGCACTACGGGGCTCTACGGATCAGGCGGCCAGGGGTTCGAATCCCTCCCGGCGTCCTCGTGTCCCAGGGTGAGGGGGCAGGACGGTCATCCTCAGGGCGGCGAACCCGATGCCAGCAAGCGGCGGCACGGAGCGAGCTGGTCACGCGCGCCGGTCAGGTCACGGCATCGTCTGCGAGCATCCAGTCGGCCGCAGCCGAGACGTGCAGGCGCGTCGTTGGGTACAGCTCCACGGGCAGATCCTGGGGGCGCAAGAGCAGCTCGATCTCGGTGCATCCGGCGATGATGGCTTCTGCCCCGTCACCCACCAGGCGCTCGGCGATCGAGATGTAGCGGGCTCGGCTACGGTCGTTGACCATCCCGTGGACGAGTTCGTCGTAGATGACACGATGCACGAGCTCTCGGTCCGCCGCTTCGGGGACGAGGACGTCGAGACCGTGCCCGGCGAGGCGGTCGCGGTAGAACGTCTCCTCCATGGTGAAGCGGGTACCGAGCAGACCCACACGGCGGCGGCCGTCAGCAACAGCGCGTTCTCCGGTTGCATCTGCGATGTGAAGCAGAGGGATGCCTACGGCGGCTTCGATCACCTCGGCCACGCGGTGCATCGTGTTCGTGCACAACAGGAGCCCCTCGGCTCCTGCGACCTCGAGGCGTCGTGCTGCGTCGGCCAGCACCTGACCGGCCTGGTCCCAGTGGCCAGAGGACTGCAGCTGCTCGATCTCAGCGAAGTCCGCTGACCAGATCAGCAGCCGAGCCGAGTGGGCGCCGCCCAGCCGTTCGGCGATCTGCTGGTTCAGCAGCCGGTAAGCCTCTGCCGTGGACGGCCATGCCATGCCGCCGAGCAGCCCGAGCGTTCTCACGGAGTCGTCCTGAGCCGGAGGGACGAGCGTTGCCCTGTCACCCTAGGTTCCGTGCGTGAGGAACTGCTGCTGCTCGAGGTGATGGAAGCCGACCGAACGTAGCCGCACGCGATGGACTCCATCGTGCAACGTCTTCTGATGGTCAGGGGGCCGGTAGCAGCCGCGCGAAGTCGAGCCGGGACCGCACGCCCGCCTTGCGGTACGCCTCCCGGAGGTAGCCCTTCACGGTGTGGATGCTGAGCAGGAGTTGTTCGGCGATCTCTGCGTCGTGGTAGCCCTGCGCAGCCAGGACGACCACGTCCGCCTCCCGTGCCGTGAGGCTCAGCTCGAGCCATCGGGGTAGACGACAGGGAGCTGCGGCCGACCGGAGGAGCGACACGTGAGCGGTGCCGTCCTGGATCATCGAGGTGTGCTTGACGATGGTGTCGGCCAGCGGTCTGCCGTTCCGCGGCGACACCATGGACTGCGCGAGCTCCTCGTCGAGCGAACGAGCGCTAGGCGGCAGCGACTCCAACAACGAACCGGCTGCGGCGTTGGTGCGCCGCAACCCTCGCTGCATGTCGGTGATGACGATCGGCTCGCCCGACAGCTCGAACGCGGTCTCGTACTGCTCGACATCGCGCCGGAGCTGGTCTGTCCGGTCGAGCACCTCGAGGAGTTCGCCCAACAGGTTCGCGATGTCCGCTGCCTCGCGGAGCTGCGCGTCGGTGAACGGCTCGCCACCCTCCTCGCGCCCTAGGTTCAGCGTGCCCACCACTTGGTCGCCGGCGATGACGGGCGCGCACGCGACCACCGTCAAGCGGTGGAGCGAGAACGCCTCGCGGTAGACGGCGAGGGAACGCCACTCGGTTTCGGACATCATCGAGAGGTTGTGGGCGACCGTCCGGCTCGTGATCGCGAGGTCGAGCACCGGATCGTCGTCCCGGGCGATCCGGTCGTAGCGGGCCAGGAAGTAGGCGCTGACGCCGTGGCCGGACGTTCGGACCAGACGGCGCGTCTCCGGTTCCAGGAGGTCGAACCCCATGACGATCCGGCCGAAGAGCGGCTCGAGCCCCGTGTACAGGCTCAGCACGATCTCGTCGAACGACTCGGCGCGGGCGAGGGCGGCCGCCAACGCCCAGCGTGCCGACGTCCTCGCCGTGTTCGCGTGTGGCTGGACCGTCGGCGCCGCTGCCGGCGAGGCTGACGCGATCGCCGTCGGACGGCCGCCGCTCCGTGAGGTGGCGCCGTCGTGGACGTCGGTTCGTATGGCATGGACCGTGCTCACGGACGTCGGCGCTCCTCGCATCGTCTGTCAGCCCACCCCTGGCGCAGCGCGCCGAGCTGCCCATGATCCGTTGACGCTACAAGGCGGGCCGGTCGGCGACTGTCACCCGAAAAGGGTCAATCGACACCGGCGACTTCCCGCGTCGGCGAGCAGCGTCCTTTCGGGGCGCCCCCTCGACCGAGGGGGTTCGAGGAACGATCGACCGGGTGTGACGACGGCACAGCCGCGGTGTTTACGGTGCCGGACGCACCTCGCGGCGGTTCGTCCGTCGCGATGGAGACCGGCTAGGGACAGCCGGCATCGGGAGCTCTCACGAGGTGACGCCATGACGCAGGCACTCGCGTCCGCCGCGGAGTTGACGCGCGCGGATCTCAGCTTTCTGATCCACCCGTTCGCCGCATCGACGAGCACCGAACGGATGATCGTCACGCGGGGCAAGGGCGCCCGCATCTGGGACATCGATGGGCGTGAGTACATCGACGGCACCGGCGGCGGGCTGTGGGCGAACCTGGTGGGCCACGGCCGGGAGGAGTTGGCCGAGGTTGCACGATCGCAGATGGCCGATCTGGGTTGGTTCTGCACCTTCTGGGAGTTCACGAACCCCAGCCAGATCGCGCTCGCCGAGCGTGTCGTGTCGATGGCACCGGAAGGCATCACCAAGGTCAACTTCACCGCGGGCGGCAGCGAGAGCATCGAGACGGCTCTCAAGATGGCGCGCCTCTTCCACTTCGAGGGCGGGAACCCCGACAAGCAGTGGATCCTGTCGCGTCGCAGCAGCTACCACGGCGCGGGCTACGGATCCACGGCTGCCACGGACTTCGACTGGCTCCGTCGTGGGTTCGGGCCCCAACCGGCGCGCTTCGAGCATCTGACACCGCCGTGGCCCTACCACGAGGAGCTCTACGGCGGCCAGGACCCGACCGACTTCCTCGTCGAGGAGCTCGAGCGCACGATCGAGCAGCTCGGGCCCGACAACATCGCCGCGTTCCTGGGCGAGCCGATCATGGGCGTCGGCGGCATGCTGGTCCCGCCGGACGACTACTGGCCCCGGGTGGCTGCACTCCTGCGCGAGCACGACATCCTGCTGATCCTCGACGAGGTGGTCACCGGCTTCGGGAGAACCGGGCACCGCTTCGCCGCCGACAAGTACGGGCTCAACCCCGACATCATCGTGACGGCCAAGGGCATCACGAGCGGCTACTTCCCGGTGGGTGCCGTCCTCGCCACGGAGCGAGTCGCAGCACGTGTGACAGCCGACGACCACGGCTTCACGATCGGTTACACGTACGCCGGCCACCCGGTGGGTGCTGCGGTCGCCCTGGCCAACCTCGACATCATCGAACGCGAGGGGCTGATCGAGCGTGCGGCGGCGATGGGTGAACGGCTCGCTCACCGCCTGGCGACGCTCACGGACATCCCGCTGGTCGGCGAGGTGCGCAACGTCGGCCTGATGGCTGCCGTCGAGATCGTCACCGACCGCACGACGCGGGCGCCGATGGCGTCGGTCGACGCGATCGCCGCGGAGATCCGGGACAAGCACGGTGCCATCGTGCGTCCGTCGGTGGGCTCGTCGTTGATCCTCTCACCGCCCCTGGTGATCGACGATGACGACCTCGACACCTGTGTGAAGGCGATCCGCGAGGTGCTCGAACGCACCAGCGTCGACGGCAGGGTGGCCGACGCGCGACCCGCCCGGACCTAGACGACCGATCACGGCGGAGCGGCGGCAACGCACGCCCGCCGGATCACCGAAGGCGCGGTCGCAGACGCGTCCAGCATGGAGGGAGCTGCACCGTGAACCAGAACATGCAGAACGCGTCCGGTGTCGAGTTGCGTCCCGACTCGCTCGGCGTCGCCGGGATCGTCTTCTTCGTCGTCGCCGCGGCGTCTCCGCTGTCGGCCGCGGTGGGCGCCAGCCCGGCGGCGGTCGGTCTGGGCACCGGGCCCGGGTCACCGAGCGCCTACCTGATGGTGGGCGTGCTCCTGCTGCTCTTCTCCGTCGGCTACGCCGCGATGAGCCGATTCGTCCCCGCCGGCGGGGGCTTCGCCGCGTACATCCGTGCCGGTCTCGGCACCCGGGCAGGACGTGGCTCGGGATACGTCGCGGCGCTGTCCTACCTGGCGATGCAGAGCGGGATCTACGGGTTCTTCGGGTACTTCACGCACGCGATCCTCATCGACACCGGGTTGGGCATTCCCTGGTGGGGCTGGTCCTTCGTACCCATGGTCGTCGTCGGGGTGTTGGCGTACTTCGACATCGACGTGTCCGTCAAGGTGCTCGGCGTCATCCTGGTCTTCGAGGTGCTCGTCCTGCTCGTGGTCGCCTTCGCGATCCTCGCCCAGGGTGGGGCCGACGGGATCAACGTCGAGAGCTTCACCCCGTCGGTGGCGTTCGATGGTGCCCTCGGCGTGGCGATGATGTTCGCGTTCGGCTCGTTCATCGGTTTCGAGGCCACGGCGATCTACTCGGAGGAGGCGCGTGATCGCGATCGCACGATCCCCCGATCGACCTACATCGCCGTCGCCGTGATCATGGCGTTCCTCGTGTTCAACGTGTGGACCTTCGTGCTCGGGCACGGCGTCGACAGCGTGCAACAGGCTGCCCTCGACAGCCCGGACAACTTCGTGCTCGGGCTGTCAACGACGTTCGTCGGATCGACGTGGACCACGATCCTGACGGTCCTGCTGGTCACGAGCTTCTTCGCTGCGCTCCTCGCCTTCCAGAACACCGTGGCCCGGTACCTGCGCTCGCTGAGTCTGACGGGATGGGCCCCAGCCGTGCTGGCTCGCACGCATCCGCAGCGCATGTCACCACACGTCGCGTCGGTGGTCACGAGCGTGGTCACGATGGTCGTCGTGGCGGTCTTCGCGATCGCCGGCCTCGACCCGTACACCACGCTGTTCGCCTGGCTGATCGGGCTCGGCACGATCGGTATCACCGTTCTCCAAGCGCTCACCTCGGTGGCGGTCATCACCTTCTTCCGGCGGATCCCTGATCGCCCCGGGATCTGGCGCACGTTCATCGCCCCCGCACTCGGCGGGGTCGGGCTCGTCCTCGCCGTGGTGCTCATCATCCGCAACTGGAGTTTCCTGGTGGGTGCCGACAGCGGGCTGTCGAGGTTCCTGCCGTGGTTGATCCCGGCCGTTCTCCTGATCGGGGCAGCGATGCCTGTCGCTCGTGGCTCGGCTGCTGGGCCGGACACCCGAGCTGATGAGGCGATGCCGCCCCCCGCCGACGACGCCCCTCTCGAGCGACCGGTTGGTTGAGGAGGCGGGGTCAGGCGTCGGAGGTCGCTTGGTTCCCGAAACCCTGGATGTTACTCGTTCGGGGTATGGCCCCGTAGCGGGATCTCGGCTTACGTTCGCCGCCGCGAGGGGTCGAGGTCGGCATGGTGGCGGAGACGTCATGACCACAGGGAGTACCACGGTCATCGCGTGCCAGCTCGGTCCTTTGCTGGCGGCTCACCGCTGCTCGTCAACGGCGAGGATGAGACCTATCAGCTCGGCACGGGGTTCCACGGAGCGGTCGATCGACTCCGGCCCGACGGCACCGTCGAGGGCGGCGAACTGATCGCGTCATCCCGCTCGACATGGTGTCGAGCACACGAACGGAGGACCGAAGTGATGGACACCACGCAGTTGGCCCAGCAGTACATCGCCGGCCGTTGGCGGAGTGGCGCCGGCGAGAAGCTGCTCGTCGATCGCAATCCCTTCAACGGGGACACGGTGGGCGAGTTCGCTGTGGCCACCCGGGAGGACGTCGACGAGGCGTACGAGTCGGCGGCCGCTGCCCAACGTGCGTGGAGCGGGGTGAACGCCTACGCCCAGCGGACGGTGTTCGAGGAGGCCGCCGCCATCGTGCAGCGGCGTGCGGCGGAGATCACTGAGCTGATCATCGCTGAGGTCGGCGGAACGGCACTCAAAGCTGGCTTCGAGATCGGTCTGGTGATCGACGCGCTCAAGGAGGCAGCGACCCTGCCGTTGCGGATGGAGGGGCGGATCTACCCCTCCGCCGTCGAGGACACCGAGAACTTCGTGTACCGCCGTCCCGTCGGCGTCGTCGGCGTCATCAGCCCCTTCAACTTCCCGTTCTTCCTCACGATGAAGGGCGTCGCTCCAGCGCTGGCTCTCGGCAACGGTGTCGTGGTCAAGCCACACGAAGAGACGCCGATGACCGGTGGAACGCTGCTCGCCGCGATCTTCGAGGAAGCCGGCCTCCCACCGGGGCTTCTCAACGTCACCGTCACCGAGATCCCGGTGATCGGTGACCACTTCCTGGAACACCCGATCCCGCGTGTCCTCGCGTTCACCGGATCGAGCGCGGTCGGCCGTCACGTGGGGGAGGTTGCGGCCCGGCACTTCAAGAAGGCGATCCTGGAACTCGGCGGCAACAGCGCGTTCATCGTCTGTGAGGATGCGGATCTCGACTACGCGGTCGACGCTGCCGTCTTCAGCCGCTTCACCCACCAGGGACAGATCTGCATGGCCGCGAACCGGATCATCGTGCAGTCGAGCGTCGCGGCCGAGTTCAAGGAGCGCTTCCTCAACAAGGTGGCTTCGCTCACCACCGGTGATCCTGCGGCGCCGGAAACGATCATCGGACCACTGATGAACGAGCGCCACGTGGCCGCGCTCGAGGGGAGGGTCCAGGCTGCCGTGGACGCGGGTGCGACCCCGCTGCTGCGGGGCGAAACCGACGGCAACGTGTTCGCTCCGGTCGTGCTCGAGAACGTCAGTACCGGGGACGACGTTGCACGTGACGAGCTCTTCGGCCCGGTCGTCCTGCTCATGGAGTTCGATTCCGACGACGAGGCGATCCGGATCGCCAACGACACCGATTTCGGTCTGAGTGGGGCGGTCCACACCAAGGACACCGCGCGGGGCGTCCGCATCGCCCGCCAGATCGAGGCCGGGATGATCCATGTCAACGACACGACCATCGCCGATGAGCCCATCGTTCCGTTCGGTGGCGAGAAGCAGTCCGGTATCGGCAGGCTCAACGGCCATTCGAGCATCGACGAGCTGACGACCCTGCAGTGGATCTCCGTCAACCACGGCCGCAGGCAGTACCCCTACTAGTCGGCGACGCGAGGTCGAGGACCGTCTGACCAGCACGAGCGAGGTCGTCCACCCTCCGGGGCGGACGACCTCGCTGCGTCCGGGTCCGGCCAGGCGACTCCCCGTACCGAGCGTCAGTCGCGCCGGGTGTCGAGCGCATCGAGGATGAGGTCGAGGCCGTAGTCGAACTCGCTCCTGTGGTCGTAACCCGGCTGGAGCGCGTGATCGACGATCATCTCGGTGAGGTGGGGCAGTTCGTCCGTCGGGAGGTTCTCGAGGAGATCGCCGGCGACGTCCTGGAGCTCCTCGTGTGTCTCGAAGGGCAGACTCGCCTCCTGGAGGACGAACCCGCTGACGTAGCTGTCGATGAGCGAGACGGCGTGCGCGGTCATCGGTAGCGAGAACCCCGCCCGCCGGAGGACGCCGAGCACGGCGTCGTGGTGGCGGAGGGTGGCAGGGCCCGGCTCGCGCCGGGAGTCGAGGAGCCCGAGCGCCCACCGGTGCTGCGAGAGCACCTCACGAGCGGAGCGGGCGCGCGCACGCATCGCGTCGCGCCAGTCGTCGCCGTCGGTCGAGGGCAGCTCGATCGCGGAGAACACCGCATCGACCACGCCGTCGAGGATCGCGTCCTTGTTCGCGACGTGGTGGTAGAGCGACATGGCCTCCACGCCGAGCTCCTGGGCGACCCGTCGCATCGTGATGGCCTCCACGCCACCGCGGTCCGCGACCGCGATCGCGGCGCTCAGGACACGGTCGCGGCTGAGCGGCTGGCGTTGCCTCGGCGGTGGTGACACGGCGATCCGATGCGCGGGAGGGGCGTTGACGAGCTTACGTTCGTAAGGCAAGCTTACATACGTAAGGCTCGGGCCGGTCGAGAGGACGCACCATGCCGATGCCGCTCTGGTGGGGGCACGTCAACAAGCGGGTCTTCAACCCACGAGCGATCGCCGGTGGGAAGTACCCGGTGCTGACCCACGTCGGTCGCACTTCCGGGACGACGTACCGGACCCCGATGGACGCCCACCCCGTCGACGGCGGCTACGTGTTCGTCCTGGTCTACGGCTCGGGCTCGGACTGGGTGCGCAACGTCCTGGCGGCCGGCCACGCACGGCTGCGCGTCGACGGGGCCGAGGTGGACCTCACCGCGCCGCGCCTCATCGGTGCGGACGAGGCCTTCGACGCTCTCGCCGACGACGTGGCACGCCCACCGCGGGTCCTGCGGATCACCGAGTTCCTGCGGATGGACCTCGCCGCTTAGCTCCCAGCGGTGAGGTCGTCGAGCACCGCAGCGATCACCGCGTCGGCCAACGGGGCGGGCCCGGCACGCACCAGCAGCAACAGGTCGTGGTCGAGGTCGACCGCGAAGACCTGGTGGGTGTCGTCGGCCGGTACGGAGGCGAAGACATCGTGGCCGCCAGCCTGCTGCGGGGTCGCGCCGTCGAGGATCGAGAGCGGCCCGTCGAGCGAGCGGGCCGCGACCGACACCGGGCCCCGCATCCCCGGGTCGCCGTCGGGACGCCCATCGACGCTGCCGCAGGCGAACACCCACCAGTGCTCGCCGCCCTGCCGGTCGGCCACCGTCGCGGAGAGCTCGATGCGATCGTCGAGCAGCCCCGCGACGGCGGACGCGACCGCCTCGGGGTCCCACAGCGGGCACGGTGAGGGCGGCGAACCCTCGCCGGCCAGCGCCCGACGGGTGATGTCCGCTTCCGCGTCGATGGCAGCCACCGCCGCGTCCGACAGGCTCACGGTGTGGTCGCCCACCACAGCCGCCGGGTCGGGCGCTTCGGCCTGCCCCGGTGCGTCGGTGGTGTCCGGCTGCCGGTCGATGTCGAGCTCGGGGCAGGCTGCGGCAAGCTCGTCCAGCAGCCGTTCGAACGCGTCCCGCTGCTGATCGGTCCACGCGGGGCCGGCCAGCATGCCCGCCGCAGCCTCGGAGAGCCGACCCATCTGATCGGCATCGTCGGGGTCGATGTTGGCGAGGTCGTGGTCGAGCTCGACGTAGATCTCGGCCAGCTGCCGGTGCGGTGCCGCCCACGCGGCCAGCGCGGCCCGCTGTTCGGCATCGACCAGCTCGCCGAGGCGGTCGGCCGCGTCAACGAACGCGAGCACGGTGTCCGCCCCGTCACGGATCTCGTCAGGGCTCCAGTCCTGGGGATCGGTCCGGCCGCCGAACGTGTCGTCGGCGTCCACCAGACGGGCGTTCGCCTCGTCGATCTCGGCGGCCGCGGCACACCGGGCGTCCCCGTCCGGCCCGTCGGCCCGCGGGTCCGGCCCGTCGTCGCGTCGCGCGTCGTCGTCGGTGGCCGCCACCGGCTGCGGTGACGTGGTGTCCCCGCACCCGGTCAGCGCCACCAGTCCCATCAATGCGCAGGCCACGCCCGCACGTGGCCACTGCCGAACCGCCCACCCCGAACGCACCCTGAACGCTCCCCCGAGCTGCCTGGAGTGGAGCAGAGGCGGCCCTGAGCCGCAACGGGCACGGTGGCTGGCCCGCCGAACAGGCCGCCGGTGTCCGTGGCTCGACCGGAGGTCCGACGCGGGAGGTACGCCACCTGGCGGATGTCTCGCGGTGGCGTTCCCGTTTGGGTGGTGGTCACGGGTGAGACGCACCCGTTCCCACTGCCCTCCAGGAGGACACCATGCAGCGATCACGGCCACGGCGGCTCGTGACGATCCTCGCGGCGGTCGCCGTACTCAGCGTGCCGATCGCCGCCTTCGCGACCCACGTCTTCGACGACGTCGACGACGGGTCCGTGCACGCACCAGGCATCCACTACGTCGCCGACACGGGGATCACCCTGGGATGCGACGCGAACAACTACTGCCCGGGCGACACGCTGACGCGCGCGCAGATGGGCACCTTCCTCTACCGCAGTTCGGGGAACGACCCGGCGACGCCGCCGAGCGTCAACGCGGCGAGCATCGCCAGCATCGCGCAGGTCTCCGACAGCAACACCATCGCCGGTTCCGCGGTGAACACCGCCAGCGTGTCCTGCCCGGAGGGCACGGTGGTCACCGGGGGCGGCGCCTCCACCAACAACCAGGGGACCTGGCGGATGGCGGTCTCCCGTCCGCTCGCGAACGGTGCGGGCTGGACCGCGACGTACGTCGAGAGAGAGGGCAACCTCGCCAACGGCACCGTCACGGTGTGGGCGCTCTGCATCGCGGTCGGCTGAGGCACGGGCCATCGGGGTCGGCGGTCACGCTCGGTCGTGCAGCGGCGGTGCTCAGCCGCGCACGATCAGCGTGGTCGCCATCCCGGCGGAGTCCGGATCGGGGTCCGAGGTCACCGAGTGCAACGTGCAGTAGACGACGTAGGTGCCGGGTGTGGCGCCCTCGAGGTCGATCAGCGCGTCGTTGCCCGGGAGCACGAGCACGTCGATGCCGAGCTCCGCCACCGCGAAGTCGTGGATGGTCGCATCGCTGTTGTGGACCAGCAGTCGGTCACCGACACCGGCCTCGATGACGTCGGGGAACCCGAAGTCGAGCATGTCGACGGCGATGTCCCCCTCGATCGGATCGACCGTGGTGCGCGAGACCAACCCGACGAGCGTGGATGCCGTACCTGCGACGAGCACCGTGGCCAGGACGCCCTGGATGATGCGCCGCTCGACGAGGCTCGGCTGGAGGCGCAGGTCCCGACGTGCGCGGATCGCTGCCACGCCGCCGCCCGCAGCGAGCAGGACGCCGACGGACAGGAGCAGGCCGGGCACGAAGTCCAGCGGGCTCGAGGGGAAGGTGACCCCGCGTACCAACGGCAGGAAGAGGAGGACGAGGAGGAGGCTCACGACGATCGCCACGGCCTTCGCCCACGTGCTGCCCCGCCACGCGGCCACGCCGACGACGACGAGCACGAGCACGATGGTCACGGCCGGACCCAGCTGCGCCGACCCGGTCGCGGCGAAGACCACCGCGAGGACGGCCATCGACGTCGCGATCAGCGCGATACCGAAGGCCGTCAGCCAGGTGTAGGCGGAGCGGTGCCGGGCACCCGCCTCCGTGGACGGGTCGGTCACGGCGGTCATGGCAGCTCCGGAGGTTCGAGGCCCCAGGTGGATCCGGGCCGTGCGGTCGGTGAGGACGACGCTACGGAGCACCGGTACCTGCGGCCTCGGGGCCACCCCGTGAGCCGCCTCGGGGCTACCCCTGACCCGCGCACGTGACGAGGCGGCCGCCCGCCGGCCCCGTCAGAGGCGCTCCTCCGGGACGGCTTGCAGGTACGTCAGCACCGCGAGCACGCGCCGGTTGTCATCCGCGACGGGCGGCAGGTCGAGCTTGGCGAGGACGTGGCCGACGTGGGTCTCCACCGTCTTCGGGGCCAGGGCCAGCCGTGCGCCGATCGCGTGGTTGGACCGGCCCTCGGCCATCAACGCGAGGATCTCGCGTTCGCGTACCGTCAGGGGTGCGAGCGGATCAGGTGCCCGAGCGCGCCCGAGCAGCACCGTGACGACCTCCGGGTCGATCACCGACCGGCCGTCCGCGACGCGGTGCAGCGCGTCGACGAGCTCCCCGGCATCGGCGACCCGCTCCTTCAGCAGGTAGCCGATCGCGCCACCCTCGGTCAGCAGACGGGCCACGTGTCGGGTCTCGACGTACTGGGACAGCAGGAGCACGCCGACGTCGGGATGCTCGCGGCGGATGAGCCGTGCCGCGTCGAGACCCTCGGTCGTGAACGTCGGCGGCATGCGGATGTCCAGGATCACGGCATCCGGCCGGTCGGCGGCGATGGCGCTGCGCAGCGCCATCGCATCGCCGACGCTCGCGGTCACGGTGACGCCGGCGCGACCGAGGAGGCTGGCCACCCCGGCGCGGAACAGCGCGGCGTCATCGGCGAGGGCTACACGCACGGCAACACGACCTCGACGCGTGTGCCCTCGCCGGTCGGGCTCGTGACGTCGAAGCTCCCGTGCATCGCCGCGACCCGGTCCGCGAGCCCGCTGAGGCCTGGGGCGGTCGTGTCCGCACCGCCCCATCCGTCGTCGACGATCGTGAGGAGGAGCTGCCCGCCGACGCGGCGTACGTCGATGGTGGCCGTCTGCGCACCTGCGTGCTTGATGATGTTGTTCAGCGCCTCCGCCGCGACGAAGTAGGCGGTGGCCTCGATGGGGGCGTCGACCCGTCCGATGCCGGGCGCAGCGACGCGGACGGGAAGGGGAGCCCGCTCGGCCATCGCCTCGAGTGCCGCTGCGAGCCCCTGCTCGGTGAGCACGGCCGGGTGGATCCCCCGCGCGAGATCTCGCAGCTCGGCCAGCGCGCTGCGCAGCTGCCCCTCAGCGGCGACGATCGTCGAGGTCGGCTGACCACGGCCGTCGGCTTCGTCGTGGACGCCGCGGAGGGTCAGCGCGAGCTCGAGCAGCCGGTGCTGCGCACCATCGTGCAGGTCACGCTCGATCCGTCGCCGCTCGGAGTCCTGCGCCGTGACCAGCCGCTGCCGCGATGCGCGGAGCTCGGAGACGAGCTGAGCGTTGTCCAGCACCAACCAGGCGGCGGCGGCGAGGTTGCGCAGCAGGCGGTCCTCGTCGGCGACGAGTGGGTCTCGCCCCCGCGTCGTGATCGCGATCACCCCGAGCAACCTGCCGTCGTGGTGGACCGGGTAGCTCCCGTCGGTGTCCGGCAGCTCGAGACCGATCGGGTGACGGAGGACGGCCGGCGCGCCGGCGGGGAGCGGTTCGGGCCAGCGACCCGCGAGGTGCAGCTGCTGATCCACGCCGAGCCAGACATCACAGCGCACGAGCCGCAGGCCCTCGGCGACCACCCGGGCCATCGCGGCTGGCGCCTGACCCGTGGGGTAGGCATCGGTCACGCGCTCGGTGAACGAGGCCAGCACCTCGTACGGGCTCGACCGCTGGCCGTAGACCACCCGGTTGGCCAGCTGCTGCAGGCGCACACGGGCAGGCTGGAAGGCGACCGCCACGAGCGCGGTCGCCAGCACCGTCAGTGGCACGTCCGCGCCGGTCCGACCACCGATCATCGTGCCGATCCCGACGACGGTGCCCAGGTACAGCAGGGCCACCACGCTGGCCAGCCCCGTGTACAGCAGCGCCTTGGTGATGAGCCGATCGATCTCGTAGAGCCGGTAGCGCACCACCGCGAACGCGATCGCCACCGGCAGCGCTGCGATGGGGAAGGTCCGAACGGTGAACAGCAGCTCGTGACCGGCTCCGAGCACCCGCGCCAGGTCGACGACGCTCCACGTGACGAAGACCAACACGCACGTCGCCAGGAACCACTTCAGCTGGTAGCGCTCGGTGAGGTCGGCGCGCCGGTAACGCACCACCGGCGCCGCCAGACCGGCGAACACCGAGACGAAGGCCGCGATCGAACCCACGGCGTCCATCGCGCCGAACACGGCGGGGTACGCCTCCACCCCGAGCGGGTTGTCCACCGGTGTCTCCCACAACCGCCCCGGGTGCAGGCCCATGGCGAGCAGGATCAGCACGGACGCGGTCGCGAGCAGCCAGGCGGCCGGTCGCCACCGGCGCGACGGCAGACGGCCATCAGGGAAGACCAGGAACAGCAGCACGACCAACACCAGCGCCTGGAACCACAGGACGTCCCAGATCCACGCAGCCCACGGCGACGCGCCGCCGCCGTCGTGGCTCACGATGCGGACGACACCAGCGAGACCGATGAGTTGCCACAGCAGGCCGATGCTGAGCACGACCCACCCCACCGGGTACCGGGGGCGTTGCGTCGCGACCAGTCCCCCCGCTCCGACGAAGAGCAGCAGGGCCACCAGCAGCGGCACCGGGGTGCCTGGCTCGAACCCGCTCGGCAGCGCGACCCCACGTGTGCTCCAGGTCAGCCAGATCGTCGCGCAGAACATCGCGACACCGGCCCCCGACAGCACGAACGCCGCCCGCGTGGCCCACGACGGTTGCAGGGCGCCGGTCAGGCGCGGTGGGGGCGTCACGTTCCGAGGCGCGTCGGACCGCGGTGAACCGCAGCGTCGGCCGCCCCGGCCGGTGACCTCTCCATCGTCCGACTATGTCAGGTTCGGGGAGCCGCGTCTGCCGAACCCGTTCCGCATCGATCCCCACCCGCTACGCGTGAGGCTCGGGAGTGCTCGTCGGCCCGGTCATCTCCCCGAGCGTGGCGGCGGTGAGCGGGTGGTCACCGCCCACCTCGCCCCGGGCCTGGATCGGCGCCAGCCGGATGAAGGTCGAGCGGCGGTTGAAGGTGCGACGACGATCTGCGTCGATCGCCGCCGGGTGCTCGGGTCGTTCCCGCTGGTAGGCGTAGGTCACGGCCGCTCGCGTGTCGCGCCAGACCGAGATCGTCGCGGCGAACGGCAGCCGGACGGCGGCGGTGGCCCACAGCAGCCCGTCGTCGGCCAGGGCGGTCTCCTCGGCGGGGCGACTGGCTCGGGTGAACGCACCGAGGCGGGACAGCCGCAGCCACGACATGGTGACCACCACCACCGGACCCTCGTGCGCGACGTTGCGCGTGGCCGGCACGTCCGTCGGGAGGCCGGGCCAGGCCCCGTGAGCACGCAGGGGACGCAGCCGCGCCTCGAAGCCGTCGGCGAACCGCTGCCCGACGCGGTGCCCGCGCACGAAGGCATCGAGCGCTTCGTCGGTGTCCCAGAACCCGATGACCGCAGCGCGCCGCGTCGGCGGGGACCCGTTCATCGCCAGCGGCATCGCCAGGGCGGTCGTGCCCCAGCGCAGGCCGGGGACCTGATGCTCGCGGAGCCGGCTGGCCGTGGTGCGGAGCGCCCCGGCGGTGCCGAGATCGGCGAGGTGGACCGAAGCCAGCATCCCATCCTCCGAACGTCGTTAGGTTTTCCGAACAGCGTTCGGTCAACGTACGTGGCGCCGGAGAAACGGTCAAGGGCTCGGTTCGCGGACGACCCAGGTCGCGATCTGGACGCGCGGGGTCAGCCCATCTCAGCGTGGCGTCAGACGCCGGCTCAGCACGAGGACGCACACGACGAGGCAGATGCTGACCATCGCGATCAGGGCAGCCACTTGGGCCGTCGCATCGCCTCGGAAGGCTGGCTCCCAGGCGCCCAGCTGCTCCGCCGGCACGCGATCACCGAGGTCGAGGATGCGCCCGATGGCCTCGAAGGCCCACCGGTTGCTCATCACGTCGCTGATGGCACGTCCGCCGGCCGTCATGACGCCCACCGGGACCATCGCCCCGGCGAACAGCACCTGGGGGAAGCACAGCATCGGTAGGGCCAACGTGGCCTGCGCCGCGGTGGTGACCAGTGCGGATGCCAGCAACCCGAGCGCCAGGCCCGCCGCCGCGTCCAACAAGAACACGACACCCACGGCCAGCCAGGTCCTCGCGTCCGCCGAGGGCAGCCGGTCCGTGGCGTGGAGGACGGTGAAGAGCGCGACGTCGACCGCGAGCAGCAGCGGCAGCAGAACCAGGATCTTGGAGGTGACGTACGCCGTCATCGACAGGCCCCAGAAGCGCTCGCGGCGGACGACCGGAGCTTCGGTCACGATCTGCAGCAGGCCGTACGTCAGGCCGAAGAAGAACCCCGCGAACGCGATCCAGTAGACCAGCTGGATGGCACCGATGGCGTCGCCGTCGCCGATGAAGGTGTCGGGGCGGAACAACGTCGTCATCATCGCGATGACGAGCGTCGGTGACCCGATCAGGATCACGGAGGTCAACCTGGTCCGCAGCATCAGTTCCGCGCTCCGTCGGATCAGGGTCAGCAGCTGTCGGCCGGCGCCGGCCATGCCGGCCGGGTCGGATGGTCCGTCGGTGGGCCCGAGGTCGGTCGGGGGCACGGCGTGTGATCGCTCGATCGCGGCGAAACGGTCGGCCACCTCCTGCGGGTCGTGCTCGGCGACGGCGGTGTGCAGGGCGTCGAGGTGGTCGACGCCGAACCAGCGGAGCGCGTCCGGAGGCGACCCGTCGAACGCCATCCGGCCACCACGGGCGAGCAGGACGACGCGGTCACACGCCCGGACGTCGGCCGGCGCATGGGTCGTGACGACCACCGTCGTGCCGTGGGACGCCACCGTGCGCAGGACCCCCATGACCTCGGCGGCGGTGGCTGGATCGAGACCCGACGTCGGCTCGTCCAACAGCAGGACCTGGGGCCGTGTGAGCAGCTCGACCGCGATGCTGGCGCGCTTGCGCTGGCCGCCGGAGAGCTCCCGGACAGGGACGTCTGCACGGTCTGCGAGGTCGAGCTCGTCGAGGACGCGGTCGACCGCTGTCTCGATGTCGGTCCGCGTCGCTGCCCCTGGCAGCCGCAGGCGGGCGGCGTAGGCGACGGTGCGCCTCAGCGGCAGATCGAGGTGGATGATGTCGTCCTGCGGAACGCAGCCGATCCGCTGGCGGGCCGCCGCGGCGGTGACGTCGACGCCGTCGAGCGTCACGCTGCCGCTGTGTGGCTGGCGGACGCCGGCGAGGCTCTCGAGGAGCGTGGTCTTGCCGGCGCCGCTGCCGCCGATGATCGCGACCAGCTCGCCACGTGGGAACGTCAGCGAGATGTCGGCGAGCAGCGTGCGGCCGGCGACCTGCTGGGACAGGTTCGACGCCTGCAGTCCGGATCCGGACGGCCACTCGTACGATCGCGTGGTGGCTCGGGGGGAGGTTGCGGTGGACCCGGTGACCGACATGCGCCTGCTCCTGGGGTGCGTCGGGCCCCAGCGTGCGTGTGGCGGGGTCGTAGCTCCTCGGTAGCAGCTACCCAGGTTGGCTCGCGCCATCGCCCAGCCTCGGCGGGATCAGCCGGGTGCGTCGAGCCGCTCGTTGCCGAGGTGGATCAGTCCGCCGATGTGACGTTCGAACTCGTTGAACGCCGGCGAGGTCGTGTCACGACGGCCGGGCAGGTCGATCGGGACGATCTCGCGGATGTGGCCGGCGTTGCCGTGCGAGGCGCCACCGGCCATGACCACGACCCGGTCGGAGAGGAAGACCGCCTCCTCGATGCTGTGGGTGATGAAGACCACCGTGGTGCCGGTCTCCTCCTGGATCCGCGACAGCTCGGCCTGCATCTCCGAACGTGTCAGCGCATCCAACGCCCCGAAGGGTTCGTCCATCAGCATCACGGATGGCTCGTTGGCCAGGACCCGCGCGATCGCCACGCGTTGCTGCATGCCGCCGCTCAGCTCGCCGGGGAACCGGTCGGCCGATCTGCTCAGACCGACCGCCTCCATGAACAGCCGGGTCCGGTCGCGGACCGTCGTCCTACCGAGCCGCTGCTGCTTGGGCCCGTAGGCGATGTTCTCCTCGACGCTCAACCAGGGGAACAGGCCGTAGTCCTGGAACACGACGCCTCGGTCGGGTCCAGGCGCCGTCACGGGGACGTCGTTGACCTCGACCGTGCCCCCGGACGGTGCCTCGAAGCCTGCGATGATGCGCATCAGGGTGCTCTTACCACAGCCACTGGCGCCGACGACCGCGACGAACTCGCCGGCGGCGACGTGCAGGTCGATGGCTCCGAGGGCCGTGACCGCTGACGGGCCGGTCCCGTAGGTCTTGGAGAGACCGGCGATGTCGATGGTGGCGGAGCGGCCCATGCCCTTCGTGGGACTGGTTGCCACGCGGTACCTCCTTGGCGAACGGGGTGTCACGACAGGGTCGGGCGCTTCTGCGTTCCGAACCGGATGAGCACGTTGAGCAGCCGGTCCGCGAGGAAGCCGGCGAGCCCGATGATCACCATCCCGGCGACGATCAGGTCCGTCTTGCTCATGTCGCGCGCCTGCGTGATCATCGAGCCGAGCCCCACGCGGATCCCGACGGTCTCCCCGACCACGAGGATGACCCAGGACAGACCCAGGGCGATCCGCAGACCGCTGACGATGCTGCGCATCGACGCTGGCAGGACCACGCGGTAGAGCACGGCTCGCGGGCGGGTGCCGAGCATGGCTGCTGCCTCGATGAGGCGGGGCGACACCTGCTGGACCCCGCCGATGGTGTTGAGCAGGACCGGGAAGAACGCAGCGAGGAAGACGAGGAAGATCGTCGACCGGTCGCCGAACCCGATGATCAGCAGGCTCAGCGGTGCCCACGCCGTCACCGGCACCGGCCGGATCAGGTTGATGGTCGGGTCCAGCAGCCGGAAGACGAGCCGGGAGCGACCCATCCAGATGCCCAGCGGGACCGCGATCAGGACGGCCAGCACGAACCCGGTCAGCACCCGCTGCGTGCTGGCCCAGAGGTGCTGCCACGCGGTCCCGCTGAAGGCGTCGTCGAAGACGCCACCGAGGAGGAGGTCGCGGAGCCGGTCGACCACCTCGATCGGTGTCGGAACGAACGCCATCTTGATGTCGAACGGCAGGCGCCACGCGTTCACCACGCCCACATGCCAGAAGACCAGCAGCAGGAGCGGCACGGGGAGGGCGACGGCCAGGCTTCGGCCGGCCGCACCCCCCGCCCGCAGCACGGCCGCGGCACGGCTGGGCACGGGCGGGGACGGCGACATCGCGCCCGTCGCGTCCGTCCCTGCGGTCGTGGCCTCGACGCCATCCGACGTCTCGGTCCCGAGGTCAGCCACGGTCATGAGCGGTGCTCCTTCGCGTTCGATCACTCGACCCAGCTCGTGTCCACCGCGTCGGCCATGTCCGGGACGGCGTCGAGATAGCCGAGGGCGTGCATCTCGGTGGCGAGCGCCGCGATCTGGTCGAGGAAGGCCTGGTCGAGGTGGTAGCGGGGCCAGATGTTGGTGACCGCGGTCTCGACCACCGCCGGGTCCATCCCGAACTCGTCGACCACCGCTTGCGCCCAGGCGTCGGTGTCCTCGTTCATGAAGGCGACCGTTGCGATGTGCGCATCGATCAGGGCCTGGGTCGTCTCGGGGTTCGCGGCCACGTAGCTCTGGGTGGAGACGAGCCCGATGTTGACCTTGCCGACCGGGGTGTCGTACGGGTCGACGATGTCGACGGCACCCGCCTGCTTCGCGACGGATGGTCCGATCTCGGCGCTCGAGAACGCCTCGATCTGCCCGCTGGCGAGCGCTCCGGCCATCTCCGCGAAGGGCAGGTTCACCAGCTCGAGGTCGTCGATGCTGAGGCCGTGCTCCTCGAGCGTCAGCCGCAGCAGGATCTCCTGCGAGGCACCCTGCGGGAAGCCGACGGTCCGACCAGCGAGGTCGGTCACCCCGTCGATGTCCGGGTTCCCCACGATGCCGGTCCCGCCGTCGGCAGCGGACGCGATGATGACGACGTCCTCGCCGGCCACGGTCCCCGACAGCGACGACGGGATGCCGGTGATGCCGAAGTCCACGCTCCCGCTGACCGTCGCGTTCTTGATGTCCGGCGACGAGTCGAGCAACACGATCTCGATCTCGTACCCGTCGGCGATGAAGTCGCTGTAGAAGAACGGGTGGAACAGGTGCGGCTGGCTCCTGAGCGTGCCGATCTTGATCGTCACGATCTCGTCGGTGGCCGCGGCTGCGGTTGGCTCGGCCGTGTTGTCACCGGCGCAGGCGGTCAGGGCGAGGGCGACCGCGGCCGCTGCCGCTGCGGTACGCAGGGATCGGTGGTTCATCGTGGAACGCTCACTCTCGTGTCGGGGTCGTGCGGGGTCGGTGACCGGTCGCTGGCGAGGTACGCGCGCCAGCTCCCGAAGCGGGAGATGTCGCGTCCCTTCGGCGCGTCGTCCGTCGCGGTGCGGTAGCCCTGGACCTGGCTGCCGTCGGCGAGCGTGATGGGACGGATCGTCAGCGGGTCGGCGGCGAGGTCCCGGAGCACCTGCAGGTAGGTGCCCGGGATCTCGTAGACCTCGACGTCGATGGGGACGCCGTCGGTCGACGGTGCGAGGGCGGGTACGGTGAGGCCGGGACCGTCCGTGGCGTAGAACCGGTAGGTCGGTGCCGTCGTCGTCCGCGCCAGCAGACGGGCACCGCCGACGGTGAGCTGGTGGTGCAACGGCTGGCCACGCAGGTGCGCACCGGCGACCGCCAGCGCGGTCGGGTTCACGACGTTGCTCGGTTCGATGTCGTTCCCGAGGAACCGGGCGGCGACGCGCACCAGCGTCAGATCGTGCAAGGCCGGTGCGAGCAGCGTGACCCCGACCGGCACGCCCTCGATCGCGCCGGCGGGTACGGCGATGGCGGCGAGGTCGAGCAGGTTCACGAAGTTCGTGAAGCGCCCGAGGCGGGCGTTGCTGCCGATCGGGTCGGCGGCGACGTCGGCCAGCGTGGTCAGCGTCGGGACCGATGGCAGGGCGATGACATCGATCCGTTCGAACACCCGCTCAGCGCGCCGACGCAGCGTCGCCAGCTCCTCCATGCCGCGGAACAGGTCCACCGCCGAGTAGGCGCGGCCGCCCGCGATGACCTCGCGGGTCACCTCGAGGACCTCGCCCGGGCGTGCGGCGACGAAGTCACCCACCCCGGCGACCCGCTCCGCGAGCCACGGCCCGTCGTAGAGCAGGCGGCCGGCCGCCTCGAAGGACGTCAGGTCGATCGGCACGACGGTGGCCCCGAGTGCCGACAGGCCAGCGACCTGCGCCTCGAAGGCATCGAGGATCGCCGGGTCGACGTCGTCCAGCGTCGGGACGCCGATACGCAACGCCGACACCTCGTCGGGCCGGAGCAGGACACGCTCGTGCGGCCGCAGGTTCAGCTCGTCCTGCGTGTCGTGCACGTCGAGGACCGCGAGGACCTCGGCGGCGTCGGCGGCGTCGCCGGCGAAGACCGAGACGCAGTCGAGGGAGCGACACGCGGGGACCAGACCGCGCGTGGACAGCAGACCGCGGGTCGGCTTCAGACCGACGATGCCGTTCATGGCCGCCGGTACCCGTCCCGAGCCGGCCGTGTCCGTGCCGAGGGAGAAGGCGACCAGACCGCTGGCGACGGCGACGGCCGAACCGGATGAGGATCCGCCCGGGACGTGCTCCGGTGCCGATGGGTTGACCGGTACGCCGTAGGGACTGCGGGTCCCGACGAGGCCCGTCGCGAACTGGTCGAGGTTGGTCTTGCCGACCAGGATCGCGCCGGCGGCCTCGAGCAGCTCGACCACCGGAGCGGACACGCTGGCATCCGTGGCGAACGCCGGGCACCCCGCGGTCGTCGTTCGCCCCGCGACGTCGATGTTGTCCTTCACGGCGAACGGCACGCCGTACAGCGGCAACCGGTCGGGTCCGTCCGGGAGCTGCTCGAGCTCGCCGCACCTGGTCAGGAGCACCTCCCGCTCGACCACGTCGATCCAGATCGCCGGATCGCCGGCCGTGACGGCATCCAGCACCTCGGTCACGACCTCGGACGGTCGCAGACGCCCGCCGCGGTACGCGGTGACCAGGCCACGCACACCGAGCGCAGCGACGCGGGAAGCCGGTGCGGTCGCCCCGACCTGGGTCGTCACGACGTCACCTCGGCGCTCATCCCCTGCTCCGCGTCGTCCAGCACCTCGTCGACGCCGGCGACGAGACCGAGCGACAGCGCGCTCTCGCGGACGAAGCGCTGGCCCGCCAGGATGTGGGCGTGCATCAACGCGGCTGCCAGGGTCGGGTCGCCGGTCAGGATCGCCCGCAGGATCGACGCGTGCTCCTCGTAGGTCCGCTGCACCCGATCGGCGTCGACGAACTCGCGCATCCGCAGGCTGTGCAGTCGACGGTTGATCTGCCGGAGCAGCGGGAGGAGCACCGTCCCGCCCGCGGCCGCAGCCAAGCCCTCGTGGAAGCGCTCGTCCTCGAAGACCAGGTTGACGTCCGCGACACGCTGGTCGGGCCCGACGTCCCAGGTGTCGAGCAACCCTCGGACGGCGGTCAGGTCGCCGATCCCGAGCGCCAACCGTCGAACGGACTGGCTCTCGATCCCGATCCTGACGGCGTACAGGTCGTCGAGGTCGGTCGAGCGCAGCCGGGCGACGCGGTGCCCCCAGTTGGGTACGTGGACCAGCAGCATCTCCTGGGTCAGTACCCGCAGGGCCTCGCGCACGGGTGTACGGCTCGTGCCGTACCTCGTGGCCAGGGCCCCCTCGGTCAGGCGTTCACCCGGTGCGAAGGATCCGGCAGCGATGTCACCCCGCAGGTGATCGACCAGTTCGCCGGTCCGTGTCGCGCCGATCCTGCTCGGGGTCGTGCTCTGACTCATCCGCCACATCCCTCACGTTGTATGCGGCCGGACGCTAAGGACGGGTTGTTTCCGGCGAATGTCGCGTCGGTGACGTTCGGTTGCATACAGCCCCTGGTGAACGCGCCCCCGGGCCCGCGCCCACACCGCCGTCGACGGCCGGCCGTGGCGGGTGCCGACAGCCGACCTGACCGATGAGTTCGCGCGGGGCTCCGGGTCTCCACCCGTGACGGCCCGACCGCGGACGACGGCAGGAGCGACACCGTGAGGCCCCCCGCGCTGGAAGGCATGCTGCTCGCCAGCACCGACCCCGACCGACTCGGTGCCTGGTACGCGGCAGCGTTCGATCCGCAGGACGACGTGATGGTCGAGGGGTACCGCGCCATGCGGTTCGGCCGGTTCGACGTCCTGATCGACCGACGAGACGACATCGGCGACACCAACCCCGAGCCGGGTCGCTGCATCCTCAACTTCGCCGTCACCGACGCCCGAGCCGCCGTCGCGGCTCTGGAGCGAGCAGGCACCACGTGGGTCGCCGAGCTCGAGGATCGCGACGGCAGCCTGTTCGCGACCGCCACGGACCCGGACGGCAACTACGTCCAGGTCATCGAACTCAGCCCCGAGCACCGGCCACGTTCACCGTCCTGAACTTCCCGGTGGACGACGTCGAACGGACCGTCGCTGACCTGACGCGACGCGGCATCACCTTCGAGCGGTACGACGGGTTCGATCACGACGAGGACGGGATCGAACGCTCCGGGGGTGGGCCGCTGATCGCCTGGTTCAGCGACCCGGCGGGCAACGTCCTGTCCGTCCTGGAGCAGCCGTGAGTCCGGCGCATCACCCGTCCGGGAACCGCTCGTCGATGAGGTCGAGCAGTGCCCGCCACCGGTCGAGGTGCTCGGGACGGGCGTGCGTCCGCAGCCACCCCACGTAGGCGCTCTTGCCCGACGACGTCAGGTCGAGGTGGGGCAGCCCCTGCGGCAGCCGGAGCTCGCCGTGGCTGGATGCCGGCCCCCGCTCTCGAACGAACCGGCGCAGCAGCCCCTGGTCGAACAACGTCTCGGCCTCGACGCCCTGCGGGCCACCCTCGAAGACGTCGGCGTAGGTCATCACCTCGCGCCGGCGCTCGAACCCGAAGCGGGACACCAGGGTCTCGAGCGCTCGGCGGCCCGGGGCGTCGTTGTCGAGCAGGACGAGGACCGGGACCTCGGACTCCGCCCGCAGCACGATGGCGGCCGCAGCGGCGGCCATCGCCCCGCCGGCCGGTCGGATGGCGAGGTCGACGAGCGTGTCGCCTCGGCCGAGCGTCTCCGCGACCTGGCGGAGGTAGGCCTCGTCGGTCCCGCCCTCGACGATCAGCACGCCCCGGGTGCTCGGGGGGAGGGCGCTGACGCGGTCGAGCACCGCGGCCAGGCCAGCGTCCCGCAGCAGGCCGCCCAGCAACCGGGCCTGGGAAGCATCCCCGAGGGCGGTGCCCGCGACGTCGGTCCGACCGACGACGTCCCGGGCGAGCGCGACCACGGTGGTCTCGGACGTGCGCGGGATGGCGAACGGCGAGGTCGTGGTCGTCACCACGGGCGTCCGGGTCTCGATCGAAACGGCGACGAGCAGATCGGCGACCGTCTCCTGACCCGCGGGGTGCAGGAACACCTCGGGTGCTTCCACGACGAGCGCCGCTGGGGCACGGCCGGCGTCCACCAGCGCTCGTGCCAGTCCCACGGCGACGATGGCACGGATCTCCGGGGCGGCGATCTCGGACCCGAGGTCGTCGCGCACCGTCACCCGCCCGGCGGCATCGATCGCGACCTCGACGATGCCGGGCAGCACGACCTGCGCGACGCGTGCCACCTCGGCGGCGAGGTGGTTGCGCACCGTGGCATCCCCCAGGTCGAGCGGTGCTGCCGCGACCAGGTCGGTCGCGGTCCGATCGATCGGCGCCCAGACCACGTGGCCGCTCGGCACGTCGCCGGTGGTGGTGCGCGTCCCGTCGACCGGGTCCCAGTGCACCGAGACCTCGCTCCCGGACCCGAACTGGAGGGTCGCTCCGGGTGCGGCGTGACCCCGACGACGTCGGGGCACGTCGCGTCCGGGTGAGAACGTCAGCGACGGGTCGAGCGCAGCAGCGAACGCCCAGGCGACGTTCGACGTACCGGACCGGTTGGCGCCGACCAGGACCGTCAGTCCGCGGCCGAGCGGGACCGCGACCGGCGGCCCCCACACCGAGCGGACGTCACGCAGCCGCAGCCCGACGATCCGGGGCGCGTCCCCGCTCCGTGGATCGTCGGAAGCGGACACGGCGGGCCTCGGTCGGGTGGGTCGCGAGCCTAGGGACGAGGCGGTCGTCGAGCCGAGCGGGCGGCTGGTCCGTAGGCTGCCGCGCTCGCCGGGGCCAGAGCGGTACCCGTGATCGACGGATGGCACCGGCATGTTCGGGACGACCCCAGCGGGTGACGCAGCGCGACTGATCGCGATCGAGGGTGCGGGGGGCCGGCTCGCGACGGTGACCGACCTCGGGGCCACGCTCGTGGGTTTGCACGCGCCCGACCGGGACGGCCACCTCGCCGACGTCATCCTCGGCTACAGCTCGGCGGAGGCGTACGCCGCGCCGGACAACCCGTTCCTCGGCGCGACCATCGGACGCGTCGCGGGCCGCATCGCCAGCGGCACGTTCACGATCGACGGGCGGCAGCACACCCTGGCCCGCAACGAGGGGCCGCACCACCTGCACGGCGGGGCCGAGCGCCCCTTCCACCGGGTGCTGTGGACCGTCGAGCACGCCGACCGGCAGGAGGTGTGTCTGCGTCACGTGTCGCCCGATGGCGAGGAGGGCTACCCGGGTGAGCTCGATGCCACCGCGACCTACCGTTGGCTCGAGGACACCCTCGAGGTGACCTACCGCGCGACCACCGATGCCACGACGCCGGTGAGCATGACCAACCACGCCTACGTCAACCTCGCCGGTGCGGGCAGCGGCACCGTCCGCGACCACGAGCTGCGGATCGTCGCCGATCGGGTGCTCGAGGTCACCGACGAGCTCATCCCCACCGGCACGCATCAGCCGGTCGAGGGGACCGTGCTCGACCTGCGTCGGCCGACGGTCATCGGCGCAGGTCTCGACGAGCTTCGGGACGTGCCGCGCGCGCACGGCTACGACCACAGCTACCTGCTGGACGGCCCGGGAGCCGGGGTTCGGTTGGCCGCGGTGCTGCGTGACCCGAGGTCGGGGCGGGTCCTGGAGCTGTCGACCGATCAGCCGTGCCTGCAGTTCTACTCGGGGAACCAGATCGCTGCGCTCCTCGAGGGCAAGGATGGCCGTCGGTACGGCGTGCACGCCGGCCTCTGTCTCGAGCCGCAACAGCTGCCCGACGCCGTCAACCAGCCCACCTTCCCGACGGTGCTGGTGGGACCCGACGAGGCCTACGAGCACGTCTCGCGGTACCGCTACACGACCGATCGGTCGGGCGCGAGCGGAAGGTGATCGCTGAGGGGGCCGGACGGACAGACATCGCTGCCCGGCGGTCGGCACCCTCGGGACGACGGGTACGTCTCACCGACCGGGAGTTCACCATGGGTATCGTCGTCCTCCTCATCATCCTCGCGCTGGTCTTCGGCGGCATCGGCCTCCTCGTCGAGGGGCTGTTCTGGCTGCTGATCATCAGCGTGGCCCTCGTGGTCGCCGGCGGCGTCATGGGCGCGCGCGGTCGCGGCGCGCGGCGGTAGGCACCTGATCGCGCCACCCGAGCAGCGACCGAGGGGTCCGACGGGCCACCTCGTTCCACCGGACGCCGCGGAACGCACCGGCAGGGGCCACCGCGGTTCCCGCCCCCTGGCGCCGTGCAGCCTCTAGCGTTGGGCCACGGTGCCGGGGGTGCGGCGCCTCGATGCAGGGGTGATGCGAGGTGGACCCGGGGGTCGTCGCGCGTGGCTCCCACGCTGACCAGGTGGTCGGTGATGCCAGCGACCGGCTCCGCGCGAGCGTGGGCCTTGCGCTGGTGTGGGCCGGCGGTCAGGTCGTCGGTCTGCTGGCCCTCGCGTCGATCAGGCGGGGCGAGATCGCCGGGACGCCCGCGCTGATCCTCGGTGCGGTCGCGGCCGCGTCGGCCGGCTGGGTGCTGCTCGGGGGCGGTCGGATCGGTCCGGCTCCCGTTCGCGCGACGCTGGCCTCGACCCGCCGGCTCTGGTGAGGGCTGGTCGTCGGATCGTTCGGGGTGATCGCCGCCATCCCCGTGCTGACCGCCGGGCTCGGCACCTCGTCGCTGGCCGTCGTCGCGCCACCTGCGCAGCTGCTGCTCGTGGCGGGGGCGATCGGGGCGACGTGGACGCGGACGGCGCCGGTGCCACCCGGCCGCCCGTGGGGGGGCCGAGCCCGGGGTTGGCGGCCTTCGTGGCCACGTCCGTCGTGACCTCGGGCCTGGCGCTCGACGACGTCTACCCGCTGTCGCGTTACCCCATGTACTCGGCTGCGCGGGTCGGGCAGTACGAGGTCGCCCAGGTCACCTTCAGCGGGGTGGCGGCCGACGGATCCCTGGTGGGGCTCGGACGTCCCGCGTCACGCCAGGTCTGCTGCGCCTGGCAGCCGACGAGGACGTGGACCGCTTGAGCGAGATGGCCGTCCAGTTGGCGGGCGACCGGTACGAGCGCGTGGTGGTCAGCCACGTGGCGTCCGCGATCACCCGGCACCCCGACCCCGTCGGTCTCGAGGTCCTCGACCGTCAGGTCATCGTCGAGGTCGAGATCCCCCCGGCAGGTGGCTCGTGACGAGGTGGGAGCGCTTCTGGTTCGCGCCGGGGTCGGCCCTGGCCTGGATCGTGGTCCGTGCGGTGGTGCTGAGCACGGTCGCCATCGACGTGTGGAACCGGCGACACAGCTTCGGCGCGATCCCCGGCCGTGCCGAGGTGGTCTGGGAGCCGATCTCGGCGTTGGCACTCCTCCCGCTGGGGTCGCCCGGTCGGTCGATCCCCGTCGCGGTCGGGCTGGCGCTGGTGGCCTCGATCACCGCCCTGGCCCACGTGCGCCCCCGGTTGAGTGCCGCGGTGGCGGCGGGGGCCTACGGCTACCTGGTCCTCGCGGCGAACTCGCTCGGCAAGATCGATCACGACCGCCAACCCCTGGTGATCATGCTCGTCGTCGTTGTGCTGGCAGCCGCACCCCGGGGGGGCGAACCGCCCGACTGGCGGTTCCGGTGGCCGGTGCAGGCCTGTCGCGTCGCGCTCGCAGCGATGCTGGCTGCGGCGGCCTGGTCGAAGGTGATCGGCGGGGGCCTGGCGTGGGTCACCAGCGAGAACATGCGCAACATCCTGGCCGCCGAGGTCCTGGGGTTCCGCGACCCGCCTCTGTCGGAGGTGGCGCTGTGGGTCGCCTCCGATCCCTGGCGGTGGCGCGCGGCCGCCCTCGGGGCGGTGCTGGGCGAGCTGGCGTTGCTGGCGGCGCTGGTCACCCGCCGCGTCCCGGTGCGGACGGCGTTGATCGCGGCGGGGGTCGGCACGGTGCTCGGCATCACCCTCCTGATGGGGCTCGTCGGGTTCCCCATCGTGGTGCTCGGCGCGGTCCTGATCGATGCCGACCGCATGCTCGCGCGGTGGGAGGCAGGGACGCCGCGGTGGCACCCCCTCGTGGTCCCAGGCCTCGGGGCGGCGGCCCTCGCGGTCACGACCTACCTCGCGACCTCACGGCTGCTGCTCACCGTGCCTGCCCTCGTCGCGCCGGTGCTGCTCGCGGTCGCGGCGTGGTCGGCCGGCCGCGGGGGTGCCGGTGGTGACGTCGGTGTCGACCTTGACGGGCGGGCAGGCCGGCTAGCCTCGCGGCCGTGGGTACAGCGAACGGAAGAGGGTGGCCGCACCGCTCCGGGTCCTGCACGTCGATGACGACGAGGACATCCGCTTCCTGGTCGAACTCACCCTCGATCCCGCACCGGACCTGGTGCTGAGCTCCTACGCATCCGGTGACGCGGCGCTCGAGGCGGCTCTGGCCGACCCGCCGGACCTCGCGCTCATCGACGTGATGATGCCGGGGTTGGACGGCATCTCCCTGGCGACGGCCTTCCGTACCTCGGAGACGCTCAGCGAGGTGCCCATCGTGTTCGTGACCGCCAAGGCGTACCCCGAGGAGGTCGCCCGGTTGCGGGCCTGCGGGGCCGATGAGGTGCTGACCAAGCCGTTCGACCTGACCGCGCTGGAGGAGGTCATCCGCGGGTTGCTCAGCACGCCTGAGGGTCGCACGCCGCCGGGTGGGTCCGCGTCCTCGCCGGGACCGGCCGCGGGGCGCTGACGGCCGCGCCGGCCGGACGCGCGGTCGGAGGCGCGGTCGGCCGCGTCCGTGGTGCACGCCGGGTGAGTCGGCGGCGCGTGGCGGCGTGCAGCCGCTCGTCGATCCGCAGCTCGGCCAGCTGCAGCAGGATGGTGGGGTGCATCGTCGATCCTCCGTCGGGGGTGCACCGGTGAGCCTGCGCCCCTATCATCACGCAATCAACTGATCCGCGGATGACGGGATAGAACCGACCCCGATGGGTGGAGACGTGACGTGACGGTGACCTTCCGGTTCCCCCGCGAGCGGGCGATCGATCTGGTGGGCTTCGCCTGGTCGCCGTTGTTCGAGGCGGTCCTGTCGATGGCGGTCGTCGCCCGGCCGAAGCGGACCCCGATGCACCTGCCCTGGACCCGGCGGTGCCGGGCGCTGCTGCCGCCGGAGCTGCACGAGGAGGTCCGGACCCTGGCCCGGGCGTTCGACGGCTACGTCCCCGGGCTGTTCGAGGTCGGGTTGGTCGGCGACAGCGCGACGTTCGAGGACGAGCTGGCCGCGTTCGGGCGCATCGACGACGACGTGGTGGCCTACGAGCTGTCCCTCGCCTTCGCTGGGCTGCCGTGCGCCCCCACCGACGTCCGCGGTCCTCACCTCGTGCACGACGCGGCGTACCGCGACGAGGTCCTGACCTCGGCCAGCGCCCGGGACGACGGGCGGGTCGTGATGGCACGCGCGGTCCTCGAGGACCCGGCGCGGGAACGCGACCGGATCGCCCGTCTGTTCGCGCGGTACTGGGAGGCCGCCTTCGAGCAGGAGTGGGCCCGGGTGCTGCCCCGGATCGAGGCCGAGGTCACCGATGGCGCCCGTGCGCTGGTCACCCGCGGGGCACCCGGTGTGGTCGACGAGCTCCTGCCGGAGGGCCGCTGGGACGAGGCGACGTCGTCCATCGTGGTCGACAAGACCTACGACGCGGTGTGCGACGTCGCGGCGCGCGGAGGGGTGCTGCTGGTGCCCACGGTGTACGGCTGGCCCCGGGTCCTGCTCGAGATCGACCAACGTTGGCCGCTGGCGATCTTCGTCCCGCTCCGCGACCTGCGTCAGCCCGAGGTCCCGCAGGAGGCCGATCACGCGGTCGCCGATGGTCTGCGTGCCCTCGGCGACGAGACCCGCCTGCAGATCACCCGGATGGTCGCCGAACAACCGCGCTCGACCAAGGAGCTCGCGGAGCTGCTCAAGCTGTCGGACTCGTCGATCTCGCGTCACCTGAAGATCCTCGACGGTGCGGGGGTCGTCACCAAGGAACGTGACGGCTACTTCGTGCTCTACCGCCTACGTCCCGAGCGCATCGGCCAGCTCGGAGCGGCGCTGCGACGCACCCTCGGCCTCGACGCAGGGGCGGGTCAGCCGGTCCCCGCGCTCCCCGTCTCGGCCACCCGCGACCTCGGCGGGTGAGCGCCGCGTGGTCCGTCCGACCGTGCCTAGCCACGGCGCTGCGGGCGACGGCAGGCTTGGCTGCCGTCCCCCGAGGAGAGCGCTGCCGTGGCCACCGCACCCACCGAACCCCGGACCGACCTCGATGCCGTGATGGAGGAGGCCGCAGCCGCCGGCCGTGAGGCCGCGGCCGAAGGTGAGGTCGATACCAGCGATCCGAAGCTCGGCTCGACCTGCAGCCCGGACGCCTTCGCGATCACCCTCGCCGAGCTCGACGGCACCGACCACGTGCTCGGCGACGTCGACGTGCGCTTCCCGATCCAGAGCATCTCGAAGATGTTCGCGCTGGTGCTCGCGATGCAGAAGGTCGATCGGACCTCGTTGGTGTCCGACGAGCTGTGGGCCCGCATCGGACGGGAACCGTCGGGCGACCCGTTCAACTCGCTGGTCCAGCTCGAGCACGAGAAGGGGATCCCCCGCAACCCGATGATCAACGCCGGCGCGCTGGTCATCGACGACGTCCTGGTCGAGTTCTGTGACGACCCGAAGCGGCAGCTGACCGAGCTGGTCAGCGAGCTCGCCGAGGACGAGATCGAGGTCGACCCCGTGGTGGCGGACGCCGAGCTCGAGAGCTCGCACCGCAACCTCGCCGTCGCCAACCTCATGGCCTCGTTCGGCAACCTCCGCAACCCGGTGATGGACGTCCTGGAGGTCTACGTGCACCAGTGCGCCCTGGCGATGTCGACACGGCAGCTGGCACACGCGGTGCGGTTCCTGGCCAACGACGGCGTCGATCCCGCCAGCGGCCGACGTGTCCTGCCGGACATCCTGGCGCGCCGTGTGAACTCCCTGATGCTGACCTGCGGGACCTACGACGCTGCCGGTGCCTTCGCGTTCGAGGTCGGCCTGCCGTGCAAGAGCGGGGTGGCCGGTGGCATCGTCGGGGTCGTGCCCGACCAGATGGGGGTGTGCGTCTGGTCCCCGGCGCTGGACGACACGGGCAACTCGCACGGTGGGCGGGTGGCCCTGCACGAGCTGGCCGAGAAGCTGCACCTGTCGATCTTCTGACCGTCAGGCGGCGGTCGCGGCCAGGGCGCGGGTGAGCGCGGTGTCGAACCGGCGACCGGCTTCCGCGGGGCCGAGCGCATCGGCCAGGTCGCGGTAGATCCGTGGGAGCTCCTCAGCGACTTCGAGGACCGAGCACCGCAGGTCCACCGCTGCGAGCCGTATCGTCAGCATCTCGATCGATCGGGGGTCCACCGCTGCTCTCCTCGCCCGGTGTACCCCTCTCCATCGGCCCGTTCCACGGCCACCTTCAGCGCCGCAGCCGAAGCTGACCCATCTGGACTACGCGCGCTGTGGGCACCGTGCCCGCCTGCGGCGGCCCGGCTACGGGTCCACCACCTCGATGGTGGCGCGGACGACCCGACGGTCCGCGAGCTCCAGCACCCCTATCGTCCGGTGCGGCTGCTGGCGACGCTCGGTCGGCGAGCCTGGGTTGAACAGCAGCTGTCCATCCACGCCGGTGGTGTTCCACGGCACGTGGCTGTGGCCGAAGACGACCACGTCTGCGGTCGGGAAGCGGTCGTGGAGGCGTCGTGCCCGACCACGGGTCGGGCCGCTGTCGTGGATCATCGCGACCCGCACGCCCGCGAGCTCGAGCTCGCGGGTCTCGGGCAGCGCGCCGTCGAGCTCGGGGTCGTTGTTGCCGAGCACGGCGTGGACCGGCGCGCCGGACAGATCCGCGATCAGCTCGAGGTGCTCGGCCTCGGTGATGTCGCCGGCGTGGAGCACGACGTCGGCCGTGGCGAGCAGGTCGACGGCCGGACCGGGGAGGGCGCGGCCCGGCCACGCCCGCTTCAGGTGGGTGTCGGCGATCACGACCACCCGCAGCGGGTCGGTCACGACAACCGGGCGTCGTCCGCGGCGTCGCTGACGAGCGCGTAGGCCCGGTCAGCGAGGAAGTACACCGACGCCGGGCCGGCGAAGCCGATGTTGCCGGGCAGGACGGTGCGCTCGACGTTGCTGGGCGGCAGCTGGAGCGATTCGAAGGCCAGCCGTACCAGCTGCGGTCCCGACAGGTCGGTGACGGTGTGGCGACGCAGCGCCGTCAACGCGCGGAACACCTCGCCGGGCGAGCCGTCGTCGCGGACCTGACGGTGGGCTGCAGCCAGCAGCTGTGCCTGGGCCTGCGAACGGCCGATGTCGCCCGATGCGCGGGACTTGCGGTCGCGGGCGTAGACCAGCGCCTCGGGGCCGTCGAGGGTCTGGAGGCCCGAGGAGATGTGCACCTCGCCGACGCGCAGACTCTGAGGTACCTCGATCTCGATGCCGCCGAAACGTTCCACGCCGCGGGTGAAGCCCCGCATGCTGGTCAGCAGGTAGCCGTCGACCTCGACGCCGAACACGGACTCGACGGTGGCCACGCACCGCTCGGGTCCGTGGAAGAGACAGGCGTTGATCCGGGTGCGTCCTTGGTTCGGGACCGGGACGTAGCTGTCGCGTGGGATGGAGACGAACGTGGCGTGCTGGCGGTCACCGGAGACGAACAGCAGCTGGAAGCCGTCGGCGTTACCCCGGTCGAGCTGACCGGTGCGCGGCGGCCCCTCGTCCGAGCCGAGCAGCAGCAGCGTCAGGACCTCACCGTCGCCGGGCGGGAGCAGCCACCGCTCGAGGGCGAGCGCCGAGCCGCCTGAGGCCAGGAGGCCGACGGCGACGAGCGCGACCAGGACGTGGCGTGCGCGGCTCACGCGGTCTCCTCGGTGTCGTCGGGCGCCTCGTCGTCGGGCGCGTCGTCGTCCGGGGTCGTCTCGGCCGCGGGCGCCGGTGTGCCCTCGCCGATGTTGATCGCGAGGAGGCTGAGGCCGTCCCCCTCCGGCAGGAACACGAACGTCGCCGGCATCACGCCGTCCTCGCGGGTCACGGTGACCGAGACCCGGACCCACTCGGGCACACCGAGCGCCCCGATGGTGAACAGGTAGGACGCGGAGACGACGGGGTGGTCGGGGTTGGCGAGCCCTCCGGCGACGTCGGCGGGGTCACCGGAGAGGGCGACGTCCTCGAGGTTCCCGGAGCCACCGGACTGCACGTCGGTGATGTGGGTGTCGAGCCAGGCGGTCGCCTCGGCGACGGCGGCGTCGATCGCGGCCTGATCGATCGGAACGGGGGCGTCCCCCTCGCTGCCGTCCCGGTACAGGCCGCTCTCGGTCACCGACAGGTCGGTGACCACGACCTCGTCGACGGTGCCCTCGACGTCCTGCAGGGGCTCGGGTTCGGGTTCGACCTGCTCGACCTCGGGGGGGCGCTCGGGCTCCTCGATCGACCGGGGAGCGGGGTCGCTGGTGCACCCGACGGCCAGGGCGGCCGTCAGGGCGCAGGAGAGCCAGATCCGGGTGCGCACGGCGGTGAAGGTAGCGAGGAGTGGCCGCTCGCCCTCACAGGGGTGGCGGGATGAGTGCCTCGAGCGCGGCGATGGTGGCGTCGGGGTCGGAGGCGTCAGGGTCGAGAACCGCCTGGACCGCGAGGCCGTGGGCGAAGGCGACCACCACCGACGCCAACCGGTCGGCCTCGACACCGGCGAACCGGTCGGGTTCCTCGTCGATGGCCGCCGCGGCGAGCGGGTGCAGCGCCCGCCGGTAGGCGTCGAGCGCCGCCGAGATGCGGTCGCGGACCTCGGGCTCGCGGGTCCCGACCACCCAGAAGTCCAGGAAGAGTTCGACCAGTTCGCGGTTGCCGGGCAGCTCGGCCAGCTCGGTCCGGACGTGCCCGAGGAGCCGGTCACGAGCGGACGAGCCGTCATCGTCGGGCACGGCGGGGACGACGGCGGCGAGGACCTCGTCGAGCACCGCGAGCAGCAGCCGGCGCTTGTCCCCGAGGTGGTGGAAGACCAGACCGGGGGAGAGGTCCGCTGCAGCGGCCACGTTGCGGACGGTCAGGCCGTCGAGGCGGTCGCGGGCCGCCACCTCCAGCGCGGCGGTGACGATCTGGCGGCGACGTTCGGCCTCCGGTGCGCGCGCTCCCGGCACGGTGTCCTCCTGTGCGCCTCTGACGTCCGTCGGTCGGCGGTCTTGTTGACCCGCGGGTCAACAAGACCCTACCGTGACGGCGGTCAACCAGCCCGACCCTCGGAGCACCTGTGGCCCGCACCGTCCTGTTCACCGGCTTCCCCGGGTTCCTCGGGACCGAGCTGCTCCCGCGTGTGCTGCGACGGGACGCCGATGCCCGCGCGGTCTGCCTGGTCCAGCCGGCCTTCCTCGACCTCGCCGAGCACCGGGTCGAGGAGCTCGTGGGTCGGGACGCGTCGCTCGCCGGCCGCATCGAGCTGGTCGTCGGCGACATCACGCGGCCCGACCTCGGCCTCGGTGACGCCCACGGCGACCTGACGGCGCGCACGACGGAGGTCTTCCACCTCGCTGCCGTCTACGACCTCGAGGTCGCCCGCGACGTCGGCATGCGGGTCAACGTCGACGGCACCCGGCACGTGGTCGACTTCTGCCGCGCCTGTCCGGACCTCGAACGGCTGCAGTACGTGTCCACCTGCTACGTCTCGGGCCGTTGGCCGGGGATCTTCCGCGAGACCGACCTCGTCCGTGGGCAGAGCTTCAACAACTTCTACGAGGAGACCAAGTACCTCGCGGAGGTCATCGTCGCGGAGGCGATCGAGGACGGGCTGCCGGCGACCATCTACCGGCCGTCGGTGGTCGGCGGCGACTCGGCTACGGGCGCGACCCAGAAGTTCGACGGCCCGTACTTCATCCTGCGCTGGTTGCTCAAGCAGCCCGGCGTCGCCGTCATGCCCACGGTGGGCGATCCGGACGGGTACCGCTTCAACGTGGTGCCGCGGGACTTCGTGGTGGACGCCATCGACGCGCTCGCGGCCCGGCCCGACACGGCGGGTGCCACCTACGCCCTCGCCGACCCCGAGCCGTACACCATCCGCCAGCTGATCGAGCTGTTCGGCGAGGTGACCGGCAAGCGGCTCGTCACCGTGCCGTTGCCGATGGGGGTCGCCAAGGGAGCGCTGCGCCACGTGCCCGGGCTCCAGGACCTGATGGGCCTGCCGCCGGCGTCGGTCGACTACTTCAGCCACCCGACCCACTACCTGACCGAGGTCGCCGACGCTGCCCTGGCCGAGGAGGGGGTGCACCGCCCCGACCGCGAGACCTGGTTCCGGGCGATGGCGGTCTTCGTGCGGGCCAACCCGGACATCTCGTCCGCCGCGATGATCTGAGGCAGCACACGACCGGGTCGCGACCCCCTCGTCACCGCCCCGGCGAGCGCTCGTTGGAACGGTGGGCCGCACGGTGTGGTCCGGGCGGCCGCCGCGAGGCCGCGGGTCGGCGACGGGGACGGACGTGGCACGGGTGCTGGTGGTCGACGACGACCCCGTGACGCTGATCGGCCTGGAGCTCCAGCTGCGAGCCCTCGGTCACGAGGTGCGCAGCCGACCGACCCTCGCCGACGGGCTGCTCGCCGCCGTCGAGGAACGGGCCGACGTCCTGCTGCTGGACGTCGATCTCGGCGACGGCCGCACCGGGGACGAGCTGCTGGCGCTGCTCGATCGAGGTGTCGGGCGTCCCCTCGTGACCTGTCTGCTGTCGGGCAGCGACGCTGGACAGCTCGCGGCGCTCGCCGACCGTCTCGGGGCTGCCTGGCTGCCCAAGCCCGTCCGACCGAGCGACCTGGCCCAGGTCCTCGGCAGATCCGGTCGGCGCCCGGACGCTGACGGCGAGGCGCGACCGAGCTGACACGCGGCGCGCACGCCGCCGGCCGGCCCGCCACGGGCAGCACGGCCGAGGCCACTGGCCGGCCGACCACAGCCCTGCGCGTCCAGCGTGGCACGACGGCCGATGGCACTGGACGGGGCCGCGCTCCAACGGCCGTGGCGTCCTGGCCGATGGGCCCGCGCGCACGGTCGAAGGGGGCGCCGCCGGGGCCGTGACGCGGCGTAGACCTCCCGCCGCGGCTGGTCGCAGGGGACCGGCCGGCACATCCCCTGGACAGGGGCTGTCCCCGGGAGCGGGGATCGACCAAGGAGCCCTCCATGCAACGAGCACACCTGCTCGGCGACGGAGCGCGGACGTCACTCGTCGCGCTCCTCGTCGGGCTGCTGAGCCTCGGCGCCTTCGTGGTGCCAGGCGCCCTCGCCGACGAACACGACGAACCCGACGACGAGGTCGTCGAGGCGGATGACGACGCGGCTGGAGGTGATGCCGAGCCGGCGCCCGAGCCCTCGGAGGATCCGTCACCGGACGAGCCCGCCGAGGACACGGACGCCGACACGGACGCCGACGCCGACGTGGATGCCGACGTCGAGGCAGGTACCGACGCCGATACCGATGCTGCGGTGGATGCCGGTGACGACGCCGCCGAGCACGTGGCCGCGGACCCGGACGGCGACGCGCCTCCTGAGGACACCCCGCCGGGCGACCACTGCGACGAGGAGCACCCCGGTGAGGCCGAGGGCCGTGAGGACTGCCCCGAGGTCTGTGACGAGGAGCACCCCGGTGAGGCCGAGGGCCGTGAGGACTGCGACGTCGCGGTCGACGGCGACGTCCTCGCCGACCTCGAAGCTGCGCTGCACGCACTGCTCGGCGAGGCTGCCGGGGCTGACCTGTTCGCCCGCCTCGCCGACCTCGACGAGGCCACGCTGCTCACGATCCTGGCGGACATCGAAGCGGATGCGTCGCTCGAGGCGCTCGTCCGCAGCCTCTTCGACCAGGGCCTCGACGAGGTGGCCGTCGACCTGCTGGTCGGCCTGGTGGCCGCTGGCGACGCCGACGCGCTGGCCGAGTTCCTCGTCCTGATCGCCGAGGGCGACGTGGCTCCCGAGACGCTGCGAGCTCTCGTCGCGACGCTGCTGGCGACCGGTGACACCGCCACGCTGGCGGAGGTCGTCGACGCACTCCTGGCCAGCGGTGACACCGATGCGATCTGGGTGGTCGTGCAGGGCCAGCTCGGCGAACTGCTCGATGCCGGGATGGTCGACCAGTTGCTGGAGATCGTCGACCTCGTGGTCGACGAGGGCGACGTGGCCCTCCTGCAGGACCTGCTCGGTGAGCTGCTGCCCGTCCTCGCCGATGCCGGCGAGTTCGACCTCCTCGTCGACGTGATCGAGCTGGTCGTCGACGCCGGCCTCGGCGCCGCGCTGGACGGGGTGCTCGGCCCGCTGCTCGAACAGCTGCTGGGCGCGGGGCAGTGGGAGCAGGTGCTGGCGATCGTCGTGATCGTCGGTGACCTCGACCTCGGTGACGTCGACCTGACCGAGGTCGTCAGTGACCTGCTCGACCAGATCCTCGCCGAGCTGCTCGCCGTGCTTGAGGCCGGTCAGCTGGACCTCGACGAGGTCCGGGCCGTGCTCGCGGTCCTGCTCGAGGTGGACCTGGTCGGCGACGAGCTCCTGCGGCGTCTGGAGGCCGGTGAACTCGACGAGGTGCTCGGGGCGATCGTCGCCGATCTGCTCGAGGACACCACGACGACGCCGGTGACCCCGGACACGCCCGTGACGCCGGACACGCCCGTGACGCCGGACGCGCCGGAGAGCCCGCAGCAGCCGGTCAGCGGCGACGAGACCACGGCGGACGTCGACCGCGAGGCGGTCCAGCCCGCTGGTGTCGTCGCCGCCCTGCAGCCGGGCGCGACCGGTCCGGTGACCACCACCGGGACGGCGACGGGTCGGACCGGTGTCCTGGCCGCCACCGGCAGCGACACGGTGACGCTCGCCCTCGCGGCGCTCGTCGCGCTGTTGCTCGGCAGCGGGATGCTCCTGACCAGCCGTCGGCGGCGCGCTGCCGCGGTCACCGAGCGCCGGGAGCGCTGATCGGAACCGTCCCTCGCCCCCGAGGGTCCCGCGGCACCGATCGAGGGATCCGCAGCACCCACCGGCGGGCCGTCGCACGACGGCCCGCCGGTGTCGTTCGGGCCGGGAGGAGGCCCCGGGTACGATCCCGGCTCCACGCCGCCCGTCCGAAGGCCTCCGATGCCCCGCGTCGCCATCGACGTCCTGCTCAAGCGTGAGATCCTCGATCCGCAGGGTCGCGCCGTGGAGGACGCCCTCCCCGGCCTCGGGTTCGAAGGGGTCCGTGACGTCCGCATCGGCAAGCACCTCGAGCTGGACGTCGACGCGGCCGATGACGACGAGCTCGCCGACCGCGTCACGCGCATGTGCGCCGACTTCCTCACCAACCCGGTGATCGAGTCCTACTCGTGGCGGGTGCTCGACGACGCGTCCGCGCCGGCCTGAGGGGGTCGCCGCCGGTGAGCGAGCGACCACCCCTGCCGCCCCTGCGCGACGACGGGCTGCCGACGTTGCCGACCGGTGAGCCGGTCCTACACCGCTGGTTCGTGATCGCGATGCTGATCCTGGTCCCGCTCGCCCTGGTCGTCTCGATCTGGGCCGCGACGCAGGTGTTCGGCCGCGAGGAGATCGCACCCGCCGACCGTCGCCCCGCCGGCGACGAACGGACCACCGTCGACCGGGGTGAGGCGGTGCTCGGCACCATCGAGGACTCCGACCCCGGACCGTCGTGCGCCGCGTCCGGCCGGGTCGTCGGTGACTCCGGTGCGCGAGCGGCGGCGACACGTGCGCTCGGCGCGACCTGCTCCCTGCTGCGCACCGGCGCCTTCCCCGAGGCGGAATCCGGCCTGCGCGAGTGGGCGACCACCCGGGGCCAGGTGCGTTTCGCGGTCTTCGAGCTGTCGGGGGTCGAATCGTCCCTGCGCGCGACCGACGATCGCCGCACCGTGATCGAGCTCAACGCCGCGTTCCAGTTCGAGGACGCCACCCGCGCTGCCCCGGCGATCATCGGTCAGCTCACCCAGCTCGCCCAGCCGTCCTTCCCGGGCTCGCCGGTGACCGCGGAGACGGCCCTCGCGGCGGCCGAGGCGCAGCACGCCGCCTGCCAGCGGCTCGTGTTCTCCGACGCGCCACCGCGCGGGTGCCTCGATGTCGAACAGCTCCTCGAGGAACCGGACCCGCTCGGTGCCCTCGAGGCTGCCGGCTACCCCGGCGACGACCGCTAGCCTCGTCCCCCCGGATCTCCTCGCCTCCCGATCACCCTCCCGGAGCTGCCGTGCGCGTCGGTGTCGTGACCTTCCCCGGTTCCCTCGACGACGGTGACGCGCGCAACGCCGTCGCTGCGGTCGGAGGCGACCCGGTCCGGCTCTGGCACGCCGACGAGGACGTGCAGGGGGTCGACGCGGTCATCCTGCCCGGCGGCTTCAGCTACGGCGACTACCTGCGTTGCGGTGCCGTCGCCCACCGGGCGCCGGTGATGCGGGCGGTCGCCGACCTCGCGAAGGGTGGCGGCCCGGTGCTCGGCATCTGCAACGGCTTCCAGGTCCTGTGCGAGGCGGGCCTGTTGCCGGGTGCCTTGCTGCGCAACGCCCGGCTGCGGTTCGTGTGCAAGGACGTCCCGTTGACGATCGAGAACGCGACCACGCCGTGGACGCGCAGCTACGCGGCGGGCGAGACCATCATCGTCCCGATCAAGAACGGCGAGGGTCGTTACCACGCCGACGCCGCCGTCCTCGACCAACTCGAGGCCGAGGGGCGGGTCGTGGCGCGCTACGCCCTCGGACAGAACCCGAACGGCTCGGAGCGCGACATCGCGGGGATCTGCAACGAGGCCGGCAACGTGGTCGGCCTCATGCCCCACCCCGAGCACGCGGTCGACGACGGCCTCGTCGGCGGCACCGACGGCCAGGGGTTCTTCGCGAGCGTCCTCGAGGCCGCCGCCACCCCCGCCTGACCGCCGCACCGATGGCGTGAAGCGTGCAGCTGTGCACGTACCGTGTCGTCGCGTGTACGCTCGCGGCATGAGTGGTCAACGTCTCAACATCACCCTCGACGGCGAGCACGCCGCCAAGCTGGCGGCCCTCGCAGCTCGGGTCCACGTCAACGAGGGCACCCTCGCTCGATCGCTGCTCAGCAGCGCGATCGACGATCTCGATCCCGACCCGACCAACGTCGCCGCCCTGCTCGACGGCATCGACGGTGCCTGGGAGCGCGCCCAGCTCGGTGTCGAGCAAGCGGCCTCCGGCGACACCATCGCCCTCGACGAGCTGTAGCGCGTGGCGCAGGTCGAGATCGCTCGTGCCGCTGTCGCTGACCTGGACCGGCTCGTGCTGACGCACTCGCTCCCGCGCGATACGACCGAACGTGTCCGGGGGTCCCTCCGGTCGCTCGAACGGTTCCCGCGACTCGGCCCAGAGCTCACCGGCCGATGGGAAGGCTTCCGGTTCATCCTCGGCCCCTGGCGGTGGATGTTGCTCGTCTACATCTTCGACGAGCACCGCGATCGCGTCGTCATCGTCACGATCCAGGACGCCCGAGCCTCGAGCGCAGCGACCAGCGAGTGATCACGGGTGCGTGTGCCACCGGTCGTCTGGGGCGCTCGGTGACGTGAGAGGACGACGGTGCCGGCGGACGGCGGTCCAACGCCGTTCCGGCGTCACCGTCGAAGGCTGGCGTCACCGGACGAGGGTGGCGGCAACCGCCGTACCGGCAGGATGCCCGTCGTGGTTGAGATGACCACGGACCGCCGGCCTGGCGGGCCGGTCCAGCGACACCCGTAGCGAGGTCAGGGGCGGGTGAGTTCGGCAGCGGGGTTGATGGATAGGCCCGACGGGATGCGCAGCAACTGGTGTGTGTTCGCCTGGTGGCGGTAGCGGGCGCTGACGAGCTCAGCGGGTGACGAGGCGGAGATCGACGTGCTCGTGGTCGCCCGGAGCACTGGTGGTCCCCCACTGGAGCGATGCCGCGGCATCGCTCCGGAAGCAGTGGCTACCGACCTCCGCAGAACCGCCACGACGCGAAGCCCGAACGGCGACCGCGGTGTGTGATCGCTTGTGGGGATCGATCCCGATCATCACCGTCATGAAGGCTCCTTCCACCAGTAGCGACGGTCACCTCTGGCGGGCATACCTCATGCGAGTGATCTGCCGCATTCCTGTCTCGAGCCACGCCAGAGGCGGATCCCGGCGGGCGGCAGTTCGTCATCAGGCCAGACACCACCGAAGCAGCGACCGGCGGGGCGTTATGGAGTCAGCCCGCCGAGATCCTCGACGCTAGGCACCATGCTCGCGTCGTGGACCCATCACACCATGAGGGCGTTGTCCACACGCTCCGCTTGTCGTCGAAGCGCTCCTGATATCATGCGATACCGCCGACGAGGAGCCACGGGTGACCGACGTGCTGATCCGCGACGTTCCCGACGAGGTCATCTCCGCGATCGAGGCGAAGGCCAAGCGTCTCGGTCTGTCCCGGACCGAGTACCTCCGCCGGCAGATGCTGCGTGTCGCGTCGACTTCAGATGAGCCCGTCAGCGTCGAATCGTTCCGCCAGTTCGCCCGGACCTTCGCCGACCTCGCTGACCCTGAGGTCATGCGCGGGGCCTGGGAGTGACCGACTGGCTCATCGACAAGTCCGCCCTGGTCCGTCTCGGCAACGCTACCGACGGGCCGACGTGGGCCGAACGGATCGAACGGGGCCTGGTGCGCGTCAGCACCGTCACCCGGTTGGAGATCGGGTACAGCGCCCGTACCGGAGATGAGCTGCGGTCAGGTCTGCGGCGGCCACCACTGGCCTCCATGCCTGTGGAGTACCTCACGCCAACCATCGAGGACCGCGCCGTTGAGGTCCAGCAGTTGCTCGCCGACCGTGGACACCACCGAGCTCCGGCGGTGCCCGACCTGCTGATCGCGGCGACGGCCGAACTTGCGGGGCTCGCCGTCCTCCACCACGACAAGGACTTCGATCTCATCGCGGACGTGACCGGCCAGCAGCTCGAGCGGCTCCTTCTCGACGAGTAGCTCGCAACGGGCGTTCACTACCGGTTGCAACCGCACGTGCTGAGGTGGGCGTTGGCTACCGGTTGCAACCGCACGTGCGGCTACGAGCGTGGCGGCCGGGTCGCGGTCGCGGGCGCTGACGAGCTCAGCGGGTGACGAAGCGCACCTCGATGTGCTCGTGGTCTCCCACTGGAGCGATGCCGCGGCATCGCTCCGGAACCAGGGGCAACCGACCGGTGCAGAACCGCCGTATCTGCACGATGCCCCGTCGTGGCTGAGGTGGGCACGGACCGCCGGCCTGTTGGGCCTATCCGGCAACACCCGCTGCCGAGGTCAGGGGTGGGTGATACCGGTGAGCGGGTCGGCCTCGGCGGCGCGTCGCTTGTCGGCGCGCAGCCACGCCCACAGGCCGAAGTGGGCCGCGATGCCGACGCCGAGGACGGCGGCGGGCACCCACTGGCCGCTGAAGGCCAGCATCAGCGCGGCGATGAACGCGACACCGACGAGGATGGCGCGGAGGGTGTTGAGGGCGTCCACGGCGGGGCCTTCCGGGGGAGCCGACGGAGAAGGCGAGGGTACCCAGCTCACCCGCCGGGCCCCCGGCCCACAGGGTGACCTCGACTAGGGTCCAACTCTCCGCTCCCGCACGCCGTGAAGGCCCGTCCCGTGACCGAGCGCACCTTCCCCTCCGACGAGACGCTGACCCCCGAGCGGGCCCGCGAGCTCGGCCACGAGCTCGGCCTCCGTGGCGAGGAGTACGACGACGTCGTCGCGACCCTCGGGCGTGTCCCGACCGTCGCCGAGCTCGGCATGTACTCGGTCATGTGGTCCGAGCACTGCTCGTACAAGTCCTCCAAGATCCACCTGCGCGGGCTGGCCACCGAGGCACCGTGGGTGCTGGCCGGGCCGGGCGAGAACGCCGGCGTCATCGACGTGGGCGACGGCCTGGCCGTGGCGTTCAAGATCGAGTCCCACAACCACCCGAGCTACGTCGAGCCCTACCAGGGTGCGGCCACCGGGGTCGGCGGCATCCTGCGTGACATCTTCACCATGGGCGCCCGGCCCATCGCTGTCATGGACCCGCTGCGCTTCGGAGACCCGGGCGGCTGGACCGACGGTGCCGGCCGTGAGCGCCCCGTGGACGCCTTCCAGCGTCACCTCGTCGACGGGGTCGTGCGCGGCGTCGGTGGGTACGGCAACTGCGTCGGGGTGCCCAACATCGGCGGCGAGCTCGAGTTCGACGACACCTACGCCGGCAACCCGCTGGTCAACGTGCTGGCCATCGGCGTGCTGCCCAAGGAGCGGCTGCAGCTCGCCAAGGCCGAGCGGGTCGGCGACAAGGCCGTCCTCCTCGGATCGGCCACCGGTCGTGACGGCATCGGCGGCGCGTCGGTCCTCGCCAGCCAGGAGTTCGACGACCTGCTCGAGGACAAGCGCCCCAACGTCCAGGTCGGCGACCCGTTCGCCGAGAAGCAGCTCATCGAGTGCTGCCTCGAGCTGTACGAACGCGACCTCGTCGCCGGCATCCAGGACATGGGCGCGGCCGGCATCGCGTGTTCCACCTCCGAGCTGGCCTCGAAGGCGTCGATGGGGATGGACGTCGACCTCGACCTGGTCCACCTGCGCGACCCCACGCTCGAGAGCTGGGAGATCCTCTGCTCGGAGTCCCAGGAGCGCATGCTCGCCCTGGTCAACCCCGACGACCTCGATGAGGTCCTGGCCATCGCTGCCCGCTGGGGCGTCCCGGCCTCGGTCATCGGCGAGGTCGTGGAGGGTGACGCGCTGGTGCTGCACCGCCGCGGTGAGGTCATCGCGGACCTGCCGGCACGGTCGCTGGCCGACGAGGGCCCGACCTACGACCGCCCGCGTGAGCGTCCGGGCTGGCTCGACGACTACGCCGCGATCGACGCCGAATCCCTGACCCTGCCGGGGGAGGGCGCCGGGCCGGACGGCGGCCACGACCTGACCGACTTCGCGCTCGGGTTCCTCGCTTCGCCGAACGTCGCGACACCCGACTGGATCACCGAGCAGTACGACCATCTCGTGCTCGGCGGGACCGTCCTCGCCCCGGGCATGGGCGACGCCGGGGTCGTGCGGCTGCCCGGCTCGCACCGGGCGGTGGCGTGCGCGACCGACGGCAACGGCCGGTGGTGCGAACTCGACCCGGTGGAAGGCACCCGCCGGGTGGTCGCCGAGGCGTTCCGCAACGTGGCCTGCGTCGGCGCGCGCCCGCTGGCGACCACCAACTGCCTCAACTTCGGCAACCCCGAGCGTCCCGAGATCATGTGGCAGCTCGCCGAGTCGATCCGCGCGCTCGGTGAGGCGACCCGCACCCTCGGGGTCCCCGTCACCGGCGGCAACGTCTCGCTCTACAACGAGACCCGCGGCCGGGCCATCCACCCCACCCCGGTCGTGGGGATCCTCGGCGTGATCGAGAACGCCGACGACACCGTGGACGCCGCGTTCGAGGACGAGGGCGACCTCGTGCTGATCGTCGGCGCCCCGGCCGGTCGGGGCCTGGCCGGCTCCGAGCTGCAGCGCTACCTCGACGCACCGCTCGGTGGCGTCCTCGCCCCCGTGGATCTGGAGCTCGAGGCCGGGATCGCCGAGGTGCTGCACGTCGCGGCACGGGAGCGGTGGCTGCACTCGGCCCACGACATCGGCTCCGGTGGGCTGCTGGTGACCCTCGCCGAGTCCGCCGTCGCCGGGGACGTCGGCGTCGAGGTCGACCCGGGATCCGAGCTCCCGCCCGCGCAGATCCTGTGCAGCGAGGCACCCGGTCGGGTCGTGGTCACCGTCCCGTCCCGTCACGTGCGCGCGTTCGCGCAGCTGTGCGGGGACGCGGGCGTGCCGCTCGAGGACGTCGGCACGGTCGGCGGTGACCGGCTGGTCATCGGTGACCTGGTCGACCTGCCCATGGAGGACGTGCGTGGCGCGCTGGCCGGTGGCCTCGCGGCGGTGCTCGAGGCCTGATCGAGCGGTCCATCCGGTGTGGTTGGCCGGGCCGGTCGCGTCAGCTGGACCGGGGCCGACGTCCTCCTGCCGAGCGGTCCTCGCGCGGCCTGTGAGGTTCTCGCGCCGTACGGCCGTCCGGTCGGGGGCGTGGTGCTTGCAAGAGGTAGCGGTCGGGCACAGTGGTGCCCGGAGCCGGGCCACGCACACGCAGATCGAGGTCACCGCCGTGGTCCACCAGCACGAAGCCATCGACGCGGTCCGCCGCACCGTGACCCGCGCCACGAGGCCGGCGCTCGCGCCGCTGCGCGCGGCAGCGGCGAGCCGCCTCGGCCAACCGGACCAGGCGGGCGGCGCGGCGTCGGCGGCCGCCGACGAGCCCGACCCCCGTCCGTCCGCCCCGTCGGCCGGGCTCCGCGATGAGTTGGCCGCGATGCGTGACGAGCTCACCGCAGGTCCCGACCCGCTCGTCGACGATCCGAGCGACCGCGCGCAGCGGGCGACCCGGTCCGCGTCCGCCTACCTCGAAGCCCGACGGGCCCGCCTCAAGCGCGAGCTCCGGGAGCTGCGCGAGCTGCCCTGACCCTCCCTCCGCGTCGCTCGGCGGCCTCGTTCGTTGGAACTCCCGAGCCGTCCTGGAGGGACCGTTGCGCAGCATGCTCAGCCTCGCCGTGGTCGCGGGTCTCGCCCTCGCTGTCGCCGCTCCCGGACCGGCCCACGGGCAGGACCCGCAGCTGCCGGTCAGCACGCCTGCCGCGTGCGGACCGGGGTCGGCTCCGGAGTCGGGCATCCAGGGCCGGGTCAGCCTCGCCGACCACGAGTCCGGTCGGGCCGACGAGCCCTACACCTGCAACACCGAGCTGGTCGGGTCGATCGCCAGCGGCGGTGGCTACAAGGTCTGGCGCTACGTGGACGACACCGGGAACGAGTGCGCCTACTACGACTCGACCCTCGTGTTCCCCTTCGACGCGATCGACCCGCGGCGCGAGTCGGCGGGTGTCTTCGTCGTCGACCTCGCCGATCCGTCGGCTCCGGAGGTGGTCGACCGGCTGGTCACCCCGGCGATGCTGTCCCCGCATGAGTCGCTGGTGCTCAACCAGGAACGTGGCCTGCTGGCGGCCGTCATGGGCAACCCGACCACCTACCCCGGCATCGTCGACATCTACGACGTGACCGAGGACTGCCGGTCCCCGCAGCTGCTGGCGTCCGCGCCGGTCGGCTTCCTCGGCCACGAGTCCGGCTTCTCGCCCGACGGGATGACCCTCTACGCCGCGTCCCTGTTCTCGAGCACCATCGCGGCCATCGACGTGTCCGACCCGAGGTCGCCGCACCTGCTGACGATCCTGCCCTACAGCTCGCACGGGTTGACGCTGAACGCCGCGGGCGATCGCGCCTACCTCGCCAGCCTGTACGGCGTGGGGCCGAGCGGTGACGACTCGGGGCTGACCATCCTGGACGTGACCGCGATCCGCGACCGCGACCCCCTCCCGGGCGCCGAGGTCGTGTCCACCCTCACCTGGCCCGAGGCGAGCATCCCGCAGGTGGCCCTCCCGGTGACCATCGACGGCACCGACTACCTGTTCGAGGTCGACGAGTTCGCCGGGCACCCGTTCCCCGCCGGCGGGCTCGACCCGTCCGCCACCGTCGGCGCCGCACGCATCATCGACATCAGCGACGAGACCGCTCCCGAGGTCGTCTCCAACGTCCGCCTCGAGGTCCACGAGCCCGAGGCCCGGGCGGGGGAGTCCCGCAACGACCCGGGTGCCGCCTTCTCCGGACGGGGCTACGCCGCCCACTACTGCGCGGTCCCGCAGCCGGTCGATCCGGGGATCGTCGCCTGTTCGATGATCGTCTCCGGTCTGCGCGTCTTCGACGTCAGCGACCCCACGGCCCCGCGCGAGATCGCCTACTTCAACCACCCGGGGGAGCCGGTGCCGGTCGACCCGTTCGATCAGGAGCACGGCGCGGCCTACGCGATGTCCGCTCCTGCGTTCGCGCCCGAGCGGGGCGAGATCTGGTACTCGGACGTGGCGTCGGGCTTCCACGTGGTGCGGCTGACCAACGGCGTGTGGGGCGCGGCGACGGCACCCGATCCGGCCGCCGATGGCGGCGGCGACGGCGAGGAGGTCGCGGGTGCCGAGGACGTCGGACACGAGGGGACCGACGCTGAGCCCGTGGGCGCGGGGACGGAGGCACGGCAGCCGGCCACCCGGTTCGTCGTGGTGCCTGCCCGATCGCCCCTCCCCGTGACAGGTGGTCCCTGGGGCGTCGGTGCGCTCGTCGTGGCGGCTGCGCTCGGGGCGGGCACGCTCGGTCGTCGTCGTGGCGCCTGACTTCCGTCGGGGCCGGCCGCGCGTCGGTGCAGCCGTCGCCGTCGCGCTGGCCCTGCTGACGATCACCCACCCGGCGTCCGCGCACGACGGTCCTGCGCTGAACTACCGGTGGGTCGACGGCAGCGGCGCCGGTGTCGCTGCGGGGCGGGCCGCCGACCTGCCCGCCGATCGACCCACGGAGCTGTGGACGCCCGACATGCAGGCCCTGCTGGTGCTGCCGGCCGAGGCGCTCCCGGGGCCACCGGGCGCGACCGTCCCCGCCGAGCTGCGGCCGGTGGACGCGGCCACGCTCGCGCCCCTGCCGGAAGGGCTGGCACCGGCGAGCAACGCCTACCTGGTCGACCTCGACCTCGCGGCGTCCGGCTGGATCGTGCTCGCGGCCGCCCACCCGGCGGTCGCCCTGCTGCGGTCCAGCGACGGGTCGACGTGGGAGGTCGTCCCGCACGACCGCCTCTACGGCAGCATGGTCGGCGGACCGCTCGAGGAGCCCGGTCTCTTCCTCGTGGCCTCGGAGGCGCGTGGTGGGGTGCCGGCCTGGGTGCTCAGCGGTGGGGCGCTGGCCGTCGGTCTCGCGCTGCTGTTCGTCGAGCGGCGGCGGCGCCGGCAGCCGGTCGGCTGAGCGACGTCGCCGGCCCTCGGTCGCCTCGAGCGTCAGGGCCGGTCGGCCGGTCGGCGCCGCAGGGTCGCGGCACCGAGGAGGGCCAGCGCCGCCAGGCCGAGACCGCTGCCGCCGGTCACCGGCAGCGGCGCCGCGGCGGGCTGGGTAGCCGGGCCGCGTCCGCCGTCGCCCGGCCCGCCGGGGGTGTCCCCCGGCCCGGGGCCACGCCCGGGCCCGTCCTCGCTGCCGTCTCCGCTGCCGTCGCCGCCGCCGTCGCCGTCACCGTCGGTCCCCGCCGTGCCCACCGCCGGGATCGCGCCGTCGAGCCGCACGTCGAGCAGTGCCGGGACCCGGCCGGTCGCGTGCATGAGGGAGTTGGTGGCGACCTGGACGTCGAGGTGGTGCCCCTCGGGCAGGGTGTAGGCCAGCCCGGGCATCGGGACCTCCACGGTGACCTCGCCCTCGGCCAGGTCGACCGCGATGGCACCCTCCTGGAGGTTGACCACCTCGCCGGCCTCGCGGTGAACGAACTTGACGAAGACGTGCGCCGTCGGGGTGCCGATCCCCCCGAGCTGCGAGACGCCTCCGAGGCCCGCGACGATCCCGTCGAGCGGGCCGAGCGAGCCGACCAGTACCTCGCCGACCTGGTCCAGCGCTCCGAGTTCGGCGATGGCCTCGGAGACCGGCCCGAGGACCTGGTCGAGCGGCGCGGTCACGCCGGACACCGACAGCGACACGTCGGGGATCCCGAACAGCTCCAGCGGGCCGTCCTCGGCGACCGCGACGGGGAAGGTGACGCCGCGCGGGTCACCGTCGGGGGTCGGGACCGACGAGGTGATCGGCAGGGCGGGGATGCCCTCCGGCGGTGCGATCAGGTCCGTCACGGCATCGAGGTCCGGCAGGTCCACCACCGGGACGACGGGCAGGCCCTCGACCTCGCCGGCGAAGGGGACGGGCACCGAACCCGGAGCGGGCAGGCTCGTGGTCGAGCGCCACACCCCCTCGTTGGTGCGGTACTCCACGGGGCTGCCGGTGTCGACGTCCTCACCACGCAGGTGCCGCGCGAACCAGGCGACGATGGCGTCGTCGAGGTGGGCGCGGTCGCCCGCATCGACGTAGCTGGCGGGGCAGGCGACGTGGCCGCCGCAGAACGCCACGAAACGAGCGTCGACGCCCTGGTCGCGGACGTGCTGGTAGACGCCGTACCCGTCGGTCAGGTCGAACAGGGTGTCCACCGACCCCTGGAGCACGAGGGTGGGCACGGCCACTGGCCGCTCCTGCCCGAACCAGGCCAGCGATGAGGTGGCGAAGAAGTCGAGGGTGTCGGCGCTGACGGCTCCCGTGGTCAGGAACTCGGTGAGACCCTGGTCGATGGCGGGGTGCAGCCCCCCGTCCGGGTGCGGCCCGGACGCGCACTCGGGCGACAGGCCGAGCAGTTCGGCGGTGGCCTTGCCCGCCGAGTAGAGGATGGCCACCCAGCCCTGGTTGACCACCGAGCCGCTGGAGAGCGAGTAGCGCAGGTCCGACCACAGGATCTCGGGTGCCAGGGCGTCGAGGCGATCGTCGACGGCCGCCGTCGATACCTGGATACCGCCGGCGTACGAGCCACCCGTCATGCCGACGATCGGGTCGCCGTCGACCCTGGCGATCGGTGCGTTGGCGACCGCCCAGTCGATCAGGGCGGACACGTCACGGCCCTCGACGTCGGGGTCGTCGATGTGGACCACGCCGCCCGAGCACCCGAAGCCGCGCTGGTCCCAGGTGAGGACGGCGTAGCCCTCGTCGAGCAGCCGGGCCAGCGTGCCGCTGCCGACCTCGGTCTCGCCGGTGCCCGCCCAACCGTGGGTGCGCAGCACCAGCGGGACGGGCGCGTCGTCGGAGGCGCCGGCCGGCAGGAACAGCGTCGCCTCGATCGGGGTGTCGTCGAACGAGGTGACGACGTGGTGGGTGATCGTCGGGCCGGCCTCGGCGGTGGCAGCCGTCGCCGGGGCGACGAGGCCGGTCACGGACAGGACGACGAGCAGGCTGCGTCGCAGCACGGTGGGTCCTCTCCCTCGGCCGCGCGACGGAGGGGTCGCGGCCCGACGGTAGCTTCGCCGTGCCGACCCCGAACTCCTGCCGTCGGTGCGTCATCCACAGCGGGGACGGGTTGGGCCTGCCGGACGGGCGCCGAGGTCGCTAGCGTTCCGGGCCACGGTCGTCCCACGGGGGGTGCAACGGTGACCACGCGATGCTCCGGCCAGTTCCGCGACGTCAGGGCGCGTGCCGCGTCCGAGGTCGGCGAGGGGGTGATCTCGACCGCCATCGCGGTGCTCATCATGGCGCTGCTCGGCGCGGCCATGTGGCTCGCGTTCCAGACGATCTTCAACGACGCGGCCGAGCGCACCTCGGAGCAGATCGACCTGATCGGCGGGTAGGTGGGGTCCCCGGGGGTGGGCCTCCACGCCGAGGACGCCACCAGCCCGATCGTCGCCTCCCTCGCGGTGGGGATGTTCCTGGCCTTCCTGCTGCTCGCCTCCCAGACGCTGCTGCACCTGTACGCCCTGTCCACCGCCTCCGCTGCGGCGGCGGACGCCGCCCGGCGGGTCGCGGCCGTGGGTGGCTCCTGTGCCGAGGGTCGCGACCACGTGGACCGACTGCTCGGAGCGTGGGGCCAGCACGTGGAGGTCGAGTGCGACCGCGACACGGTCGCCGCCGAGGTCCGGGTGGTCGGGGCCTCGCCCGCCCGACTCGCGGACGGCATCGCGGCCCGCGTCGGCATCGGCGAGGTCGATCGCGCCGCTCGGGTCCCCCTGGAGCCCGGGTCGTGACCGTCCACGGACGACATCGGGCGGCGTGGGGCGACGAGCACGGGGCCGTCGCGGGGGTCGAGGCCCTGGCGTTCGGCGTCCTGGTCTTCGTCCTCGGCACGCTGCTGGTGGCCAACCTCTGGGCGGTGGTCGACGGTCGCAGCGCAGCCGATGGGGCGGCCCGCTCCGCGGCGCGGGCCGTGATCACCGCCGACCCCGGCAGCGACGTCGGCGGTGTGGCGCACTCCGCCGCCACCGAGGCGTTGCGGGCCCACGGCGTCCCCGCCGACCGGGTCCCGTCGGTGACGCTCGCCGGTGACCTGGTGCGGTGCGGCGTGGTCGAGGTCACCGTCGTCCACCGGGTCCCGCTGGCCGTCCTGCCGCAGTTCGGGGCACGTCGCGCCGCGGTCTCGGTCCGGGCCACCCACGCCGCGGTCGTCGATCCGTACGCGAGCGGCCTCCCCGCGGCGACGGGGGTGCCCTGTGCCTGAACCTCGCAGGCTCGCCACACCGTCGCGGTCCGAGGACGCCTCGGTCGTCCTGCTGCTGCCCGCCGCGGTGCTGGTGCTGCTCGTCCTCGGTGCGATCGCGGTCGACCTCGCGCTGGTCCAGGGGGGCCAGCGCCGCCTGGTGGACCTCGCGGGGTCGGTGGCCACCGATGCGGTCGGCCACGTCGACGTCGAGGGTGCGTTCGCCGGCACGGCCCACGTCGACCTCGCGGCGGCCCAGCGTCACGCGGACCGGTCGGCGGCCACGCTCGTGGCGACCGACGCTCGGCTGCGGTCGGCGTCCTGCCTCGTCGCCGTCGCGGACGGTGGCGTGCGGGTGACGTGCCGCGGCACCGTCGACCCGGTCGTCGGTCGCGGGCTGCCCGGCAACCGGGCCCGCGAGGTCACCGCGACCGACCACGCCCGCCCCGCTGGGTGACGGTGTAAGGGTTGAAGCGACCCGTACCCGTTACGTAAGGTCCGGCCACCCCGAGCGGGGCCCACCCGACCGGACGGGACCGCTGTGCCCTTCGACGCCGACGACCGCTCCGCAGCGCTGGCCGTGCTGCTCGTCGAGGCCGCGCGCGACGGTGTCGACGCCGCCGAGCTGCACCGCCGGTTCCGTGAGGGCGAGCACCACCTCCCGGTCGCCACGTCGCACCACCCGGCGGTGCTGGCCCTCGGCGCCGAGCTCGATGCGCTGTTCGGAGGCGACCCGGACGCCACCGTCGCCGCCGTCGATGCCGCCCTCGCCCGCCTGTCGGTGCGGCCCCGCCTGTCCACCCACGATGGTCGTCCACCCCACCTGCACTACGAGCGGGACGGCGCCGACGTCGTCGAACGCCTGCGGGTGAACGTCACGATCGGTCTCGCCCGGGTCGTCGCCACCGATGGGCCCGACCGGCTCGGCAGGTGCGCTGCCACGGGCTGTCGGCGGGTGTTCGTCGACACGTCCCGGGGGGCTCGACGCCGGTTCTGCACGGCAGCGTGTGCCAACCGGACCCACGTCGCCGACCACCGTGCGCGGCGCCGCGCCGACCGCGGTGGTCGCCCGTGACCGCGCCGCCGCCCGCCCGGGTCCGCCACCGACGCATCCTCGGTCTGGCGGTACCCGCCGTCGGGACCCTCGTGGCCGATCCGCTGCTCGGCCTGGTCGACACGGCCGTCGTCGGGCGCATCGGTGCGGCCGAGCTCGGCGGGCTCGGACTGGCCGTCGGGATCCTGACCGCCCTGTCGTGGGTCTTCAACTTCCTCGTCTTCGGGACCACGTCGACCGTTGCCCGGGCCGTCGGGGCCGGCGACCGCGTCGCCGCCGGCCGGCGGGTCAGCCACGCGGGCCAGGTCGCGGTGGTCCTCGGGAGCGTGGTCGGCCTCGTGCTGCTGCTCGGCGCACCCCTGCTGGTGCGGGCCTTCGGCGCGGTCGACGAACTGGTCGACCCGGCGGTCCTCTACCTGCGCATCCGGGCGGTCGGGGTGCCGTTCCTGCTGCTCGGTTTCGTCGGCCACGGGGCGTTCCGGGGGGTGTCGGACACCCGCACACCCTTGCTGGTGGCCCTGGTCGCCAACGTCGTCAACGCCGGGCTGACCTTCCTGCTGGCCTTCCCGCTGGGCCTCGGCCTGGCGGGTGCTGCGATCACCACGGTGGTCGCCGAGGTCATCGCGGTGCTGGCCTTCGTGGTGCTGCTCGGGCGCGTCGGGCTCCCGATCGCCCACCACGGGCGACCCGACCGCACGCACCTGGCCGCCCTCGTGGTGGTCAGCCGCGACCTCTTCCTGCGTACCGGCGGCCTGCTGCTCGGGCTGCTCGCCATCACCGCTGCCGCGGCCCGGACCGGCAGCGTCACGGCTGCCGGGCACCAGGTCCTGTACCAGACCTTCCTGCTCGTCAGCTTCCTTATGGACGGGTTCGCAATCGCGGGGCAGGCGCTGGTCGGCACCGCCCTCGGGGCCGGCCGCGTCGAGGAGGCCCGCGCGTACGGGCGCGACCTCGTCCGCTGGGGCATCGGCGGTGGCGCCGTCGTGGCGCTCCTGCTCGTCGGCGGGCAGGACGTGCTGCCACGGATCCTGACCGACGACCCGGCCGTGCTCGGTGCCATCGGTGGCGCGTGGGTGCTCGCCGCCGTGGGACACGTCGTCAACGGGCCGGTGTTCGCGCTGGACGGGGTGCTGATGGGCGCCGAGGATTTCGCCTACCTGCGCACCTGGACCGTCATGGCCGCGATCGTCGGCGGGGTCGCCGGCCAGCTCGTGGCGACGACCGGGGGTGGTCTGCTCGGCCTGTGGGTCGCCGTCCAGCTGCTCATGCTGGTGAGGCTGGTGTCGCTCGTGCTGCGCGTCCGGGGCGACCGGTGGGGACGGGCGGGGGCGGCACTGGTCACCGAGTGAAGGTGGCGACCACCTCGACGTGGTGGGTCATCGGGAACAGGTCGAGCGGCTGGACGGCGGTCAGCCGGTACCCGCCCTCGATGAGCGCCCGGGTGTCGCGCGCCAGCGCGGCCACGTCGCAGGCCACGTACACGATCGCTCCGGGGCCGAGCGAGATCGCCCCCGCGATGACGTCGGCACCGGCGCCGGTGCGTGGCGGGTCGAGGACGACCACGTCCGGTGGGTCGTGCGAGGTGCCGCCGTCGGTGACGAACGAGGCGACCGGCGCGTGTTCGACGGCGATGTCCAGCCCGGCCTCGTCCGCGTTGCGTTCGGCCCACCGGGTCGCCGCGGCGTGGCCCTCGACGGCGACCACCTCCGCGCCCGCGCGGGCCAGGGGCAAGGACAGCAGCCCGACCCCGGCGTAGAGGTCCCACAGCAGCGCGCCGTCGACCCGTCCGGCCGCACGCAGGACGTGCTCGACGAGCGCCTCGGCGCCGCCGGTGGAGACCTGGAAGAACGACGAGGTGTCGAAGCGGTAGGTCAGACCGGCGACGGTCTCGGCCAGCACCCCGTCGCCCCGCAGCGCCAGCTGGGACCCGTTCGGCTGCACCAGGACGACGTCGAAGTCCCCCTCGGGGATCGCCAACCCGCCGGGTCCGGGGGTGATCGCAGCAGCGGCGGTGCCGGTCGACGCGTGGGCACGGAACGCGACCTCCGCCGCGCCCGTGGCGTCGCCGACCGCATCGCGCACCGCCTGGACCTGCGGGGTCGCCAGCACGAGGTCGTCGACCGGGATCACCTCGTGGCTGCCGGCCCGGTGGAAGCCGAGCCGGCCATCGGGGTCGGCGTGCAGCCGCACGTGGGTGCGGTAGCGCAGGTCCGGGCCGACGGCGAGGCAGTCGGCCACCGGTGGCGCGGCGACGCGACCGAGCCGCTCGAGCTGTTCGCGCACGACCCGGGTCTTGAGACGACGCTGCGCGTCCGGGGCCGCGTGGGCGAGGTCGCCGCCACCGATGGCGTCGGGATCGGTCAGCGGCGGCGCGACGCGGTCGGCCGAGCCCTCGACGACCTCCACCAGGGTCGCCCGAGCCCACCGGGCCCGGTCGTCGGTCACCTGGACCACGACCTGCTCGCCCGGCAGCGTGCCGGGCACGAACACGGCCTTGCCCTCGATGCGGACCACGCCCTCGCCACCGTGGGTGAACCCGTCGACGCGAGCCTTGAGCGGGCCTCGGGGCAGCGGGTTCTGGTTGCGTTCGCGCCGCCGCTTGCTCACGAGTCCGACCCGAGCCGGTCGAGGGTGACCAGGATCACGTCGAGGTTGGCCAGGCCCCGCTCGGCGTACGCCCGCGCGTCGTCGGTCGCCCGGGCCGTGGCCGTCAGCCGCGACCAGGCGACGGCACGGGTCCCGAGGCCGGGCAGCTCCGCCACGGCGACCTCGCGCTCCTCGAGGGTCGAGGTCGTCCGCAAGGTCTCGTCGATGGCGGCCAGGACGCCGCCGGCATCGCGCTGCCAGGCGCCGAGGTCGCCGGCGATCGGGTCACGGAGGAGGTCGATGACGGTGTTGCCGAGCGTCCCACCGACGTCCCGGGCCCGGGTCAGGGTGTGGGTGAGCTGGTCGGGGGCGTCCTCGTCGGCGTCGTCGCGGTCGAGGGTCTCGGCGGCGAACAGCGGGCGCGGTCCGTCCCCCTGGTCGGCTCCGGTGGCGCCCGCGTCGGCGACCAGCACCTCGAGCGCAGCCTCGGCCGCGCCCTGGGCAGCTGCTGGTCCGTCGGCGTCGAGCGCGGCGGCGAGTTCGTCGCGGGCCGCCGCGATCGTCGACCGGAGGTGCTCGACCTCGGCGATGAGCGCCTCACGTGCCGGATCGGGCGTGGAGCTGCCGAGCGGTGCCTCCGCCGGGTCGGTGTCCGGTGGCGGCGCCTCGGTGTCGGGCAGGCTGCATCCGGTGAGGGCAACGGCGACCAGCAGGAGGCCGGGGATCCACGCGCCGCGACGTCCCGTACGCCGGAGCGTGGGACGGACGGGGGAGCGGGGGGAGGCAGGCATCGGCCGCATGTTCGTCAACGGGACGTCGGACCGCCAACCGACGCCCCGGCCGTCGGTCCCCCCGCTCGCGGCGACGCGTCGCGGTCGCGACGACCGAGGAGGGCGATCCACCCGTCCCGCTGCTGTTCGACCTCGATCCGCAGGCCGGCCCGCGTCAGCGGACCGGTCGCGTGTTCGGCGCGGTCGCTGGCGATACCGGACGCGACCAGGTGCCCCCCGGGCGCGAGCGCGCCGACGAGGTCCACGGCGAGCTCGGCGATGGTGTCGGTCACCAGGTTGGCCACGACGACGTCGGCCCGGCCCCCGAGCAGCGCGATCGCCGCGTCGACGCTGCCGACCGCGGCGGGCACCACGACCCGGTTGCGGACGGCGTTCTCGGCGGTCACCTCGACGGCGTCCGGGTCGATGTCGCTGCCCACCGCGCGGGCACCCCGCATCGCGGCGGCGATCGCGAGGACGCCGCTGCCGCAGCCGACGTCGATCAGGCCCCGTCCCGCGAGCTGGCCGCCGACGTCGAGGTCGTCGAGCAGCTCCAGACACTGGGCCGTGGTCGCGTGGTGGCCCGAACCGAAGGCGCGCCCCGGGTCCAGCACGACGGTGGTCTCGTCCGCCGCCGGGACGTGGGTGTCCACCAGCCAGGTCGGCACCACGGCGAAGCGTCCCGCGAGCACCGGTGAGATCGTGGCCTTCCACGCGGCCTGCCAGTCCCGGTCGGGTTCCTCGGTGAAGGACCCGCCGGGGGGCAGGCCGGGAACGTCGCGGTCGGCGAACCAGGCGATCAGTTGCCCGGGTTGCTCCCACACGCCGGTGGCGCCAGCGGCCCACAGGGTCGCCGCAGCGACCTCGGCGTCCTCGCGGGCCACCGGCAGGGTGTAGCGCTGCCGTGACGGTGCGATCGTCGAGGTCTCCCGGTGGAGGACTGGAGACACGATGCGGCCCCGTGCGACGGGGGGACACACGGGGCCGCGGCGGTCGTGGACCGCGACGAGAACGTACACCTCGCAACGGTCGGGCCCCAGACCGCGGGGGAGGTGAACACGTTCCTGTACGCCGAACGCGCAGAACGATGACCCTCGCGCGCGCTGTTCGCGTCACACGTCCCGGATGGCCGGGACCCAGGTCCCACTCGCGGGTCGTGTCAACTCGGAGGCGGCTCGGCCTGGGCGTCCTCGACCAGCTGCGCCGCACCCGCCGGCCCGGTCTCGAGCAGCTGGTGCTCGAGCACCTCGTACTCCTCACCGGCGGCCGCCAGGAGCGCGGCGACGATCGCCACGGCCGGCAGGGCCAGCAGCGCACCGGGCGCTCCCGCCACGGCGGCGCCCGCCACGACCGACACGAACGCGACGGCGGGGTGCAGCTCCAGCGTCGTCGCGGTGATCTTGGGGACCACCAGGTAGTTCTCGACCTGCTGGTAGGCCGTGATGGCGATCAGCACGGCCACGGCCAGACCCGGTGAGCTGGCGAGCGCGACCGCGATCGGCAACGCGCCGGCCAGGTAGGTACCGACCGCCGGGATCACGGCCGAGACGACCCCGACGTAGACCGCCAGGGCCGCCGCGTACTCGAGGCCGAGCAGCGTGAACGCCACGAGGTGGAACAGGGTCGAGACGATCGCGGTCAGGACCCGGGAGTAGACGTAGCTGCCGGTCTTGGTGACCGCGAGCTCCCACAGGCCGAGGACGCGGACCTGCTCGCGGGGCGGCAGACGGCGGGCGAGCCGGGCCCGCAGCTTCGGGCCGTCCGCGACGAGGTAGAACACGATCAGCACGATGGTCAGCAGCTGGAACACGCCGCCGAGCACCGTCTGGCCGAGCCCGATCACGCCACGGCCCAGGCCCTCGGCCATGCGCGGCAGCTGCCGCGGCAGCTCCCGCCCCTGCTCGGTGAGCCACGCACCGAGCGCCTCGCCGGAGTCGCCGGGCAGGGCGTCCTCCGCGAGGTCGGCGAGGTCGTCGAGCAGCGTCGGGGCGGCGGCGACGAGGTTGCGTACCTGCTCGGCGATGAGCGGGATCATGGCCGCGACCATCCCGGCGGCGGCGAGGATGACCCCGAGGAACACCATCCAGGTCCCGAACCCGCGACGCACACCGCGCCGAGCGAGCCACTGAACAGCCGGCTCCATCGCGAAGCTCAGGAACAGGCTGATCACCAGGATCGACAGCAGCCCCTGGAGACGCCCGCCGATGGCGGTGGCGATCTGGGCGAGCAGCAACCCACCGGCGACGCCGAGCGCGAGGGTGCCGACGCGTGCGTCGCGCAGGAGACGTCGCCGCTCGGGGGCGAGGTCGTCCTCGCCGCGCGCGGCCCGGACCACGCGCGCGGCCGCGTCGCTCCGTTCGGTGGCGGCCTCGGCCCGTCGCCGCTCCCGCCGCCGCCGCTCGACGCGCCCGGATCCCTCCCGCCCAGGGCCCTCGCGCTCGGAGCCGTCCACGAGCAGCTCCCTCCCGCCAGCGGCGTGCGCCGGGCCGACGCGCGTTCCAGCCTAGAGGTGGGGGCCCGCGGGCCGCCGCTACCCTCGGCCGCCTCCTGGACCGATGGGTCCGCTCACCGCCGTGCCCGACCCGAGGTTCGCCGTGCCCGCGACTCCGGCCGTCGCGCCCACCGAGCGTGGCGAGGGCCCCGCGATCGAGGTCGTCGGACTCGTGAAGCGCTACGGCGCGACCCTGGCGGTCGACGGGCTCGACCTCGCGGTGCTGCCCGGCGAGACCCTGGCGCTGCTCGGCCCGAACGGGGCCGGCAAGACCACCACCATCGAGTGCTGCGAGGGCTTCCGGCGCCCCGACGCCGGCAGCGTGCGCGTGCTCGGGCTGGACCCTCGGCGGGACGCCGTCGCGCTGCGTCCGCGCGTCGGGCTGATGCTCCAGGAGGGTGGCGTTTACCCGATGGCGCGGCCCGGCGAGGTGCTGCGGCTGTTCGCCGCCTACCACCGCGACCCGCTCGATCCCGACGAGCTGCTCGAGCGGGTCGGCCTCGAGGGCGCCCGGCGCACCCGCTTCCGGGACCTCTCGGGCGGCCAGAAGCAGCGCCTGTCGCTCGCGCTGGCCGTCGTCGGCCGCCCCGAGGTCGTCTTCCTCGACGAGCCGACCGCCGGCCTGGACCCGGCGGCCCGCCGCGCGACCTGGCAGCACGTCCGCGAGCTGCGGGCCGACGGGGTGACCGTCGTGCTGAGCACCCACCTGCTCGACGAGGCCGAGGAGCTCGCCGACCGGGTCGCGATCGTCGACCGCGGCCGGCTCGTCGCGCTCGGCAGCCCCGACGAGCTGACCCACGGCGACCACGACGAGCTCGAGTTCACCGCCGCCCCCGGCCTCGACTGCACCGCGATCGCCAGCGCCGTCGACGCGATCGTGACCGAGCCCCGGCCCGGCCGCTACGTGGTCCACGCCGCCACGACCCCGGCCCGGGTCGCGCGGCTGGCGAGCTGGCTGGAGCGCGAGGACGTGGTCCTCGGTGAGCTGAAGGCCGGCAAACGCAGCCTCGAGGACGTGTTCTTGCGCCTGACCTCCGAGGAGTCCGAGGCCGCCCCGGCCACCCGTGATGACGCCCCAGCCACCCCCGGAGGCGCCCGGTTCCGACGGAAGGTCCGCCGGTGACCGCTGCACCGCCCCGCGCCGATCTCGACCGCCGGTTGCCGGTCGGTCGGGCGCTGCTGGCCCAGTCCGGCATGGAGCTGCGCCTGCTCGTGCGGTCGGCCGAGTCGTTGCTGGTGACCTTCGGCATCCCGATCGGCCTCCTGGCCTTCTTCTCGACCGTCGACGTGCTGCCCACCGGCGATCGGGACGCGGTCGACTTCCTGGTCCCCGGTGTGCTCGCCATCTCGGTGGCGGCCACCGGCCTCGTCGCCGTGTCCATCCAGACCGCGTTCGAGCGCAAGTACGGGGTCCTCAAACGGCTGGGCGGCACCCCGCTGCCGCGGTGGGCGTTCCTGACCGCCAAGGGGTTGGCCGTCGGCGCGCTGCTGCTGCTGCAGACGGCGCTGACGTTGGCGATCGCCGCGGGACCGCTCGGCTGGCGTCCCGCCGGCGGGGTCGCGGTCGCGGCGCTGACCGTGGTCGTCGGCGCCGTCACCCACACCGCGCTCGGCCTCATGATCGCCGGGAGCCTGCGTGCCGAGGCGACCCTGGCGCTGTCCAACGCCCTCTTCCTCGTGCTGCTCGTGATCAGCGGGGTGACCTTCGAGGCCGACGTCCTGCCCGACGGCTTGGCCGAGATCGGCCGGATGCTGCCGGTCGGGGCGCTCGGTGAAGCGCTCCGCACCGCCTTCGACGGTGGGACGCCGTGGGCGCCACTCGCGCTCGTGGCGGGTTGGGGGGTCGCGGCGGTCGCCGTGGCGACCCGCACCTTCCGCTGGGAGCCCTGAGGGCGGCGAGGACGCCCGGATGTGGCCGCTGCGACACCCGCACGGGCCCCGGTGTCGGTTGGGTCGCACCCTGGTCGAACGGCTACTCTCCGCCACGCCCGGCCGGCCCGTCCCGTCCGGGCATCCCCCGACGGTCCCCGTACGGCAACGCGTGTCCGACCTCCGCCACGTCCGCGGTGGACGCCGCGCCGCCGTGGACCCGACACGAGGAGATCGACGTTGCGGCAGACCGAGGTGCGCCCCGGAGCGGGTGACCGCGTACGGCCCGACCTCCCGGCCCGCGCCCGGGCGCGTCGTCCCGCCGTCGCCAAGACGGTGCTCGGCCTCGGTGCCGTGCTCCTGCTGTCCGCGTGTAGCGGTGAGCAGAGCGCGCTCCACCCCGCCGGGCCCTACGCGCAAGGTCCCCACGACCTGATCATCATCGTGTTCGCGATCGCGCTCGGGGTCTTCATCCTCGTCCAGGGCCTGATCGTCTACTCGGTGATCAAGTTCCGCCGCCGCCCCGACGACGACGGGACGCTGCCGGTCCAGGTCCACGGCAACACCCGCCTCGAGATCATCTGGACCGTCATCCCGGCCCTGATCCTGGCCGGCATCGCGGTGCCCACCGTGCAGGGCATCTTCACCCAGACCGAGCCGCCCGAGGACGGCATCGTCATCCAGGTCATCGGCCACCGGTGGTGGTGGGAGTTCGAGTACCCCGCCCAAGCCTTCGGCCTCGAGGAGTCGATCTACACCGCCACCGAGCTGGTGATCCCGGTCGACACCCCGGTGCGGCTCGAGATGACGGCCACGGACAGCGCGCGCTCGCCCGACCGCGGTGTCCTGCACTCGTTCTGGATCCCCGCCCTGGCCGGCAAGCAGGACGTGGTCCCCGGTCAGACGACCTTCCTCAACCTCCAGGCGGACGAGCCGGGCTACTTCCTCGGCCAGTGCGCCGAGTACTGCGGCCTCTCGCACGTCCACATGCGTGCCCGCGTGCGGGCGGTGCCCCAGGCTGAGTTCGAGGAGTGGCTCGCGGCCCAGCAGGAGCCGGCCGCCGTGCCCGAATCCGGCCTCGAGGCTGAGGGTGCCGCGTTGTTCGCCGACCTCGGTGACGGCCGCCAGGCCTGCATCCAGTGCCACCAGGTCTACACCGGTGAGGGCCGCCGGGCGCCGAGCATCGGTCCCGACCTGACCCACCTGTTCAGCCGCCAGGAGTTCGCCGGCGCGGTGCGTGACCTCGACGAGGACAACCTGCGGCAGTGGCTGGCCGACCCCGACTCGATCAAGCCGATGCAGTACGCGTCGAACAACATCGGGATGCCGAACCTCGACCTGTCCGAGGACGAGCTCGATGCCCTCGTCGCTTACCTCATGACCCTGCAGTAGAAGGAGACGCGAGATGGCTACCACCGCCACCACCGAGCGTCCGAAGCAGGGCGGTCTGTTCCGTCGACCGACCGGCGACACGGGCTTCGTCAGCTGGATCTCGACCACCGACCACAAGCGGATCGGGATCCTCTACTTCTGGACCGTGCTGGTCTTCTTCTTCCTCGGTGGGCTGGAAGCCAGCCTGATCCGGGCCCAGCTGGCCGCCGCCGAGCAGACCCTCCTCACCGAGGAGATCTACAACCAGCTGTTCACCATGCACGGCATCACGATGGTGTTCCTCGTGGTCATGCCGCTGTCGGCCGCGTTCTTCAACTACATCATCCCCCTGCAGATCGGTGCGCGTGACGTCGCGTTCCCCCGCCTCAACGCCTTCAGCTACTGGGCGTTCCTGTTCGGCGGGATCTTCCTCTACAGCTCGTTCCTGCTCGGCGGTGCGCCCAACGGTGGTTGGTTCGGCTACGCGCCGCTGTCGCGCGACGCGGTGTCCAACATGGGCTTCTACGCCGTCGGCCTGCAGATCCTCGGCATCGGCTCGCTGGCCTCTGCGGTCAACTTCATCACCACCATCCTGAACATGCGTGCCCCGGGCATGACCTTCATGCGCATGCCGATGTTCATCTGGATGTCGCTGGTCACCAACTTCCTGCTGCTGTTCGCCATGCCGATCATCGCGGTCGCGCTGTTCATGCTGCAGTTCGACACGCTCTTCGGGGCCCAGTTCTTCGACCCGTCCACGGGCGGTGACCCGATCCTGTGGCAGCACCTGTTCTGGCTCTTCGGGCACCCCGAGGTCTACATCATGATCCTGCCCGCCATGGGGATCGTGTCCGAGACCCTGCCGGTGTACTCCAAGAAGCCGCTGTTCGGGTACGCCGCCGTCGCCTTCGCCGGCGCGGCGATCGGGTTCATCGGCTTCGGGGTGTGGGCTCACCACATGTTCACCTCGGCGATCGGTCCGGTCGCCCGGTCCGCGTTCGCGCTGTCGACGATGTTCATCGCGGTGCCGACGGGCATCAAGATCTTCAACTGGGTGTTCACCATGTGGGGCGGCAAGCTCCGCCTCAACACCACGATGCTGTTCTCCATCGGCTTCGTGTCGATGTTCACCATCGGTGGGCTGTCGGGCGTCACGCACGCGATCGTGCCCCACAACGCCCAGCAGACCGACACCTACTACGTGGTGGCGCACTTCCACTACGTGCTGTTCGGTGGCGCCCTGTTCGGTCTGATCGCCGGGATCTACTACTGGTTCCCGAAGGTCACCGGCAAGCTCATGGGCGAGGGGCTCGGCAAGGCCCACTTCTGGACCTGGTTGATCGGCTTCAACCTGACCTTCGGCCCGATGCACATGTCGGGGTTGCTCGGCCAGCCGCGCCGCACCGCGGTCCTGCCGGCCGAGCTCGGAGGCGACGTCGAGCTCTACAACCTGCTCAGCACCCTCGGCGTGGTGGTGCTCATCGTCTCGTCGCTGATCTTCCTGGTGAACCTGTTCAAGAGCATCAAGGCGGGCGAGCCGTCGGGCCTGGACCCCTGGGACGCGCGCACCCTCGAGTGGTTGACGACCTCGCCGCCGAAGGTGCACAACTTCGACGTGGTCCCGACCATCACCCACCGCGACGAGTTCTGGCACCGCAAGTACGCCGAGGACGAGACCGGGACCCCGGTCGCCGTCCCCGCGGGCGGTTCGGTCGACGCCCCCGGTGAGGTCGGCCCAGGGGGGGCGAACGCCGAGGTCGTCGACGAGCACATCCACATGCCCGACCCCTCGTACTGGCCGCTGGTCATGACGCTCGGCCTGTTCCCGCTGGCGTACGGCCTGATCTACAACGACTACGCGGCCGGCATCGTGGCCATCGGTGTCGGGGCGCTGTGGATGATCATGGGGATGTTCGGCTGGATCATCGAGCCCGTGGCCGAAGGTGACGACGACGAGCCCGAGGTCCTCGCGGCCCACTGACCGCGTTCGACCGCTGACCGACCGGTGCTGCGACCGCTCGACCGCCTGGGGCGGACGACACGCACACGAGACGAGGAGACACCGTGAGCGCCGACGCGCACGGCACCACGCTGGGCCTGGACCACCGCAAGCTGGCGATGTGGGCCTTCCTCGGTTCGGAGTTCCTGTTCTTCGGGGCCTTCATCTCGGCCTACCTGCTGTACCTCGACACCACCGCCGGGGGGCCGGGCGTCGAGATCTTCGACATCCCGTTCACCTCGATCAGCTCGTTCGTCCTGCTGATGAGTTCGCTGACGATGGTGCTCGCCCACCACGCGCACACGAAGCGCGACATGCGGCGCATGCGCCTGTGGATCCTGGCCACGGCCGGGCAGGGGATGGTGTTCCTCGGCGGCCAGGTGTACGAGTTCACCGTCTTCTACCGTGAGGGCCTGTCGCTGACCGAGAGCCCGTTCGCGTCGAGCTTCTTCGTCCTGACCGGCTTCCACGGCCTGCACGTCTTCGTCGGCATCCTGCTCCTGCTCGGCCTGTACTCCCTGTCGATCACGGGGAAGGTCAAGCCGGGCCAGGACGTCAAGACCGAGATGATCGGCCTGTACTGGCACTTCGTCGACATCATCTGGGTCGTCATCTTCACCGTCGTCTACCTCATCCCCGAGCTCCTCGCAGGCTGACCGCTACCGGACACGTCCCGCCGCAGAGGGAGGCCCCCACGTGAGCGCCACCGAGACCACCAAGGACACCGAGCACCCGAGCACGGCCCACCACGGGCCCGAGCCGCGCGAGTACGTGCGCATCGCGCTGGTGCTCGGCGTGCTGACGGCGCTGGAGGTGTCGACCTACTTCGTCGAGTTCGGGCGTCTCGGCATCCCCCTGCTGCTCGTGCTGATGGCCATCAAGTTCGTGATGGTCGCGAACTTCTTCATGCACCTGAAGTTCGACAACCGGCTCTACACCCGGCTGCTGTACAGCGGCCTGACCCTCGCCCTCTCCCTGTACGCGCTGACGCTGGTCATCATGACCTTCGCCAGCGCGCCCACCCTCTGAGGAGCCTCCCCGTGGCCACCGATCTCGACCGCCCGAACTCCGGGCCGCGGACCGCGAAGCACGCGGTGCTCGTGCCGCTGGCCATCCTCGGCGTGATGGTCCTGTTCATCGGGCTCCTCGCCACGTTGTTCCTGTGGAACAACAAGTCCGGCGCGCTCGCCCTCGCGGCCGTCGCTGCCGGCGGGATCCTGTTCAGCGTGTCGCTGATCTCCTCGCGCGACCGCCTCGACGGCCGTCAACGCTTCGTCGCGGTCGGCGCCGGCGTGCTGCCGCTGGTCCTCGGAGGCCTCGTCGCCGTCGGCGCCATCGGCGGCATCGAGGACGAGGACCGCAACATCAACGTCCAGCCGTTGCTGATCCGCCCCGACGACGCCCCGCTCATCGCCGCACAGGATTCCAACGACTTCTGCCTGCCCGACGAAGCCGGTGGCTGCGAGACGACCCAGACCTGGGAGTTCGCCCCGAGCGCCGAGGAGGAGACCGTCGCCTTCGTCTTCGACAACCTCGAGGTCGGCGTCCCGCACAACGTCGTGATCACCACTCTCGTAGGATCGGAGGACGACCCGCAACCGGGCGAGGACCTGCTGGCGAGCACCGTCATCGACGGCCCGAACGACGAGTACTACGTCTCCGATGTCCCGCTCGACGACCTGCCGGAGCAGTTCTACTTCTTCTGTGCGATCCACCCGAACATGAACGGTGTCGGGACCCTCGTCGCGGACGACGCGGCCTGACGAGGCCCACCGCTGATCGCCGTCGAGGCCCTCCTCCGGGAGGGCCTCGCGCGTGTCAGCGGGTGCGGCCGAGGGCGGCCGCGGCGGCGGCCGGCAGCCCGACCGTGGGGGCCTCGCCACGGAGCGCCGGCAGCAGGGCGGCCGCCACGGCGCGGCCGACCGCGCCGTGCGCAGCGGGGGGCCAGTGGATGCCGTCGACGTTGAGGTCGTCGACGTGCGGCTCGACCAGCGGCCACGACGCCACGCCACGGAACCCGTGGCGTTCGGCCAACGCCAGGTGGTGGGCCTGACGCTGCGGGTGCGTGGGGTGGCCCGGCCCGTAGTAGCGCGAGCGGTGGCTGGTGGGGCCGACCGCCGCACCGGCGACGCGCCCCCAGGTCAGCCCACGGACGTGATCGACCAGTTCGACGAACATGCGGTCGAACTCGGGCAGCGGGGTCCGGGTGCGTCGTCCGCCCGTGGCCCGGACCAGCCACGGGTAGGCGGCCTTCAGGCCTCGTCGCACCTGGCGTCGCACCGGGGTGGGGCGCAGGTGGGCCGCCAGGTTCTCGACCGACGGCGGGACCCCCATCGGGGCGTGGTCGAAGCTGCCCACCCCGATGACGACCGCGTCGGCGTGGGCCAGCACGTCGTACTGGACGTGCTGGTCCTTGGTGACGGTCCGTACGGCGTCGCGAACCGTCAGCCCAGGGCGGGCGACGACGGTCGGGACGACCTCGCGGTCGAGCGCGGCGGCCAGCGCCTGCGCGGCGACCCGCGGGTACAGGTGCGGCGTGGTGGGCAGCTGGGGGCCGAGGTGGTCGGTGAACGAGGTCGAGTCGCCGATGACGACCAGGGACAGCGGGCCGTCGTGGCTGAGCGCCCGGGGGACGTCGAGGTCGAACGCCGGGTCCACCCCGTCGGTCACGTCACGGCCGCGTCGGTCGGAGTGGCGGCCCCCTGCTCGGGCGGGTCGGTGACGACCGGTGGCCGCGCCCGGATCCACACCGCGACCGCCGCGGCCCAGACCAGCGACGCACCGAGGATGTGGATGGCCACGAGCCCGGCGGGGATGCCGATCGCGTACTGCACGTACCCGATGGTGCCTTGGATCAGCTCGAGGACGAGCAGGGCGCGGACGGCGGCCCGCAGCTCGGCCGGGCCGTGACGCCAGGTGATGGCGACGAGGGCGATGGTGAGTCCGACCAGCAACCACACCGCGTCGGCGTGCGCGATGGCGATGAAGCGGATGTCGAGGCCGAGCCTCGGCGTCCCCGGGTCGCCGGCGTGCGGTCCCGCCGCCGTCACCAGCGTGCCGAGCACCAGCACCACCGCGGCGGTGACGGCGAGCGCGGTGGTCGCCCACCGCAGCCCCGTCGCCACGAGGCGGCCCGTCTCGGAGTCCGCGCGGACCGGCGCGACGAGCCCGGCGTGCTCACGAGCCCGTTGCCACAGGCTGACGGCGATCGCGATCAGGACCATCGACAGCAGGAAGTGGGCGGCGACGACCAGCGGTGACAGCCCGGTCAGCACGGTCACTCCCCCGAGGAGCGCCTGCGCCAGGACCCCGGCGGGCAGCGCCCACGCCAGCGTGCGGAGGGGGCGCGGCAGCTCGCGACCGCGGCGTCGGACCTCGAGGGCGACGGCGACGGCGACCGCGAGGACCACGAAGGTCAGCAGCCGGTTGCCGAACTCGACGGCGGTCTGCCAGGTGGCGTGCTCGCCGCCGGGGCGGGGCACGACCGTGTCCCCGTCGCAGGTCGGCCAGGTGGGACAGCCGAGTCCCGACCCCGTCACGCGCACGAGACCGCCGGTGAAGACGATCAGGACGTTGGTCGCGATCGCCGCCGCAGCGAGGGTGACGAGCCGGTCGCGACCGGAGCGCGAGGAGGAGGCAGCCATGGTCGCGGAGGGTACCCGCGCCCCCGGCCCTCCCCGACCGGTTGGGGGCCGTCGCGGGGGGTGCGAGCGGTGCCGTACCATCGGTGGACCGCCGTCCTCTCCGCCAGAGCAGGTCCCCTCGTGGCCACCGACGTCGCTCCCCGCGCCGGCGCTGCCGACGCCGTCACCACCCCCCGTGCCGTGCACCGCCGGCGGGGGCTCCTGCTGTTGGCTGCCGCCGCCTTCAACCTGTGGCTCTGGGCGACACGGATGCGGAACCTCTTGGCCGACGCCGGCGACTTCTCCACCGCGTTCGTGGGTGTGCACGCCGTGCTGTACGTGACCGCGACCGCGGTGGCGCTCGTGGTCGGTGTCATCGGCTTCCGGCAGTGGCGCGAGGCACGGCGTCCGGCGGGAACGTCGGCGTGACATCACGGCCCGAGGACGCGCCCCGGTCCGTCGGCGCGGCGACCGCCCACGCGGATGCCGTCCCGGAGGCGGTCGGTCCGATGCACGAGGCGGGCCGCTACGAGGGGCGGGGCGGTACCCGCGACGCCATCCGTCGCTACGTGCTGGTCACCAAGCCCCGCATCATCGAGCTCCTGCTCATCACCACCGTCCCGGCGATGGTCGTCGCCGAGGGCGGCTGGCCGTCGACCTGGCTGGTGATCGCCACCGTGCTCGGCGGGACGCTGTCGGCCGCCAGCGCCAACGCGCTCAACAACTACTGCGACCGGGACATCGACCGGCTGATGTCGCGCACCGCCGCGCGACCGACCGCGTCGGCCGAGGTCTCACCGCGTGGCACCCTCGTCCTCGGGCTGGTCCTCGGCGCCGCCGGGTTCGTGTGGCTGGCCGTGCTGGTCAACCCGCTCGCCGCGTCGCTGGCCACCTTCGCCATCCTCTTCTACGTCTTCGTCTACACCCTCGGGCTGAAGCGACGCAGCTCGCAGGCCGTGGTCATCGGCGGCATCGCCGGGTGCATGCCGGTGCTGACCGGGTGGGCCGCCGTCCCGGGTGCCAGCCTCGGCGACCCCCGGCCGTGGCTGCTGTTCGCCGTCATGTTCTGGTGGCAGCCGCCGCACTTCTGGGTCCTGGCGATGAAGTACCGCGAGGACTACGCGCGTGCCGGCCTGCCGATGCTGCCGGTCACCCACGGCAACGACGAGACCACCCGCCAGATCCTGCTGTACAGCTACCTGCTGCTGTCGGTGGTCCTGCTGTCGACGATCGGCCTCGACGCGGGGTGGCTGTACACGGTGGTCTCCCTCGGGCTCACCGTCGGGTGGCTGCGGTACGCCCACCGGCTGCGCAGGACCCGGACGATCGCGGACGCGATGCGTCTGTTCCACTACTCGACCGTCTACCTCGCGGTGCTGTTCATCGTCGCCGCCGTCGACGCCGTCCTGTGAGGGACCTCCCGCGAGCGTCCGGCTGACCGCCCAGCGGCCCAGGTACCTCACCCAGCGCGACGCGCCTTGACCGGGCCGGTCGGCCGGGCTCGACTCCCCGCCGGGAGAGGGATCCCGCGCGGCCGCGCGGGGTGACGACGGCGGGAGGCGGTAGGCGTGGTGGACGTGTCGGTGGCACCGGTCGGCGAGGACGTGGCGATCCAACAGCAGGACTTCCTCGCGGAGGTCGAGGGGCGCACCCTCCTCGACGTGTTCCGGGCGACGGTCGACGCCCACCGCGACCAGCCGGCGCTGGTCGCCCAACGGGCCGACGGGTCGTTCCGGACGCGGACCTGGGGCGAGTACGAGGACGAGGCCAGCCGCGTGGCGATGGCACTGCGCCGCCTCGGCGTCGCCCACGGCGACTTCGTGGCCCTCATGGTGACCAACCGCCCCGAGCACGTCATCGCCGACGTCGGCACGTTGCTGGCCGGTGCCACGCCGGTGTCGGTCTACAACACCCTGGCGCCCGAGCAGGTCGCCTACGTCGCCGGCAACTGTGACGCGAAGGTCGCCATCGTCGAGGACGCGGCGTTCCTCGCGACCTGGCAGGAGGTCCGCGACCAGCTCCCGAGCCTCGAGCACATCGTCGTCCTCGAGCCGGCCGGCGTGGACACCTCCACGCCGGACGTGACCACCTACGAGCAGCTGCTGGCCGACGGTGCGCAGGCGCTCGCCGGCGGTCGTGGTGAGCTCGAGAACGCCTGGCGGTCGGTCTCGCCCGACGATCCCCTGACGCTGATCTACACCTCGGGGACCACCGGCCCACCGAAGGGCGTGATCCTCACCCACCGCAACCTGCTGTTCCAGCTGGTGGTGACCCAGCGGATGCTCGACGTCGAACCCGGCCAACGCGGGGTGTCGTACCTGCCGCTGGCCCACATCGCCGAGCGGATGACGAGCCACTACCTCGCCATCCGCTTCGCGACGACCGTCTACTACGCGGCCGAGGTCGCCCAGCTGCTGCCGACGCTGCTGGAGGCTCGGCCCCACGCGCTGATGGCCGTGCCACGAGTGTGGGAGAAGATGCACGCCGCGCTGCGTGCCGGCATCGACGCCGAGGAGGACGAGCGCCGCCGCAAGGTCGCGCAGAAGGCCATCGCCGTGGGGACCGAGGCCGTCGGCCTCGAGATGCGCGGTGAGAAGGTCCCGGTCCGCCTCAGGCTGCAGCACCGGTTGTTCGACAAGCTCGTGTTCAGCAAGATCCGCGAGAAGCTCGGCCTCGACCAGCTGCGGTACTCCCTGTCCGGGGCGGCGCCGATCAGCGCCGACCTGCTGGTGTTCTTCAAGGCCATCGGGATCGAGATCCTCGAGGTCTACGGGATGACCGAGTCCACTGCGGTCATCACCGCCAACCGGCCGGGCCGCGTGCGCATCGGCACCGTGGGTGAGCCCGTGCCCGGCACCGAGCTGCGCCTGGCGGAGGACGGCGAGGTGCTCGCCCGGGGACCGCACATCACCCCGGGGTACTGGCGGCGCGAGGACGCCACGGCCGAGGCCATCGACGCCGACGGGTGGCTGCACACCGGCGACCTCGGGACGATGGAGGACGGGTACCTGCGGATCGTCGGGCGCAAGAAGGAGCTGATCATCACCGCGGGCGGCAAGAACCTGTCGCCGAACAACATCGAGGAGACCATCAAGCAGCAGTCGATCCTCATCGGGCAGCTGTGCGCCATCGGTGACGACCGCCCGTTCATCGGTGCCCTGATCGTGCTCGACGCCGAGATGCTGCCGCTGTGGTGCTACCAGAACGACGTCCCGTTCACGACGGTCGAAGCGGCCGCGGCCGAACCCAAGGTCATCGCGGAGGTCGAGCGGGCCGTCGAGGCCGGCAACCGCCACCTCGCCCGGGTCGAGCAGGTCCGGCAGTGGGCGCTCGTGCCGACCGAGTGGACCGCCGAGTCCGAGGAGCTGACACCGTCGCTGAAGCTGAAGCGGGCCGTCATCCACGACAAGTACGCCGACGCGATCGACGAGCTCTACCAACGTCGCGCCTGAGTGGCTGACCGTCAGACGCGGCGCGGGCACCACCGCTGACCTACCGTTCGAGCCGTCACCGAGGTGGCGGCCCGAAGGCCGTCACCGCTCAACTGGCGGAGAGGTCGTGGCGTGAAGACGCTCGGGGTGCTGCTGAGCACGATCTCGGCGCCGCTGCGTCGGTGGAACGTGCGACTCGCCGCCTGGATGATGGTCGCGTTCGTGCTGCTCGTGCTCGCCTACAGCGCGATCTTCCACGAGCTGATGGCGGCGGAGGGCCGGTCGTTCACCTGGGGCACCAGCATCTACTGGACGCTGACGACCATGTCGACGCTCGGGTACGGCGACATCACCTTCGAGAGCGACATCGGCCGTCTGTTCTCGATGGTGGTGCTGATCACCGGCGCCGCGTTCATCCTCGTGCTCCTGCCGTTCGTGTTCATCCAGTTCATCTTCACGCCGTGGATGGACAAGCGGGAATCGGCTCGTGCGCCGAGGGAGTTGGACGCGGATCTCCGAGGCCACATCGTGCTGACCCATCACGACGTGGTGACCGATGCGCTGATCGACCGGGCGAAGCAGGTCAAGCAGCCGTACGTGCTGGTCGTGGCCGAGCTCGTCGATGCGCTGCGGCTGCACGACGAGGGCTACGACGTGATGCTCGGGGCGCTCGACGACCCCGCGACCTACCGCGCTGCCCGTGTGGAGCACGCCGCGCTGGTGGCGACCACGAGCACCGACACGGCCAACACCAACATCGTCTTCACGGTCCGCGAGATGTCCGAGACCGTGCCGATCGTCGCGACGGCGAACTCGTCGGCGTCCATCGACATCCTCGAGCTGGCCGGTGCCGACCAGGTGCTCCACCTCGGGGACCTGCTCGGCCGTGCCCTGGCGCGCCGCGTCGTCGGTGGTGATGCGCGCACCCACGTCGTCGGGGCATTCGGGGCGCTGCAGGTGGCGGAGGCCAGCGTCAGTGGGACCGAGCTGGTCGGCCACTGCGTGCGCGACCTCGACCTGCGCGATCACTACGGGATCAACGCCCTCGGTGTGTGGCGGCAGGGTCGCTTCGAGCGCACGCGGGCGGACACCGAGCTGCAGGACCGGGACGTGCTCATCCTGGCCGGGACCGAGCAGCAGCTGGCGGTCTACGACGCCACGATCGGGTCGCAGGGCGAGGACCGGTCCGGCGACGGGACCCGGAAGCCCGTGCTCATCCTCGGCGGTGGGCGGGTCGGTCGAGCCGCGGGGCGCGCCTTCGAGGAGGCGGGGGTCCCGTGGCGGATCGTGGAGCAGCTGCCCGACCGGATCCGCGACGAGGAGCACTACGTCCTCGGGGACGCGGCCGAGCTCGAGGTGCTCGAACGCGCCGGGTTGCACGATGCCGCGGCCGTCCTCGTGACCACCCACGAGGACGACGTCAACGTCTACCTCACGCTCTACGTCCGCCGGTTGCGTCCGGACGTGCAGATCATCGCGCGGTCCACGCTGGAACGGAACGTGTCGACCCTCCACCGCGCCGGCGCCGACGCGGTGCTGTCGTACGCGTCGCTCGGTGCGACCGCGCTGTGGAACGCCATCGGGGACGACCGCCGGCTGGTGGTCGCCGAGGGGCTCGAGGTGTTCCAGGTGCGGATCCCCGACCGGATGGTGGGGCACTCGCTGCGGGACATCGGCCTCGGCGAACGGACCGGCTGCGACGTGCTCGCGATCGAACGGCACGGCATCGTGTCGGCGCCCGATCCGGGCGAGCCGTTGCCATCGGAGGCGGAGCTGGTGATCATCGGCGACGAGGCCGCCGAGCACGCCTTCCTCGAGCGGTTCCCCGCCGCGGGACAGGGTGCCCGGGGGCGCCGACGGGCCCGCACGACCGGCTGAGCGGGCACGGCACGGTGACAGCGGAGGCGGACGGGAATCGAACCCGCCAGGGGACGAACCGCCCCCTCGTCGGCTTTGAAGGCCGCGGGACCCACCAGGCGTCCGGACGCCTCCCCGCACCGTCGCAGCGGTGCGAGCGCCGAGGCTAGCGCTCGCTCGAGGGGTCGAGGCCGCCCATCAGCCCGAGGCCGGCACCGCGGGGGGGCTCGGTGGCGTCGGTGGTGTCGGTGGTGTCGGCGGCGTGACGCCCCGCACCGGCACGTACGCGGCCAGGGCATCGTGGGCCGCTTCGGCCGGGTCGACGCGCAGCGAGTAGCGGGTCGATCGGCCGCCGCCGCCCATGACCACGAGGCCCGCCTGTCGCAGGATCGACAGGTGGTGGTGGGCGGTCGGCTTGGTCACCCCGAGGTGCTCGGTGGCCTCGCTGAGCGACACCGGTCCGCAGCTCATGCGACGCAGCAGCTGCAGCCGCCCCTCGTCGGACAGGGCCTTGGAGAGCTTGAGCAGGCTCGGTGGCGGCTGCTCCGCGGGGAGGGCGAGGAAGCTGTCTCCGACGGGGGTCGACAGCACGAGGGTCCGCAGATCGACGAACTGGTCCACGATGATCCACGGGCGCAGCCAGAAGCTCGGTACGAGGAGCACGCGTTCGATCGTGGGGTCGTCGTCGAGCGCGAAGCCGTTGGTCGCCTCGAGCACCACCGCGGCGGGGTCGTCACCGGCGTCGATCCGGGCTCTCCGGTAGGTGACGTCACGCTCGATGGCACCCATCGCCTCCTCCCGCAGCTTGCCCCAGATGGCGTCGCGAACCTCGCGCAGGATGCTGGCGACCTCGCGACCGTGGGCGGCCGGATCGGTCGCGACGAGGGTTCGTACCGCTTCCGGGGCGTACCGGTCAGGGGTGTCGCAGCAGCCACGGATCGCCTCGAGGGCGTCGAGGTCGCCAGCAGCGATCGCTCGGCCGTCGGCGGGCGCATCGTCCCAGTCCGCGTCGAAGACCGCGAGCGAGAGCAGCAGCCGCCACGAGGCCTCGGGCTCGCGGTCGAGCAGGTCGAGCAGCTGATCGATGTCGCCAGGGGGATCGAGCCGCACCGTCAGGTTCGACAGACCGAAGAAGGCCTTGTCGTCGCCGGCCCCCACCGCGCGGATGCGGTCGAGCAGGCCGTCGGGCAGGGCCGTCCGGAGCCCGGCGAGGCGATCCTTGCCGACGTCGTAGCCGCTGTGGTGGTCCTCGCCGGCGATGGCGCCGATGAGCCGGGTGAGCTCGGCGGCCTCCGACGCCCGCACCTCGATGGTGGGCGGCGTGGACGCGGGCGTGCCGCGTAGGTCCACGAGTCGCACGGTGCGCTCCGGATCTCGACGGCGGGGGTTCGACGGGCGTCGGACGTGAGCACCGTACCTGGCCGACCGAACGTTCGAGAGCGGTCGACCCGTCGGAGCGCACAGCGTTCGACGGTGGCCGAACGAAGGTGGCCCCTACGTTCGACAGCTGTGACACGGTCTGGTTAGATGAACATCGAACGGAACGGAGAACGACGTGGAACACGGACGAACGAGGAGGTGGTCGCCGATGCAGACCCCCGAACAGGCCCAGGCCGAGCACCGCGCTGAACGCGCCCGGCGCGCGGCCGAGATCGCCCGGCTGCGCCGGCGTGGGCGCCGGGGCGCGCGACGCCGCGCGGCCGAGACGCTGCGCCGAACCGCAGCGCGCCTCGACCCGATCCGGCCACCGGCCACCGCGGCTGCGATCGAGGTGGCGTCGCCGCGCCGGGCGAGCCAGCCGCACCTGCCGACCCGCCCGCCGGCGTCCGAGCGCGCGTCAGGCCGTGCGGAGCTCTCCCGCCCGCGCCGCTAGCTCGGCCAGCAGGAACGCCTCGGTGAGGCAGGCCTTGGCGAAGTCCTCGAGGTGGAGCGACTCGTCCTCGCCGTGGGCGTTGGAGCCCGGATCCTCGACGCCGACCAGCAGGCACGGCGCGCCACCGAACGCGTCGGAGAAGGGCTGCACGAACGGGATGGAACCGCCGCACCCCATCGCCGCGGGCGCCCGGCCGTAGGCCGCGGTCATCGCCGCGACCGCGGCGTCCCACGCCGGGCCGCCCGGCTCCGTGACCCAGGCGGCGTTGTTCTCGCCGATGGCGACCTCCACCTCGGCGCCGAACGGTGCGGAGCTCTCGAGGTGGCGGGCGAGCGCCCCGAGCGCCCGATCCGGGTCCTGTCCGGGCGCGAGCCGGACCGAGAGCTTGGCTCGGACCTCGGCCAGCAGCGTGTTGGACGCGTCGGCGACCCTGGGCACGTCCATGCCGGTCGGGGTGATCGTGGGCTGCATCCACAGCCGCTCGACGAGGGAGCGGTCGGGGTCGCCGGTCAGCCGCACGGTGTCGAACACCCGGGCGTCGGCCCGGAGCGTGGACTCGTCGAGGTCCAGCGCGGCGAGGCGGTCGCGCTCGTCGTCCGACAGCGGGCGGACGTCGTCGGCGAAGCCCGGCACGGTCACCACGCCACGGTCGTCGTGGAGGCCCGCCAGCAGCCGCGTCATGGCGGTCAGGGCATCCGGAACGGGGCCGCCCCACATGCCCGAGTGCACCGGCTGGGCGAGGGTCCGGACGGTCACGAACACGTCCGCCATGCCGCGCAGGGCGTAGGTGAGTCCCGGCCACCCGACCTGCCAGTTGGTGAGGTCGGTCAGCACGATGACGTCGGCGCGGAGCTCGTCGGCGTGCGCCGCCAGGAAGTGGTCGAGGTTGGGAGAGCCGATCTCCTCCTCGCCCTCGATGATGACCTTGACGTTGACCGGCGCGCCGCCGCGCGCCTGCTGCCAGGCCCGCAGGGCGGCCACGTGGGCCAGGATCCCCGCCTTGTCGTCGGCCGCGCCGCGGCCGTAGAGGCGACCGTTCCGTTCGGTCGGCACGAACGGCTCGCTGGTCCAGTTGCCGGCCGTCGCGACCGGCTGGACGTCGTGGTGGGCGTACAGCAGCACGGTCGGGGCGTCGGGGCCGGCCCCGAGCCACGACCCCGTCACGTAGGGGTGCACGACGGAGCCGTCCGCGGCGGGTGACAGCTCGAGCAGCCGGACCTCATCGAGCCCGGCCTCCGTCAGCAGCTGCGCGGTGCGCTCCGCGGACCGCCGGCAGGCCTCGACGTGGTCGGGCGACGACGAGATCGACGGGATGCGGACCAGCTCCTCCAGCCAGGCTCGCGTCCGGGGCAGCTCACGGGTGAGCGCCTCGGCGACGTCCTCGAGGCCGTCGGGGACCTCGGTGGCGGCGGGCAGGGAGGAGGTGGACACGGCAGCTCCGGGGTCGGCTGGAGGCGGGGGTGGCGAGTCTGCCCGAGCGCCGCACGCGTCGCTGTTGTGGGTCGTGGTCCGTCGGCGTCTATCCTTCGCGCGCACCTCACCGGCGGTACGCGCCGGTCACCCCGTCGCCCCCGGTGCGGGGCACACCCGTCCGGCGCATGTCGCGGGACGCCGAGCAGTTGGAGGATCCACGTGGGGCACCCGGCCGACGTCTGGGAGCGTCTGAAGGGCATGTTCGAGACGGCGGACGTCTCGGATCTGCCGGAGCTCTACGCGGCGGACGCGCTCTACCTCGAGCCGTACAACCCGCCCCACCGTGGCAACCTGCTGATCCAGGCCTACCTCAAGGACTACTTCGGCGGGAAGGACGACATCAAGATCGACGCCAAGCGCGTCGTCGAGGCTGCCGACGGTCGTGGGCTGGCCATCGAGTGGACCGTGTCCTACACCGCCGCCGGTCGTCGCTGGAACGACCTGCCGCGCGCGACCTTCCTCGACTTCGACGAGGACGGCCGCATCACCTACCAGCGGGACTACAGCTGACGCGGCCACCGTCAGGCGGCTTCGTCGTGCCCCTGCTCGCCGTCGCCGCCGAGGATGCGCCAGGCGATGGCGCCGACCGCTGCGGCCAGGAGCGTCCCGACGAGCACCTTGTCCCGGCGGCGTTCGACCTGCGGGAGACGGTCGCGCAGCCGCACGGGTGCGACGAAGTCGCTGGTCTCCCACCCCATGGCGAGCGCGGCGGCGCGTAGCTCACGGTCGGGGTTGACCGCCGTCGGGTGCCCGACCGCGGACAGCATGGGCAGGTCGGTGATGGAGTCCGAGTACGCGTAACAGTTGGCGAGGTCGTAGCCGCGGACCTCGGCGACCTGCCGCATCGCGGTCGCCTTGGCGCCGGCGTAGGCGTAGAACTCCAGGGTCCCGTCGAAGCGCCCCTGGTCGTCGACGCCCGACCGGGTGGCGAGGTGGTCACGGACCCCGAGGTAGCGGGCGAACGGCTCGACGATCTCCTCGCCCGAGGACGAGACGATCCACACGTCGCGGCCCGCGGCACGGTGCTGTTCGATCAGTGCCAGCGCCTCGGCGTAGACGAGGGGGGCGATGACCTCCTCGACGGTCTCGCGGACCAGGGTGCGGACCCGTTCGGCATCCCAGCCCTGCGTCAGGTCGAGGGCGGCACGGCGCATCTGCTCCATCTTCTCGTGGTCGGCGCCGACCAGCTGGTAGACGGCCTGGGCGTAGAGGCCCTTGAGCACGGTGGAGGGGCTGAGCAGACCGTCCTTCATGAAGGTGCGACCCATGACGAGGGTCGAGGACCGCGCGATGATGGTCTTGTCGAGGTCGAAGAACGCGGCCTCGGTGTTGCCGGTCCGTCGTGCGCGGACGCGTTCGAGCATGCCGGCCGACAGGCGGTCGGCGTCGGGGCGCGCGTAGCGTTCCTCGGTGCGGCCCGCTTCGCCGGAGCGCTCGGCCGCCGCGGCGGTGGCCGCAGCGACCACGTCGGCACGGTCCGACACGCCGGGCGCGAGCGGCTGGTCCGGCTCGCCGTCGGTCGTCAACGGTTCCCTCTCACGGTGGTCGTGCGGTGAGGCTAGCTGCGCGCAGGCAGCTCGCGGCGCCGCTTCGCGGTACCGTTCGAGGCCTCGCATGCCGAGGTGTACCGGGGGACCGCGCGTGACGGTGCGCACGGTCGGATGTCGAGTGGTCGTCGGCACCCCGTGGCGTCGTCCGACCGACCGTTGCGATGGGGGAACGAGATGGTGGCCACCAGCGGCCGTCGGATCCGGCCGACGCCGGCCGTCGTCGTGGCGCTGGTCCTGTCGCTGGTGGCCGCGGTCGTGGTGCTCGGGGAGCCGAGCCGTCCCGCCACCGCCACCGTCGTGCGCCCCGTGGTGACCGTCGCGGCTCTGTGCTCCGCCCCGACGGTGGTCGACGTGGCCGCGCGTGATGCGACGCGGGGGTTGACGGCCATCGGGCAGCTGCTCGGCCTGTCGGATGAGTTGATCGGCGAGTTCGCCCGCGACGTGCGCATCGTGGACACCGAGGCGGGCGCCTTCTTCGTCTTGGTGCGCGACGGTGAGCTGCGGGTCGCGGCGCTCAGCCCGGCGGGTCTGCCCATCGTCAACGCCGAGGCATCACCGCCGCAGACCTACCGGGCGTTCGGCCTCGGTGACCTCGAGGGGCGTCCGTCCATCGTCGTCGGCGGTCCGGAGGGTGTGTTCGTCGTCTTCGGTGGCGCCGACGTGCCGGCCGAGGTCTTCGCGCTGACACCGGCCACGCTGGCCTCGTCGTTCGAGGTCAGCGTCGCGCGTGACGCGGCCGGGCCCGAGCTGTCCGACCCCGTCGCTCGTGCCGGCACCGCCGTCGTCCACGAGGGGGTCCTGTGGATGGCCAGCGACGACGGCCGCGTGGTCACCTTCGATCCGCTCGCCGAGGGCGAGGACCGCTGGACCGAGCGCGCCGACGGCCTCGCCGCCCCGCTGCTCTCGCAGGGCACGGCCCGCGTCCATGGGCTCTTCGAGTCGGACGCCGAGGGGACGAACGTCGAGGTGCGTTCGTTCCGGTCCGAGGGGGACCCGGAGGTGGTGGCGATCGACACCCCGGTCCGCGAGGTCACGGGGGTGAACTACCCCGAATCGTCGTGGCCGGTGTTCGCCGTGACCACCGGTGCAGGTCCGGCCCTCGTGCGCCCAGCTGGGGCCGCGACCTCGGTCGTCACGACACCGGAGGTCGGTGGCCGGCTGCTCGGCCTCGTCGCCACCGACGAGGCGACCGCAGCGCTGACCGCCAGCGGTGGGAACCTCGCCTACCACGTGTTCGACCGTGGGGGTGAGCAGCTGGGAACCTTCGGCGGGTCGAGCGCCGACCGCTGCGTGGTCGGTCCCTGGCCGGACGCCGGGACGGTCATCGAACCCGGGTCGGCCGGTTCCCTGCTGCACCTGCACGACCCGAGCTCGCCGTGGGACTGCGTGGTCGACACCCGCGATGCCAGCGCCCTCGCCGAGGTCACCGACCGCTGTGCGCCGGGCGGCGAGTGGAGCGTGGACAAGGGGTCGGCACCGGCTCGGGACTTCACCGTCGAGATCGGCCGCGCGCTCGACGAGTTGGCCGCCGACGACCTCGAAGCCGAGATGGACCGCGAGGAGGACCTCGGCGCATCGGCCGCGGAGGCCATCCAGGAGGAGCTGAGCGAGGCCGGCCTCGGGGTCACCGAGGCCGAGGTCGATCCCGAGGCGGCGGACGAGTGCGCCGCCGAGGAGGTCGCCTCGGTCGCCTCGCCGGTCATCGACGAGGCCGAAGCCGTCGGTTCGCGGGCCGTGCGCGTCGAGTGGAGCTGGTCGGGGGGCTCGTGCCTGCCGGGCCGCTACCTGGTGACCATGTGCCAGCTGGCCGATCAGGGGACCGACTGCGCCGACACCGTCGAGCAGGAGGTGGACGCCAACCCGACCAGCGCGCGCTCCAGCCTCGAGCTCCCGGCCCGGCCCGACCGCACCTACCGCGTCAGCGTGCGCGCGGTCAAGGGGTCGGTGGTGTCCGCGCCGTCGGGCGCGCTGCTGGTGACCACCCCGCCGGTGACACCGGACCCGCCGGTGGACGTGTCCGCCACGCTGCGCGACGGCACCTGGCAGCTGTCGTGGTCCTCGTGCCTGTCGCGTGGTGACTGCGACCAGCGGCCGGACGGGTTCATCGTCAGCGTCGAGGGCTGCGAGGGCGACAGCCTCGGTCGGATCCGGCAGCGGTTCGACGTGTCGCAGCGCGGGACCAGCTTCGGTGCGGACGGCGCGGGCTTCGGTGGGGCCGACCTGCTCGGTCGACGCGTCCAGTTCCGGGTGGCGACCACCTCCGGTGAGCGCGTGTCGGAACCCGTGGCAGCGGGTGGCTGCACGGCGTCGGTCCGGCCGGGCCGCGACACCTCGGCGTCGAACGTGGGCGTGTCGCTGACCGGGCGGGCGGAGCGGATCACCCTCGCGCCGCTCAGCCAGAACCGTCAGCTCACCGAGCTCTTCGGCCTCTCGCGGTACGACGAGATCAGCGCCCGCCTCGTCCGCGGCAGCTTCGAGTCCGCCAGCCGGACCGGGGTGCTGCGTGGTCCGGTCACCTTCGACGTCGACCGGTGTCGCGTCAGCGGCTGGACCGTCGAGCTCACGCCACGCTGGAACGGTCGCGACCTTCCCGCCCACCGATCGCGCCTGACGGACGCGGCGGTCGCCTGCGATCCGACCGTCGACAGCAGCACCCGGATCTCGACCGCCCTCACCGACCCGGGCTCCAGTCCACTGGGCGTGCGGGTGACCGTCCCCGGCCTCGACCAGGACGTCGACAACGGTCTCGTCGCCGGTGTCAGCGGCCGGGCGACCTGCGACCGGGCCTTCGGTGGATCGGACGAGCTGACGCTGTCCGGAGGTTCGATCTCGGGTGACGACGTCGCGTTCGGGATGCCGGTCCCGGCGATCCTCGACCTTCAGGGCGCCTGCCGGATCTCGGTGGTGGTCGGTTTCACTGGTGGCGGCAGCGCCGCGCCGGAGTCGCGCCGCATCGACCTCGACCGAGCGGGGGGCCAGATCGTGGAGCGGGTCCTGCCCATCGCCGTCAACCGTCTCGAAGCGGCACGGACGGGCCGCTACGAGCAGCGGAGCCTCGTCGGGATCGGCCGCGAGTGGCTCGTGGGCGTCCGGCACGACGGATCCGGCGTGCCGTGCAGTCGTACCTACGGCCAGACGACCTGGACCTTCGAGGTCCGCGGTGCGCGGCACACCGACTGTCAGTCGGGGGCGCACTACACCGCGTACGGGGAACAAGAGGGGGACCTCGACGGCAGCGGCCGCGGCACCCTCGAGGTCCGCGTGCAGGTCGGCGGACTGGTCGGCATCGTCGGCGGCGTCGACTCCTCCACGAGCCGGACGATCCCCGTGTGCCAGCTCCCGGGTGGGGAGCCAGAGCGTCCGTGCGTCGACCCGTGCCCGTACGACGACGAGTACAACGTCAACGATCCCGAGTGCTTCGAGCCGTGCCCGTACGAGGGCAAGGAGGGCATCCCGGCTGACCACGAAGACTGCTTCGAGCCGTGCCCGTACGAGGACAAGGGTGGTCTCCCCATCGACGACCCCGAGTGCATGCCACCGGACGACCCGCCGGGCAACGGCGGCGGTGGCGGCGATGGCGCGGGTGGTTCCGCCGCGCCGCCCCCGGCGACCCTCGCCACGTCCCTGACCTGGTTGTTCCGACCCTTCCGGCGCGGCTGACCGCGCCCCGACAGACCCGCCCGTGAGCCACGGGCGCGGAGGTCCCACATGCTCAGCGATCAGCAACTGGCCGCCGCGGCGTCGCGCTGCGACCAGCTCGGGCGTGCCGTCGCCGGGGTCATCCACGGCAAGGACGACGTCGTCCGCCTCCTGCTGGTGGCGCTGCTCGCCGAGGGGCACGTCCTGATCGAGGACCGTCCGGGGGTCGGCAAGACGACCTTGGCACGCACCCTCGCCCAGGCGCTCCAGCTCGAGATGGGGCGCGTGCAGTTCACCCCGGACCTGCTGCCGAGCGACATCACCGGCAACGCGATCTACGACCAGCGGACGGGGGAGTTCCGGTTCCGGGCGGGCCCGATCTTCGCCAACATCGTCCTCGGGGACGAGATCAACCGGGCGTCACCCAAGACCCAGTCGGCCCTGCTGGAGGTCATGGAGGAACGTCAGGTCACCGCCGATGGGACGACGTACCCGATCCCGCGCCCGTTCCTGGTGCTCGCCACCCAGAACCCGGTCGACATGGAGGGCACCTACTCGCTGCCGGAGGCCCAGCTCGACCGGTTCCTCATGAAGCTGCCGATCGGCTACCCCGACAACCAGGCCGAGATCCGCATGCTGCAGACCCAGCTGGCGGGGGAGTCGGCTCCCTCGGTGCGACCCGTCCTGACCGAGGCGGAGCTCAAGGAGCTGCTGATCCAGGTGACCGAGGTCGAGCTGTCGCCGGCGATCGAGTCGTACATCGTCTCGCTGACCGACCACACCCGAACGCTCCCCGAGGTCCGGCTCGGGGTCTCGCCGCGTGGGACGCTCGCGCTGGCCCGGGCCGCGCGTGCGCTGGCGCTCAGCCTCGGCCAGGGGTTCGTCACGCCCGACCACGTCCGCATCCTGGCGCCCTGGGTGCTCGCCCACCGGCTGATCCTCGCGTCCGAGGCGGAGCTGGCCGGTCGGACCGCGATCGACGTGATCGAGGGTGTCATCGCGTCGGTCCCCGTGCCGCGGACGGCCTGAGGTGACCCGTCTCGGCTGGTCCGCGCTGGTCCTCGCTCTGGCGGTGACCGCGCTCGGTGTCACCCTGCGCTGGCCGGCGGCGCTCGCGATCGGCGTGGCGCTCCTGGTGGTGGTCCTCGTCGCCCTGTCCACGCTCGTGCGGCCCGCCGACGTGCGCATCGAGCGTCGCATCAGCCCGAGCCGTGTGCGCAAGGGCGAGCTCGCCATCGCGCACCTGAGCCTGCGCAACCGGGCCCGCCGTTCCTTCCCCGGCGCCGTCGGCGTCCAGGAGGTCGGAGGCGTCGAGGTCGAGGTCGGCCTGCCGCGGCTGCGCCGCGGTGAGGAGGACGTACGCACCAGCGTCCTGCCGACCGATCGCCGCGGCCAGCACACCGTGACCCCGGTGGTGCTGCGCCGCAGCGATCCCTTCGGTCTGGTGCGGGTCGAGCAGCGCCACGGCGGCGAGGGGCAGCTGCTGGTCCTGCCGCGGGTCTTGGAGTTCCGGGCGCTGCACGACTCGCTGACCCGCAGCCTCGAGGGTGTCGCGGACGACACGACACCGCACGGCACGATGACCTTCCATCAGATGCGCGAGTACGTCCCGGGGGACGACATCCGACGCATCCACTGGCCGTCGACGGCGAAGGTCGCCCACACCGGCCAGCTGGTGGTGCGTCAGGACGTCGACGACGCCCAGCCGTTCGTGGTCGTGGTGGTCGACACCCGCGCCGCCCGGTACGCGGACGCCGAGGGCCTGGAGCTCGCGATCGATGCGGCGGCATCGGCCGTGGTCGCCGCGACCACCGGTCGGGCGCCGTTCGAGCTGCGGACCACCGGTGGGGAGCGCATCGGTGGGCCGAACCACCAGGCGGTCGACCCGGCCCTCGAGCTGCTCGCACTGGCCGACGCTGACGCGCCGGGGAGGCTGACCGACGAGCTGACCTCCGTGCGGCGCACCCGCAGCGGTGCCGTCGCGGTGGTCGTGACCGGCCCTGCCGATCCCGACGAGCTGGCGGCCGTCGCGGCGCTGCGGCAGCGGTTCTCGCGGGTGCTGCTCCTGTCGATCACCGAGGAGGATCCGCCCCACGCCGGCTCGGCGGGCGTCACCTTCGTGCACGGCCAGGACGCGCCGACCCTGACCGCAGCCTGGAACGTGGCGATCCGCGCGTGAGCCGCCTCACGCCGTTCCTCCGCCCGACCGCCGAGCACCTGCTCGGCGTCGGCCTCGTGGCGCTGGCGGCCGTCCCGTGGCTGGCGGTGACGGGCACCGGGACGGGTGTGGTCCAGCTCGGGGTGGCGGTCGCAGGCGCGACCCTGGTCTCCCTGTTCACCACCCGGCTGCGGCGGCTGTCGCTGTCGGCCGAGCTGCTGCTCAGTGGCACGGTGCTGGCGCTCGTGCTGCTCCTGGTGGTCGTGGGTGATCCGCTCGGTGGCACCGAGGTCCTGCGAGGCCTGCGTGACGGGGTGCCGCGCATCCTGTCGACCGGTCTGCCGCTGCTCGATGTGGCCTGGGCCGGCGTGCCCGGCACGGTCGTGGTCTGGTGCACCGCCGGTGTCGTGACCTCGACCATCGCCCGGTCCCGCTCGGTCGCGCGACCCGTCGCGGTCGCGCTGGCGTGCTTCCTCGCCGGCTACACCGTCACCCTCGGCGGGCGCACGGGGGACATCACCGAGGTCGTCACCACCGAGGCGCTGCTCCTCGCCTTCGTGGCAGGGGTGCTCACCCTGCTGCGCGGCTACCGCCGGATCCCCGAGCAGGACCGGTCGCTGCTGCTGATCCGCTTCGCGGGATCCGCCGTCGTGGTGGTCATCGCCGTGGCGATCGGGGCGGTGGCCGCCGAACGCGGCCCGTACGTCGCCGAGGAACCGGTGCGGGTGCGGCTCGCGCCGCCACCGACCGAGCTCGATCCGGAGGGTCCCCTGCTGGTCACCCGGCGGCTGCGCGTCGACGAGCCCGACCGGACGGTGGCCACCGTCGAGGTCGACCGCGAGTGGTCCGGTTACGTGCCGATCGCTGTCCTCGACCGTTACGACGGCCGGATCTGGAGCCGCGTCGAGGACCGCCTCCAACCGACCGGCGGTCTGCTGCCGGTGGCGTTCCCCGTCGCCGGCGGCCCCAGCGTCGTGGTCCGCGACCTCGATCCGATCGCGACCGGTGGTTGGCTGCCGTACGTCGCCCGCGTCGAGAGCATCGCGGGTGCGTCGGTCGTGCACGATGAAGGTGAGGCGTTCCGGCTCGCCGAACCGATGCCGGGGGCCGCCTACCGGCTCGATGTGGCGCAGCCGACGCGGACCCTCAGCGACGAGGAGCTCGACGACGAGCTGCCGAGCGCCCGGGCGAGCGGTCTGGTGCGTCACCTCGAGGTCGTGCGCCGCCCCACCGAGACCCGGGGCGCCGGCGAACGTGTCTGCCGGTTGCTCGCCCTGACCGCGGGGGGCGACGCCGCGGTGGCCGGGACCGACCTCACCGTCGGCGGGGCGCCGTGCGGTCGCCGTGGTCCGGACCGCGTCGGGTTCCTGCGGACCCTGGTCGACGAGCTGAAGGTCGGCCGAGCGATCGAGATCGACGCCGAGGACGGTGCGTCCGCGGGGGGCCCGGAATCGCTGGCCGACCTCCTCGAGCTCGTCGGTCCACCCTCGGCGGACGGTCTGTCGACGGGCGCCCCCGAACAGTTCGCGGCGGCGTACGCGCTGATCGCCGACCACTACGGCTTCCCCACCCGCCTCGTGACGGGGTTCCGCCTCGAGGAGCCGCTGGCCGCCGAGCCCCAGACGCTGCGGGGCGAGGACGCGTGGACGTGGGCGGAGGTCGCCGTCGAAGGGGTCGGTTGGGTCGTGGTCGACCCCTCCCCGAGCGCGGAGGATGCGACCTCCCCCGACGAGCTCGAGCAGCCCGAACGGCTCGAGCAGCCGGACGCCACGCCCGACCAGGCCCCTGCTGAGCTCGGCGTCGAGACCGAGACCATCGTCGTCGGGCCGCCGCCCCCCGAGGCGTCCGCCCGGCCCCCGGTGGTGGCGCTGATCGCGGGGCTGGTCGCGGCGCTGATCCTCGTCCCGCTCCTGATCGCCAGCGCCCGCCGCGGCTGGCGTCGTCGACGTCGTCGCCGAGGGGACGCGCGGACGCGGGTCGTCGGTGCGTGGCACGAGCTGCTCGATGTGGCCCACGACGTCGACGTCGCCGACGTGGAGTCCCGCTCGACCGAGGATCTGATGGCAGCACTCACCGAGCGTCGCGGGGCCATCGCCGAGGACCTGGCCGCGCTCGGCCCGGTGGTGGACCGGGCCGTCTACTCGTCCCGTCCGGTCGAGGACGCCGAGGCCGACCGAGCCTGGACGGTCGTGCGCGCCGTCCGCAAGCAGCTGCGGCGCACGTTGCGGCCACGGACCCGCCTGGCCACCCGTTGGCGGGTCGCTCCCCGGTCGGTCACCGTCGGCCCTCGCCGCCCGGCGGCGGGAGGTCGACGGGCTCGTCGACGGGAGCAGGCGGAGGCAAGCCGACGGGCTCGTCCCGGGCGCCGGGCGGCAGGTCGTCGCGGTCGGCGTCCGGTGGGCTGACTGCGGGGGCTGGTCCCGGTGTCGGTGGCGGCAGGTCCGGTCGGGCGACCGCCGGGTCCGGGGCTCGCCAGGCACCCGGGTCCGCGCGGCGTGAGCTCTGGGCGTAGGCGGGGCCGATGCGAGGCTCCCTGCGTCGTTCGGGGCCGTGCTCGCGTTCCTCGCCGTCCAGGGGCGGGGCGCCGAGCTGGAGCGGCGGAAGGCCTGTGACCGCGGCGGCACGGCCGCGCCGTGTGGCGACCGCCCCGGTGTCCAGTGGGAACCGCCAGGAACCGTCGGCCTGCCCGACGCGGCACGGTGTCGCGCCCCAGCCGGCCGCCTGCTCGATCGCGCGCAGGTGCTGGGCGAGCTCGAGCGGGCTCGCCGGCCGCGCCGTCGGGTCCTTGGACAACGTCCGGTGCAGCAGCTCGTGCAGTCCCGTCGGGATGCCAGGTACCTCGAGCGGGGGAGCGGGGTCGCGCAGGATCCGCTCCCGGACGACCTCGGCATCGTCCCCGGCCGAGCCACCGAACGGGGGCGACCCGGTCAGCAGCTCGAACATCGTCGAGGCGAGGCTGTAGAGGTCGCTGACCACCGTCGTTCCGGCGCCACGGAGGACCTCGGGGGCGGTGTGCTGGATGCCCCTCGCGGGGGCGGCCTCGGCGTTCCACGTGGCGGGGATGGGCCCGGCGGGGTCCGCCGCGGCCTCGCGCAGCGCCGCGACGCCGAAGTCGGCGAGGGCGACCTCCCCGTACCGTGTCACGAGCACGTTGCCGGGACGCACGTCGCCGTGCACGACGCCGGCACGGTGGGCCGTCTCGAGGGCACCCGCGAGCGCGACGCCGACCGCCACGACGGTCCGGAGGGCGAGCGGTCCCTGCTCGGCGAGCCGATCGGCCAACGAGCCGTCGCACAGTTCGAGCACCAGCATCGGCCGGCCGTCGGGGGTGAGTTGCGCGCGGTGGAGGGTGACCACGTTCGGGTGGCGGCTGAGCGCGCCGAGGGCGCGCACCTCGCGATCGAAGGCCGCCTGGTCGACGTCCCCTCCGCCGGGGTGCTCGAGCAGCTTGATGGCCACGAGCTGGCCCGAGTTGACGTCGCGGCCGCTGAGCACCGTCGCCGCAGCGCCCCGTGCGATCGTGGCGACCTGGTCGAACCCGGCGAGCGGGTCCTGCGTGCGGTTCCTCTTCGCCACCGCTCACCCGTTCCGCGCCGCGCCGGCCGTCGCAGGAGCGTACGCGACGACGTCCTTCGGGCTCAGGGTGCCATGGGCGGTGGCGGCAGGTCACGCGGTGAGCCGACGGGTGGGGCCGCTGGCGGCGGCAGGTCCGCCCGCGGCGCTTCCTCGTCGGGTGGGGGCAGATCCGCCGGTTCGCCGGTCGGGGGCGCGGGAGGCGCCGGAGCGGGAGCGTCCGTCGGGGCGAGCAGCGGAGCCGCCCGTCCCGGCAGGACCTGGCGGCCTCGTCCGTCGCGCCGCTCGATCTCGCGCTCCACGGGGACGACGGTGTCGAAGGGGCGGGCGTCGAGACCGAGGTTCGGTACGCCGGTGTTGGCAGCGGCACGACCGGACACCGCGGCGGGCTCGGCGCGTGTGGGCAGCGGCGGCAGGTCGGACAGTCCGTCGACCCGGCAGGGGGTCAGGGGCCACCCCGACTCCCGTTCGATCTCGCGCAGCTCCTGGGCGAACGCCAGCGCGGTCGACGGACGCTGCGTCGGGTCCTTGGCCAGCGCACGTCGCAGCAGGTCCCGCAACGCCGGGGTGGCACCGGGCGCCTCGAGGCGAGGTGGCAGCTCGGTGATGATGCGTCGCTGGACGTCCGCCGGGTCCTCCTCCCGAACCACGAAGAAGGGTGCGTGACCGTCGAGCAGTTCGTAGAGGGTCGAGGCCAGGCCGTAGATGTCGCTGGCCGCGGTCGCCTCCGAACCGAGCAGCACCTCCGGCGAGGCGTGGTGGACGGTCAACCCCGACAACCGCGAGCCGCCCGAGGTCGCCTCGCGCAGCCCTGCGATGCCGAAGTCGGCGAGGACCGGCTCGCCGTACACGGTGGTCAGCACGTTGGACGGTTTCAGGTCGCGGTGCAGCACCCCCGACCGGTGGGCGGTCTCGAGGGCGCCGGCGAGCTTGATCGCGACGGCCACGGCCTCGCGTGCCGGCAACGGTCCCGTGATCTCGAGGCGATCGGCGAGCGAGCTCTCGCACAGCTCGAGGATGAGCATGGGGTGGCCGTCGGCGCGGAGCACCGCCCGGTGCAGGGTGACGATGTGCGGGTGGTTGCTGACCGCCCCGAGCGCCCGCGCCTCGAGCTGCAGCACGTGGTCGTCGAACCGGCGGTCGTTCGGCGCGTGCAGGACCTTCAACGCGACGGGGGAGCCGCTGCGCTCGTCGACCGCCCGGTAGACGGTCGCGAAGGCGCCCTGACCGATCTCGTGCACGTCGGTGAAGCCCGCGAACGGGTCCTGCTTGTTCCGTCTCGACACCACCGTACGTCCGATCGATCCCCCGACGTTCCCCCCGACGCTCCCTGGAGCAACCCGGGCGAGGGTACGACACCTCGGTCGCGCGGCGCGGCCGTCGAGCGTGCGACCTGACCCCGTCCAGGTGCACTGGCAGGGACGGGTCGGTCGGTGCCGAGCCGCGCGGGCAGGCTTCCGCGCTGGTCCGGACTGCCGAGGTGGGTGAGGAGCGTGCACGTGAGGATGATCACGCGGGTCGTGGTGTGTGCGGTGGCGCTGGCCCTGATGGGCTGCGGCAGCGACGACGATCCCGTCACGGCCGATCCAGCCGCAGCGGAGGGCGACGACGATGGCGGTGGCGCAGCAGGAGCGCTCGACGAGCCGGACCCGCTCGCCGATGGCGAGGACGACCCCGACGGCCCGGATGACCTGGGTGACGCGGACGGAGCGACGGATCGGCCACCCCTGGCGTGCCCGTCGGAGGCGACCGTCATCGCCATCACGGGCGTGGACATCACCGGGTTCAGCGGTCCCGCAGCCGGTGACCCCACGCCGCTGACCTGCCAGTACACCGGCGACGACTCGCAGTTCCGAACCGGCACCGCCGTCTACATCAGCCTCGACGTGGTCGACACCGGTCCGAACGGGTTCGGTCGGTCGGTCGGCGGGCTCGGCGTCTGGGCCGAGGTCGCGTCCGAGGAGGGCGTCATCTACGTCGGCTTCGGGGACGGCGTCCTCGAGATCGGGACCTACGCGGAGCTGTCGGACGATCAGCTGGTCGACCTCGTCGAGGCCACCTTGGAGGCTGGCGTCGCCGGCGGGTGACCTTCGCTGCGGGGCCAGCTCAGGCCGGTGCCACGACCTCAGCCGCGAGCGCCGTGAGCGCTTCGCCGGTGAGGCGGTAGGTCGTCCACTCCGTCTGAGGGGCGGCACCGAGCGCCTCGTAGAAGTCGATCGAGGGCGTGTTCCAGTCGAGCACGGCCCACTCGAGACGCCCGTAGCCCTCGGCCACGGCCAGGTTCGCGAGGTGGGCGACCAGAGCGCGTCCCGCCCCAAGTCCGCGGTGCGTCGGGGCGACGTACAGGTCCTCCAGGTGGAGGCCGGCTCGCCCGAGCCACGTGGAGAAGGTCGGGAAGAACACCGCGAAGCCGGCCGCCTCGCCGGCGCACTCGCAGATCACGGCTCGAGCGGTCGACGCGTCCCCGAACAGGGTCCTGCGCAGATCGTCCTCGGTCGCGACGACGGCGTCAGGTTCGCGCTCGTAGTCCGCGAGCTCCCGGATGAAGCGCAGGACGAGCGGGGCGTCGGCGGCGGTCGCCGTGCGGATGGTGATCGGGACGTCGTGAGGGGCCATCGCGGCACCCTACCGACCGGGCCGAACCGCCGAGGTAGCCGTCCTCGGCGTCGTCGTCCACAGGCCGAGCGCGACCCGATCCGAGGTCGGCTGCGCGCGCTCGTACCGTGCGGACACCGCTGACCCGGAAGGTGCCCGTGACCACTCTCGCCGCCCACCCCACCGCTGGCGACACGCTCGCCGACCTCACACCGCCGACCACACCCCTGGCGGCGGTGCCGGTGGCCCTCGATCTGCGGGGTCGGGCTGCCGAGGCGGTGCGGCGCGCGGTGGAGGCCCACGGGTGGCAGGCCGTTGACGAGGCGACCGCCGCGCTCGTGCCTCCGGTGGTGCGGCTCGCTGACGTGGCGGCACCCGCCGGGGACGGCACGCCGACGGTCCTGCTGGTCGCCGCCGACGACGCCGCACCCGTCGCCGCATCGGCCTGCCTCCGCCTGCAGCCGACGGCGGTGGTGCCCTGGCCGGACGAGGACGGGGTGCTGGTCGACATCGTCCTGGCCGCCACCTCGGCGCCGCGACGGGCGACGAGTTCCGCGGCGCTGCTGCGGGTCGGCGGCGCAGCGGGCGGGGTCGGCACCACGACCGTGGCGCTCGCGTTGGCGGGGCTGGCGGCCTGGCGCGGCCAGCCGACGCTGGTGACCAGCGGTGACGCGGTCCTCCTGCCCTCGGGGACGCCCGGCATCGACCCCAGCGCGTTGACGGCACCCGACCTGTGGTCCCGCGCCAGCGCGATCGAAGGTGTCCCCGGCGCGCGGGCCGTGCGGACCAGCAGCCCGCCGTTCGACGCCACGGTCAGCGACCCGTCGGTGGCGACCGCCGTCCTCGATCTCGGCGTCGCCGACGAGGTCGACGTGCTCGTCCTGCGGCCGGACGCCGCCGGCGCCGCCGCGCTCGAACGCACCGCGGCTGCGGCGGTGGTCGTGGTCGGCGACGGCCCCGTCGCCCCCCGCGCGTTGACCGCTGCCGTCGGAGCACGCCGCCGGGTGGACCTGCCGTGGTCGCACCGGATCGCCCGCGCCGCCCTGGTCGGACGGGTCCCCGCGGCCCTGCCGGGCCGGGCGGTCCGGGCGCTGCTCCCGCTCGTGCCGGCGGGTCCGTCCGGCTGACCCACCGCGCGACCTGACACGCCCGCGACGCGGGCACCCCGTGGGGGCGGGGAACCCGGAGCACCGGTGCCAGCCACCGACCGCACCACCGACCGCACCACCGAGCACGCGACCGTCGTCGACGGGCGCCTGCGGACCGCGGTGGCCCGACGCCTCCGCGAGGACGACGACCTCCTCGCCGGCGGTGGCGATCGCAGCGCCCTGCGGCGTGCCATCGCCCGGGCCCTCGCCGCCGAGGGCGTCGTCGCCGCCCCCGACGTCTGGGCCCGGCTGGTCCGCGACCTCGTCGACGAGCTCGGCGGCCTCGGTCCGCTCGAGGCGCTGCTGCGCGATCCGGCGGTCACCGACGTGATGGTCAACGGCGCCGACGAGGTGCACGTCGAGCGTGACGGCCGGCTGACGGTGACGTCCGTGCGCTTCGACGACGATGCCCACCTGCTCGGCGTGCTGCGCCGGGTCCTCGGCCCCCTCGGGACCCGCCTCGACCGGGCGCACCCCTACGCCGACGCGGTCCTGCCAGGCGGTGTCCGGCTGCACGCCATCCTGCCGCCCCTGGCGACCCGGCCGACGCTCACCCTGCGCCGGGTGCCGGCCGTGGTCCCCTCCTGGGACCAACTCGAGGCCGTCGGCAGCGTCCCCGGCGACCTGCGCGGACTACTGCTCGACGCGGTCGCCTCCCGCCGCAACCTCGTGGTCGCGGGCCGCGCCGGAGTCGGGAAGACCACGCTGCTGGCCCGCCTCCTCGCCGAGGTCGACCGTGACCGCGTCGTGGTCATCGAGGACGCACCCGAGTTGCGCCACCCCGCCCCCCACACCGTCCACCTCCAGGTGCGACCCGCGACCCCCGACGGCGTCGGCGAGGTCGACGTCGCCACGCTGCTGCGCAACGCCCTGCGGATGCGGCCGGACCGCCTGGTGGTCGGCGAGGTCCGCGGTCGCGAGGTCGCCGACCTGCTGCAGGCGATGAACACCGGTCACGACGGATCGATGACCACCGTCCACGCCAACGGCGCCGACGAGGCCATCGTCCGGCTCGAAGGCATGGCGCTGTTGGCCGGTGTCCCCATCGACGCCGCCCGCGCCCAGGTCGCGGCGGCGCTCGACCTGGTCGTCGCGCTCGATCGCGACCGGGACGGACGTCGCCAGGTCGCCGCGCTGGTCGAGGTCGATCTGCAGCGCGACGGTGCCGGCATCCACGTGAGGTGGTCACGGTGAGCCGGGACCCTGCCCCCCACGGTCGCGAGCTCGACCGCGTGCGCCTGCGGGTCGCGGCGGGTGCCGACCCCGGCGACGTGGCGATGCTCGGTGAGCGAACGGCCACCGTGGTCCGCGTGGCCACCGAGGCCGGATCGCCGCTGCTCGCCGCCCTCGACGCCGCTGCGGACGCTGAGGACGACGCCCGGCGCGCCCAACGTGCCGTGGCGGTCGCGTCGGCGCAGGGCCGTGCTGTCGCCATCGGGTTGCTGGTCGCGCCACTGCTGCTGGTGCCCTTCCTCGGACGCCTGTTCGGGATCGACCTCGTCGCCTACCACCGCACCCCGATCGGGATGGTGACCGGTGGCCTCGGGCTTTCCCTGCTGCTCGTCGGCGGGCTCGCGGCGCGGCGGGTGGTCGCCGCGGTCGGCGCCCCCGCGCGCCCACCGTCCGCGGTGGGGCGGCGGCTGCTGGCCACCGTGGGTGCCAGCGTCGCCGCCGTCGCGATCCACCCCGTCGCCGGCCTCGTCCTCTTCGGTGTCGCCCTGCTGCGTGGCCGACCCCGCCCGGCCCCTCCGGATCCGGCCGTGGCGGACGCGGCGGAGTTGGCGGCCACCGCCGTCGGGGGCGGGCTCCCACCAGCCGCCGCGCTCCGGCTCGCCGCCGACGAGCTGCCCGCCCTGGCCGCACCGCTCAGGCGCCTGGCCTTCGACCTCGAGCACGGCGACACCTCGGCGGACCTGCCGCCCGGCGTCGACCGTCTCGCCGACGTGCTCACCGACGCCGACCGGCTCGGTGCGCCGGTCGGTCCGACGCTGCGGCGCCTCGCCGCGGACGTCCGGGCCGACGAGCTGACCCGGGTCCTGGCCGCCGCCGAGCGGCTCCCGGTCCGGCTGACCTTCCCCACCGCCCTGTGCCTGCTGCCCGGGACCCTGCTGCTGGTCGGTGCGCCGATCGTGCAGGTGGGCCTCGGTGTCGTCAGCACCTGATCCCGCACCAACCGATCCCAACGGAGGAACCCGTGAACCACCTGCCCACGCGCGCGACGACCGACGTCGCCGCGCACCCGCCCGTCACCGAGCCGCGCCCGCGGCCGCACCTCGTCGCCGTCCCCTCGCTGCCCGACAGCAGCCGGACGGACGACGAGGATGGCTCGCTCGTGGCCGAGTACGGCCTGCTCGCCGTGGTCGCCGCGACGATGTGCGGCGCGCTCATCCTCTGGTCGCGCGGTGACGCGCTCACCAACTTCTTCACCACGCTGCTCAACCACGCCCGCTCCATCGTCGCCGGGTGAACCGCACCCGCGCGCACCGGCCGGTCCGCCCCGAACGGGGCGGACCGGCCCGCCCCCGCCGCACCGCCGGCGAGGCTGGGTTCCTGTCCCTCGAGTGGGTCATGACCCTCCCGGTCGTGACCATCCTGGCCGCGCTGGTCCTCGCGGCGGGCTTCCTGGTGCGTGACGTGCTCGTGCTCCAGGAGGCCGCCCGGGTCGGTGCCCGCGTCGCGTCGACCACCGCCGGTGACCAGGCGGTCACTTGGGCGGTCCAGGACGCGGCACCCGAGCTCGCCGGCGGCCGCCTGACCGTCCGCGTGGCGCCACCGCTGCGCCGCAGCGGCGACCAGGTCGAGGTGGAGGTGGTCGCCCACCGCCGCTACGGGCCGCTGACGCACCGGCTGCGGGCCCGCAGCGTCGCCCGGGTCGAACCGATCCTCGACGTCGGCCCGACCGGTCCCGCCACCCCGCTCCAGCCGATCGATCCGACCGCCCCCCGGGGACCGGTGGCACCCGCAGCCCCACCCCGCCCGGTCTCACCCCACGGGCCGATCGCCCCGGCCGGGCCGGGCGCCCACGCGACCCCACAGCAGGACGGGAGACCGTGGTGAACCGCCGGTGGCAGGGCGACGAATCCGGGGCGCTGGCGACCCCGGTGCTGTTGCTGGTCTGGTGCGGGCTGTGCCTCGCGATCGTGGTGGTCGACGTCGGCGCGTACCTCGTCGCGGCGTCACGGGCGCAGGGGGCGGCCGACGCCGCTGCCCTGGCCGCCGTCGCGGCGGACCTGGCGCAGCCCGCCCCACCGCACATCGTCGCCAGGTCGGTCGCCGGACGGAACCGGGCCCGCGTCGAATCCTGCCACTGCCGGGCAGGCAGCGGCCGCGTCGAGGTCGAGGTCAGCGTCCCGGTCGGCGGCGTGGTCATCTCCCGGGTCGGCATGCAACGCGTGACCGCCAGCGCCGAGGCCGAGCTCGTGCACACCGGTAGCTGAGCATCGGCGGTCCGATGGTGAGTAGGTCTTGCTCAGGGCGACGTCGGCGATCTCAGGCTGGATGGCCTCCGAGCGACGGACGAGCCGTCACGCGACCCGAGGACCCCGCCATGAACCCGATCGCCCACGACCGCGACCACGCGGACGTCAGCCGCCACGCCACCGTGCGACACCGGTTGACCGGCGTCGGTCTCCTGGCCGTCATGACGGCCGCGCTGCTGCTCCCGACCAGCGCCGGACCGACCGCCACTGCCGCGGAGGCATGCGGCTCCCTGCCCGTCCTCGCCTACCACGACATCGGTGACGACGGAGGCAGCGTGGGCGCCTCGTGGACCGTCGGTGGGGTCACCTACGAGGTCCTCGAGGTCGAGGGCGGCGGTCTTGACAGGGACGACATCCTGAGCTTCGCGTGGACCTCCGTCGACGAGGTGTCCGAGCTCCGGATCACGTCGCTGGAGGGCGACGAGGACGTCGTGTACCCGGCGGATCCGCACGCCGGTACCTACACCGACCCCGCTGGCATCGGGACCGCGTACTTCTGCGGCGTCGCCCCACCCGAGCTGGGCACGCCGCCCCTCGATCCGTCGACCCCCGACCCCACCCCGGGGGAGGTGTGCGCCCCGCTGCCGCTGCTCGACACGTTCGACTTCAACGAGCGCGACCTCTACGTCACCAACGTGTTCGTCGGCAAGACTGCTGCCACCGTGGTCATCACCGATGCGGTGGCGGAGCACGGGTCGTCGTACGCGACGGGCATCGAGTGGACGTCGATCTCGCCCGTCGGCGCCCTGCACGTGGTCGTCGGCGGTGGCGCGATCACCGAGGTGGCCGTCGCCGATCCTCTCGGCGGCAGCTACGTGAGTCCCGGTCCCAGTATCGACCTGCTGGTGTTCTGCGGCGTGATCGACACCGAGCAGCCTGGCGACGATGATGGCGCGGCTGGCGACGATGACGGCACCGCTGGCGACGATGGTGCGGTCGACGACGATGGCACCGCTGGCGACGACGATGGTGCGGTCGACGACGATGGCACCGCTGGCGACGACGATGGTGCGGTCGACGATGACGGTGCGGTCGACGATGATGGCGCGGCTGGCGACGATGACGGTGCGGTCGACGATGATGGCGCGGCTGGCGACGATGACGGTGCGGTCGACGATGATGGCGCGGCTGGCGACGATGACGGTGCGGTCGGCGATGACGGCGCGGCTGGCGATGATGGTGCGGTCGACGATGACGGCGCGGCTGGCGACGACGGTGCGGTCGACGATGACGGGCCCGACGACGGCGACGTCGTCGTCGAGGACGTGGCCGTCCTCCCGGTGAGCGACAACCGGGCGGCGCTGACGCCCGTGCCCGCCGCTGCGGGTCACGAGCTCGCGACCACCGGTGCCGGGGCCCGCGACCTCACGGTGGTCGGTCTGCTGCTCGTGGCGCTCGGCGGCCTCGCCCGGAGGACCCGGACCGAGGGCTGAACCGCGACCCACGGAGGGCCACCTCGGACCGAGGTGGCCCTCCACGCGTGGGTGCACTCATGTCCGCCGCCCCGTTCCCGCGGGGACCGGCCACCGCTGTCGTACTCTCGGCGCAACCGGGGCGGCGGTGGCTCGTTGGACCGGTGTACGCCACCACCGGGTGGCCGATCCAGGAGCGTGCCGTGACGCAGGTGGACCTGCCGGAGGGCCCTGACAGCTCCGGGGCGTTCGTCTACGACCCTGAACTCGGAGCGGGGCGCGCCACGCCGTCGGGGTTCGTGATCGATGCGCTGCGGCGACGCCGCCTCGGCCGCCTGCTGGTCTCCGGCCTGACCGTCCTGCTGTTCCTCGCCGGCGCGGGCCTGTTCACCTACCCGTTCTTCACCGACCTCTACACCGACCGGGTGGTCCAGGACCGGCTCGACAGCGAGTTCGACGACCTCCAGGCCGCCGACTGGGAAGCGCCCGAGGCCGGATCGCCGCTGACCCGCATCATCATCCCGGCCATCGACCTGTCCACCGTGGTCGTCGAGGGCACCTCCCCGGCCGCCCTCCGCGCCGGCGCCGGGCACTACCCCAACACTCCCCTGCCGGGCGAGGTGGGCAACGTCGGCATCGCGGGCCATCGGACCACCTACGGTCGCCCCTTCAACCGCGTCGACGAGCTCGAGCCCGGCGACGAGATCTGGTTGATCACGCCGGTCGGTGACCACCGTTACGTGGTCAGCGACCCCGATCCCGACATCGGTGAGAACCCGTGGGTCACGACGCCGGACGACTGGGGCGTGGTCGCCGCCTCCGACGAGGCGCTGCTGACGCTCACGTCCTGCCACCCGAAGGGGTCGGCACAGGAGCGGATCATCGTGCGGGCCGAGCTGGTCGACTCGCTGCCGGCCGGGGGCTACGCCGAGCAGGCCGACGCCGAGCAGGCCGACGCCGAGCGGGTCCAGGCCGCAGCCTGAGCCTGACCCGGCCGCTGACCGCGCTGCTCGTCGCGACGGCGCTCCTGCTGGTCGCCTGTGGCACCGGCACCCCTGACGAGGTCCGCATCGGCCTCGTCGCGCCGCTGTCCGGACCGCGGGCCGCCATCGGCGAGGATCTGCTCCGCGGTGCCCAGCTCGCCGTCGACGACCTGAACGAGGCCGGGGGACTGCGGGGCCACGACGTCGAGCTGGTGGTCACCGACAGCGCCGACCTCGCCGACCTGCCCCGCCGCCTCGCCGACCTCGCCGAGACCGCGCGCGTCACCGCGGTCCTCGGGCCGGAGTCACCAGCGGCGCTGATCGGCACCCGTAGCCCGCTGTCGCGCCGCGGGGTCCCGGCCCTCCTGCCCTCGGCGTTCGCCGGCGATCTCGACGGCGCCGCCACCCCGCTCGCACGCATCGTGCCGTCAGCCCGCGCGCAGGCCGAGGCGCTCGCCTCCTGGTTGGCCGGCGTACGCGGCGTCGAGCAGCTCGCCGTCCTGGTCGCCGACCCGGTCGAGGGTGCCGCCGCACGCGCCGCCATCGAGGCCGGCGCAGCGGACGGCGGTCTGCCACCCGTCGCCGTCGTCGAGGCGGCCGGCGACGCCGGTGAGCTGACCACCGCCGTTGCTGCGCTGCGCCGGGCGGCGCCCGATGCCGACGCGGTCCTGCTCTGGGGCTGGCCCGACGCGGCCGCCCGCGCCACCGTCGCGGTCCGTGAGCTCGGCTGGGACGTGCAGGTCGCCGTCGGGTCGTCGGCGTTCGTCGGCACCTACCGGGCGCTGGCCGGCGACGCGACCGAGGGCGTCGTGATGCCGTTCCCGTTCCGCGAAGCCTGGTTCGGTCCCGAGCTGACCACCTGGATGATCCGTTACCAGCTCGCGTTCGGCCTCGGTGCGCTGCCCGGCCTGGACACCCTCGTCGTCGACGTCCCCGTCGTCGCCCTGGCCAGCTACGACGCGGTCGGCGCCATCGCCGCGGCCGTCGAACGCGCCGACAGCCGCGATCCCGCGGCCGTCGCCGCAGCCCTGCCGGGGACCGTGCACGACGGGCTGCTGCGCACCTACGAGCTCGGCGCTGGTGAGACCTGGGACGCCGATGAGCTGTACGTCGCCCGCTTCCACCAGCTCGGCGTGATCTACGACGTCGATCCGCGGCTCGACCCTCGAGCGCAACGTGAGTTCTGGGAGCTGCAGGTCAGCGCCGAGTTCATCCTCGACATCGTCCCCGACGGGCCGCTGCGGCGGTTGGTGGAACGACGCCTCGGCGCCGCGGACGAGCCGCCGCCCACCTACGTCCCGCCGGCGGACGCCCCCGGCCCCGTCGGCCGCCCGGGCCGAGCCCCGTGAACGCCTCCGTCGGAGCCGCCCTCGCGCTCGGCAGCGCCTACGCCGCCGTCGGCGCGGCCGTGGCGGTCGTCGCTGCGGCCACGCGCACCCTGCACCTCGCCGTCGGCCAGGTCCTGGTGGCCGGCGTGCTGGTCCACCTCGTGCTGGTCTCGCCGGCGGTCGGGCTGCCGGTGCCGGCCGCCCTGCTGGCGGCGGTGGCGGTCGGGACCGCCCTGTCGGCGTCGCTCGGTCCACTGGTGCTCGACCGCCTGCCGACGGGCACCCCGGCGCTGGTCGGCCTGGTCGTCGCAGCCGGCGTGGTGGACGCCGTGGTCGCGCGCACCGTCACCGCCCGCCCGGTCGTCGCCCGCCCGCTGCTGGACCTGCCGACGGTCGCGGGCGTCGACCCCCGCGTGGTGACCGCGGTCGTGATCGGCATGCCGCTGGCGGTCGGGTGCGCGCTCCTGCTCGCCCGCACCCGGTGGGGACGTCTGGTGCGGCTCGTCGGCGGGTCACCACCGGCCGCCGAAGCGCTCGGGCGGTCACCGGCCATCGTCCGGGCCACCGCGCTCGGGCTCGCTGGTGGCGTGGCCGTCATCGCCGGCTTGCTCGCTGCCCCCCTCGTCACCATCGGGACGGCGCAGGCCGGCGGCCTGACCGTCCGGGCCGTCGCCGCCGCCACCCTGCTCGGGGTCGGAGGGCCGGTCGTCGCCGTCGCGGGCGGGTTGCTCCTCGGTGCTGCCGAGGTGCTCGGCGGCGCGGTGTGGCCCGCGGCCGGCGCCGAGGTCGCCGTCGCCGGGCTGGTCGTCGGCGCGCTGCTGGTCCGCGGTGACCAGCAGCGCCGCGCCTGGGGGCGGGCGTGGTGACCGGACCGACCACGACCTCGCCCCCCGCCCTCACCTGGCCAGCTCGCCTGGCCCAGGCCCGGCGAGCCCTCGATCGCCCGCCGGTGGCCGCCGGGCTGCTGGCCGTGGTGGTGGTCGCGGTCGCCGCGTCGCCCGATCCGGTCCCGGTCGCGGGGATGCGCCTGCTGGCCCTGGCCGCGCTGATCGCCGGTGCGGGGGTGACGGTCGCCCGAGCCGGTGCGGTCGACCTCGGCGTCGCCGCTGCCGCCGGGGTGGGCGCGGTCGCCGGCGGCGTGCTCCCCACCGTCATCGGGCTGCCGGCCCTCCTCGGCCTCCCGCTCGGCGCGGCAGCCGGTGGCGCGCTCGGGGCGATCACCGGTGCGGTCCAGGGGCGCACAGGGCGACAGCTCGGGGCGCTGGCCACCCTCGCCATCGGCGCCGCCACCGTCCGCGTGCTCGGGACCCTCGACGTCACGGGCGGGGTCGTCGGCTTCCACGCCGTCGGGCTGCCCACCGGGGCGGGGGACCGGCTCGACGCGCTGGTGGTCGGCGCTCTGGCCGCCGGTGGCCTCCTGGTGGCGGCGTGGGTGGGGCGGACGCGTCGGCTGGCCGCCGCCGCGCTCGGGACGGCCGACCCGGCGGTGGCCGCCTCCCTCGGTCGGTCCCCGGTCGTGGACGTCGCCCTCGCCGGCGCCGCCGGTGGGGCGATCATCGGGGCGGGCGCCGCCCTGCTCGCCAGCGTCGACGGCTCGGTGGTGCCCGCCGCGTACGGGCTCGAGTTGGCGGCCGCCCTCGTGGTCGCCGCGGTCGTGGGCGGCGCTGGCCCGCTCGGACCCGCGCTCGGCGCCCTGCTCGTGTGGGGGCCGGCGACCGTGTTCCCCCTGGTGCCCGTCATCGGGACCTGGCCCGTGCTGGTCGTCGCCGGGCCGCTCGCCCTGGCGCTGCTCGCGTTCCGCCGTGGCCGTCCGCTGCTGCCCGCTCCGACCCCCGCGGTCAGGTACGACGGCGTGCCGGCTGCTGCCTCCGGTCGGTCCGTGACGGACGCGGCCTCCCGACCCGTCCTGACGCTCCGAGCGACGTCGAGCCCGTCGGGCCCGGTCGACCTCGAGGTCCACGCCGGCGAGGTCGTCGCCCTGATCGGCCCGAACGGCGCCGGGAAGTCCACCCTCCTCGCCCGTGTCGCCGGGCAGCTGCCGGACGCGGGCACCGTCGCCGTGCACGGGACGCCGCTGCCCCGTGGCGCACGACGGCGCGCGCGAGCCGGTGTCGCCCGGACCTGGCAGCGCCCTCCCGACGTGGCCGCCGCCGATGCCGCGGCAGCGCTGCGGCACGCCGACGTTGCCGCCGCCGAGCGTGCGGCCAGCATCCTCGGAGGGCTCGCGTCGACGCCGGGGGGTGCCCAACTGGTCCGTCTGGCAGCCAGCCGACCGGTCGTTGCGCTGCTCGACGAGCCCACCGACGTCACCCCCGAGGTGCTCGCGCCCCTGCTGCGCGGGCTCGCCGACGACGGAGCCGCCGTCCTCGTGGTCGACCACCGCCCGGAGGTGGTCGCCGGTGCCGACCGCACCGTGTCGCTCGGGACCGGGCGGGAGGTGGCCCCGTGACCCGCCTCCGCGCCCGTGCGCACCTCCCGCGGCCCACCGACCAGCCCAGCGCCGCCTCGGACGAGTTCGCGCTGGACCTGGTCGCGGGCGCCGCCGCCCGGCTGCCCGACGACGATGTCGTGGTCCGGTGGTTCGGTGGGCGCCGCCGCGCGTCGCCCGGCGACGAGCTGCGCCTCGACGGCCGGCGCCTCACCCACCGCTCCCCGGCCGCTCGCGTCCGCGCGGGTCTCGTCGTGGTCGGCGACCCCCCGCTCGCGCCGGCGGTGACGCTGGTCGACCACCTCGCGGCGGTGACCTCCCACCGGGCGGCGCGGACGCTGCTGGCGGAGGTCCCGCGGCTGGCCGGCCGTGGGGATGATCCCGCGGGCGTCCTCTCGGGTGGCGAGCGGCGGCTGCTCGGGTGGGCGCGGGCCGTGCTCCTCGAGCCGACCGTCGTGGTCCTCGACCGGGCCGGATCGGGCCTGGACGACGACGCGCTCCGGTGGGCGCACGGCCAGGTGGCACGCTGGCGAGCCGGCGGCTGCGTCAGCCTGGTGCGCGTGGGGCGCGCCGAGGAGCTCGCCTGGGCGGACGGCGACGTCTGACCGCGTATCGGCGGCCGAGCGCCCGGAGGACGCCATCCGAGGTACTCAGGTGGCGCGTGGAAGCTCTTCAGCCCCACCAGCCCCACCTCGAAGCGGCTGTCCGGACGGCCACCTGACCCGTCCGGACCCGGCCGCGTCGGACCGGCGCCGTGGGTACCCTCCGCCGCTCCGGGACGATCGGGGGGTCGCCGCTTGGCCGATCCGGTGTGTCGTGTCACCCCTGAGCGCGCCGGTCGTTATCCCTCCGACGAGCAGCCGCCGTCCCCTCGGTAGGAGTGCCGCCCGTGGTCCGCCGCCTCCCGCACGTGATCGCCCTCGCGGCGATCATCCTGCTGTGCCTGCCGACCGCGGCCTTCGCCGACTACACGGCACGCGTCGAGGCACCGGGCAACGGCGTGGTGACCGGTTCGACCGAGGTCCAGGTCCGCGTCGTCCGTGAGTGGGTCGATCCGCCGGTGACGGGCCTGCGGGTGCGATCGGTGACCGGCGGGGAGTGGCACACCACGACGTGCAAGGCCGGGTGCGAGTCCGGCGACCACCTCTCGATCTACGCCTTCGACCTCGACCCGCGGACCGGGGCACCGTTCGGCAGCTCGATCATGCGCAACGGCACCTTCGAGTTCGAGGGGGCCATCGAGCGTGCCATCGGAGGTGACCGCAGCATCGGCAAGCTCACCCTGTCGCTGCGCGTCCCGGGCAGCGCCGTGGGTGGTCTGGCGGCCACCGTCTCCGACGAGAAGGTGCGCCTCGCCTGGAGCCGCGCCCCGGAGCCGGACATCCTCCGCTACCGCGTGGAACGGTGCGCCGGTACCTGCGACGGCGCCGGCGCGTGGGTGGCCGTGGGCGAGGCCGCGGCGAGTGCCTCGTCGTTCAGCGACGAGCCAGGGGTCGGCAAGCACAGCTACCGGGTCGTGACCGTCCGCGACGTCGACGGCGAAGGCAGCATCGAGACCGTGTCCTCCCCGGTGACCACCGAGGTCGAGGCGCCCCCCGTCGATCCCGCCGAGCGTCAGCCCGGCGACGGGAACAGCGGTGGGAACGGCGACGGCAGCGGTGGCGACGGGAACGGCGCCGGGAACGGCGGCGGCAGCACGGACGGCAGTGGCTCACCCCGCTCTGGATCCGCGCCGGACCTCGATGAGGTCGATGCGCCGGACGACCGGGCGACGCCCGAGGCCTCGCCGTCGTCGCGAACCTCGCGGTCGAGCGGGGTCCGGTCCGGTCGAGCGCCGTCGGTCTCCCTCGGTCGTGGTGGCTCCGGGATCCCCGAGCTGCCAGGCATCGGCGACATCTTCCGCGGCGAACTCGACTACTCCGCGGACGAGCCACGGACCGCTGACGGATCCGGTGACTCCGGTCCCGGCGCCGACGACGAGGTCCTGCTCAGTTCACCGGACGTGTCGGGGAACACCTTCATCGGCCAGATGACCGACCCCGACCGGATCGCGGTCCCCATCGCCGGCGGCCTGCTGATGACCGCCATCGGGCTACACCTGTGGCGGTGGCTGCGCGTCCCGCTCGACTGACCGAGCCCGGCCGTGACCCGCGTTCACCGCGGTGCAGGATCCTGCGGTGCCCGCGCGAGGAGCAGGTCGAGCACCCGGACGGCCCCTGCCTTGTCGAGCGGGTCGTTGCCGTTGCCGCACTTGGGTGACTGGACGCACGACGGGCACCCGTCACGGCACGCGCAGGTCGCGATCGTCCCGCGGGTGAGCCACAGGTGCTCGGCGAGCCGGCGGTAGGAGCGCTCCGCGAGCCCCGCACCGCCGGCGTAGCCGTCGTAGACGAAGACGCTCGGCCGGCCCGTGTCGGGGTGCAGCGCGGTCGACAGGCCGCCGATGTCCCAGCGGTCGCAGAGGGCCAGCAGCGGCAGCATGCCGATCGCCGCGTGCTCGGCCGCGTGCAACGAGCCGGGGACCTCAGCCGGTCGGACGCCAGCCGCCTCGAGGACCGCCTCGGGCACCGCGTACCAGACCGCCACCGTCCGCAGCTCGACGGGCGGCAGCTCGAGGTCGTGCCGCTCGACGACCTCGTCCGAGCCGAGGCGCAGCACCTCGTAGCCGGTGACCTGCGTGGTGACCTCGACGCGGGCGAGGCCCACCTCGACGTCCTGCCACTGGGCCCCCTCGAGCGCCTCCAGCACCGTCACGTCGGTGTCCGACCGGGGGCGGGTGGTGTAGCCGAGCTGTCCGGCCTCCTCGGCCAGCGCGTGGTGCCGGTCGAGGTCGAGCTCGGTGATCCGGTAGGTCCGTCCCTGGTGGAGGTAGACGGCGCCGGTGTGCACCTGCCGGTGGGCACGCGCCTCGTCGACGTCGCCGATCAACGCCCCCGTCGAGGTGTCGACGATCCGGACGTTGGCGCCACCGGCGGCCCGCAGGTCCACCTCGGCGGACGGCCGCCTCCGCGAGGTCCAGTACCACCGCCCGCCGCGCAGGCGCAGCCGGCCGGCGTCGGTGTCCTGCTCCAGCAGCCCGGTCGCCGTGTCGCCGAACCAGTGGCGTGCTTCCTCGGCGTCGAGGGGTGCCTCGTGGCAGGCGCAGCGCAGGTGCGGGCCGAGCAGGTAGGGGTTGGTGGCATCGACGATCGCGTCCTCGGGGGGCCGCGTGAGCAACTCCTCCGGGTGGGTCACCAGCCAGTGGTCGAGCGGGTCCTCCTGGGCGACCAGGACGCCGGCTGCAGCTCCACCGGACCGCCCGGCACGGCCGAGCCGCTGCCAGAAGGAGGCGAAGGTCCCCGGCCAACCGCCGAGCACCACCGCGTCGAGGCCCGCCACGTCGATGCCGAGCTCCAGCGCCTCGGTCGCGGCGACCCCGCGCAGACGCCCGCTGCGCAGGTCGCCCTCGAGCTGGCGCCGTTCCTCGGGCAGGTACCCGGCCCGGTAGGCGGCCACCCGGTCGGCCAGCGGCTCCCCGTCCGCACCGACGGCGTCGGCGAGCCGCTCCTTGGCCGCCACGGCGACGACCTCGGTGCCTTTGCGGCTGCGCGTGAACACCAGGGTCTGCACGTCGGCCGCGACGAAACCCGCGAGCAGATCGGCGGTCTCGCGCAGCATCGAGCGGCGTGAGGTGCGGGTCTCGTCGTCGAACGGCGGCTGCCACAGTCCGATGTCGAGCGGTCCGCGGGGCGAGCCGTCACGGACGATCGCCTCCACCTCGAGGCCGGTCAGCGCGGAGGCGTGTTCGGCCGGGTTGCCGATGGTCGCCGAGGTCAACACGAAGGTCGGGTCCGCGCCGTAGCGTTCGGCCAGCCGCCGCAGCCGCCGCAGCACCAGGGCGACGTGGCTGCCGAACACCCCGCGAGACACGTGCGCCTCGTCGACGACCACGAAGGCGAGGCGGTGCAGCAGGTCGCCCCACCGACGGTGGTCGGGCAGCAGGCTGTGGTGCAGCAGGTCGGGGTTGGTCAGCACCCAGTTGGCGGTCCGCCGGATGGCGTCGCGCTCGGGTCCGGGCGTGTCGCCGTCGACGACCGCAGCACGGATCTGTGGCAGCGACCAGGCCCGGATGGCGCGCAGCTGGTCGCGCGCCAGGGCCTTGGTGGGGGCCAGGTAGAGGGCGACGGCACGGTCGTCGTCGAGGAGGTGCTCGGCGATCGGGAGCTGGTAGCAGAGGGACTTGCCCGAGGCGGTCCCGGTGGCGACCACGGTGTGGCGGCCGGCGCGGACGTGGTCACGTGACTCGCGCTGGTGGGACCACAGGGTGGTCACGCCCGCACGTTCGAGCCGGGCGACGAGCGAGGCGGGGAGGTCGTCCGGCAGGGCGACGACGTCGCCGGACCGGGCCGGCAGGCGCGACAGGTGGGTCAGCAGTTCGTCGACCGGGCCGTCGGCGTCGTCATCGGTACGCCGGAGCCCCCGCTGCGACGCGGCGGTGGCGCCGAGCAGCTCCAGGGCGTCGCGCGGGTCCGTCGGTCAGGCTCCGGTCGTGGCGGCCGGACGGTAGCGACCCGCCGGTAGTGTCCCCGAGCCGCCGAACAGTTGACCGGAGCACCTTGCCCGTGGAACCGATGCGCATCCACCGCCGAGACGACCGTGGCTGGACCGTGGTTGCCGTCACCGGGGTCATCGACGTGGCCACCGCGCCGACGCTGCGCCAGACCCTCCAGGAGATCCAGTTCGGCGGCAGTGCCCGGGTGCTGGTCGACCTCACCGGGGTCGAGATGATCGACTCGTTCGGCCTCGGGGTGCTCGTCGGTGCCCGCAAGCGTGCCCGCTCCCACGACGGGGACCTCGCCGTGCTCGTCACCAGCGACCGCATCCGGCACGTGTTCGAGCTCACGGGCCTCGATGCCACCCTCCGTCTGGTGGCCGACCCCGACCACGTGCTGGACGCGTAGCATCCGTCGCACGCACCGTGAGGGGGGAGCTCTGACCGCCGACGAACGCACCACGCTGGACGAGCGGACGCTGTCCAGCGTGGCCGCCTACGACGCCCACGCGGCGGCGTACCAGGCGTCGTTGCGGTTGCGGCGACCCGTCGCCGACGTCCGTCGGTTCGCGGCGATGGCCAAGCGGGACTCGCTCGTGCTCGATGCGGGCTGCGGCCCGGCCAACGACCTGCGCCTGCTGCGTGACGGTGGGGTGCACCCGGTGGGTCTCGACCTGTCAGCCGGGGCGCTCGCCGAGGCCCGCATGTTGTTGCCTCGCCACCCCCTGGTGCGTGCGCCGCTCGACGACCCCCCGTTCCGCCCGCGCTCCTTCGGTGGGTTGTGGCTGTCCTCGGCGTTCACCCACCTGCCCCGATCGGCGTGGCGGCCGACGTTCGCGCACCTGCTGACCTTCGTGGCCAGCGGACCGGTCTACTTCTCGTGCCTGCGCGGCGACGCCGACCTCGAACCCGTCGATGACCAGGTGCTCGGCCGCGTGTACGTGTCGGCGGCCGTCGAAGCCGAGGTCGAGGCACTGATGGCCTCCCACGGGCTCACGGACCTGTCGGTCGAGGTTCGGCCCGATCCCATCCTGGACCGCCGCCGCCCGTGGGTCGTCGCGCTCGGGCGGCTGAACCGCTGACCGGCCGCTGCCGTCCGCCGACCGCTCGCGAAGCGCCGCCTGCTAGACACGCCACGGTGGACGTCCCGGACGGGGCGGGGAGGAGCAGGACGTGACCGCACTCGGGCTGTCGGACATCATCTGGCTCATCGGTGAGAGCCGCGAGCGGCCGTTCCACGTGGGTGGCCTGCTGCTGTTCGACCTGCCCCAGGGGCTCGAGCCGGCGGACGTGCGCGCCGCGATGCGATCCGCCGACGCCCCGGTGCAGCACCCGTTCGATCAGCGTCTGGCCCGGCCCTACGGCCGCGCGGGCCGGTTCCGGTGGGTCGACGACGAGGTCGACCTCGAGCACCACGTGCGCCACGTGGCCCTGCCCGCCCCCGGGAGGATCCGTGAGCTGCTCGCGTACGTCTCGCAGCAGCACGGCAGCCTGCTCGACCGCCACCGCCCGTTGTGGGAGGCGGTCCTGATCGAGGGTGTCGAGGGCGACCGCATCGCCCTGTACACCAAGGTCCACCACGCGATGATCGACGGGGTCGGCGCCATGCGGCAGTTGACGCACGCGCTGAGCACCGACGCCGACGAGCGCGACATGCCACCACCGTGGTCGACCCCACCGCGGCCTCGGCGGCGACGTGACGGCCTGGACACCAGCGTGGTCCAGCAGGCCCTCGACCTGGTCGCGACGTCGGTGCGGGAGGGCCTCGGCGCCGCGACGACGGTCGCCAAGCTCGGCGCCCAGGTCGTCGCCGGTGCGTCCGGCGGGCCCGAGGTGGTCCCGTACGCCGCGCCGAGGTCGATGCTGAACGTCCGGACGACCTCTGCCCGCCGTATCGTGGCCCAGTCCTACGACATCGACCGCTTCCGCGGCATCGCGACGCGGTACGACGCCACCGTCAACGACGTGGTCCTCGCCGTCTGCGGGGGTGCGCTCCGGGCCTACCTGCAGAGCCACGATGCGCTGCCCGACGATCCGCTGGTCGCGTTCGTGCCGGTGTCCATCCGCACGTCCGACGGTGACGACGCCGCGAACGCGGTCTCGATGATGCTGGCGTCGTTGGCGACCGACGTCGGCGAACCGGTCGAGCGGCTCGAACGGGTCAAGGCGTCGATGAGCGCCGGGAAGGCGCGTCTGGCCGGGATGTCGCAGACCCAGCTGGTGGAGTACGCGGCACTGCTGCTGGCGCCGATGGCCACCAGTCAGGTGCTGCGGGTCGGCGTCGGCCAACGTCCCCTGTTCAACGTCGTCATCTCCAACGTCCCCGGTCCGCGTGAGCCGCTCTACTGGAACGGTGCCCAGTTGACCGGCATGTACCCACTGTCGGCCATCGCCGACGGGTACGCGCTGAACATCACCCTGGTCAGCTACGCGGGCAGCCTCGAGTTCGGCATCACCGCCGACCGGACCGCCCTCCCCCGTGTGCAGCGCCTCATCGACCACATCGAGGACGCCGTCGCCGAGCTCGAAGCCACCTGAGTCCCGCAGCTGCTGGATACAGGATCGTCGGCATCCGTCGCCGGCGGTCCCGCCGGTCCGCCCGTCGCCGGGCGTGTTCCACTGGCCGTCGGGGTCGCTCGGTGACGTGAGAAGACGACGGTGACGGCAGACGGCGGTCCAACGCCGTTCTGGCGTCACCGTCGAAGGCTGGCGTCACCAGACGAGGGTGGCGCGAACCGCCGTGATGCTGTGGGGTCCGGGGGCGCCATCCCACGCATTGCACCGTCGGTGGTCAGCGGTAGCGCTCGTGGATCCGGTCGAGCAGCGGGCCAGCGGCCACGTGCAGGGGCCGGATCGTCAGCTCGGCGCCCGCGGCGCGCAGGAGGGCCTCGTCGTCGGGGTTGTCGGCGCTGACCGCGATGCGGCCCTCGTAGCCGTGGTGTTGGAAGGCGTGCAGCACCTGCAGGTTGGCGTCGACGGAGCGGAGCGTGCTGATCACCCACCTGGTGTGCTCGAGGGGGAGTCGTTCGGGCAGCCCCGGGTCCTCGGCGTCGCCGTAGACCACCGGCACGTCCCAGCCGGCCGACTGCACGCTGCGGGGATCGAAATCGACACCGAGGACCGCATCGCCCCCGTCGCGCAGCTCTTCGAGGACGGTACGTCCGAACCGGCCGAGCCCGATCACCACGAACTCCGGCTCCGGGCGGTCCTCGGCGACGTCGATGTTGGCCGTTGGCTGCGCGCGCTCGAAGATGCGCAGTGCTGGCTCGATCCGGCGGTAGATGGCGTCGGAACCGTAGATGAGGTAGGTGGAACCCGAGATCGTGATCAGCCCGACCGCGGTCACGAGGCCCACGACGTCGTCACCGACGTGACCGAGGCCGGCACCGAGCGCGATCAGGATCAGCGAGAACTCGCTGATCTGAGCCACCGTCAGGCCGGCCTTGAACGACACCTGCTTGCGGTAGCCGAGCGCACCCATGATGACCATCACGATGATGGGGTTGCCGATCAGCACGAACAGCGAGAACAGCACCGCCGGTCCGAGCTGGTCGAGCGCGGCGGACAGCTCGAAGCGCGTGCCGAGGTCGATGAAGAAGAAGACCAGGAGGAAGTCGCGCAGCGTCGTGAGTCGCCCGCTGATCGCCTCGCGGTAGTGGGAGGAAGCCAGCGACATGCCGGCCAGGAACGCGCCGACCTCCTCGCTGAAGCCGAGCAGCACCGCGCCGGCGGCGATGGCGACCGCGTACGACACCGCGAAGAGGATCAACAGTTCCGACTGCCGCGCGAGCAGGTGGACCGTGCGCGGCAGGACGTACCGCGCGAGCACGACCACGGCGATCACGAGGACGGCGCCGCGCAGGACGACGCCGACGAACTCCCCGGTCAGGTCACCGTTGCCGTCACCGACCGCCGTGATCGCGATCATGGCGAGCACGACACCGATGTCCTGCACGATCAGGAAACCGAGGGCGATCCGCCCGTGCAGGTCGTCGAGCTCACGCTTGTCGGTGAGGAGCTTGACGATGATGATCGTCGACGAGAACGTCAGCGCGACGGCGATGTAGACGGCGGGCACGGTGCTGAAGCCGAGCCACAGGGCGATCAGGAACCCGAAGGCGGACGTGAAGACGATCTGACCGACGCCGGTGAGCAACGCGACCGGGCCGAGCTTGCGGACCAGTCGCACGTCGAGCTTGAGCCCGACCACGAACAGCAGCAGCGAGATGCCGATGTCCGCCAGCAGCTCGATCTCGGTGGACCCCTCGACGAGTCCGAGCGCCTGCGGACCGACGGCGATGCCTGCCGCGATCAGGCCGACGATCAGGGGTTGACGGAGCAAGGTGGCGAGCACGCCGGCGACCACGCACACCGCGAGCACGGCCGCGACCTGCTCGAACACGCTCTCCACGGACGCTCCCGCCTCGACCGGTGCTGAGGGGAGGACGCTACCCCGCGCAGCGGTCGGCGAGGACGTCGCCGTCCACGACGACCGAGTCGAGCACGGCGTCGGCGTCGACCCCGAGGGCGGCCGCCGGCGCGTTGAGTTCGATGAGGACCAGCGCGTCACCTCGCTGGCCGTAGAGGGCCTCGGTGACGAAGTCGGGGTCCTCGCCCTCCCGGCCCGAGCCGAGGTCGAGGGTGACACGCCGGACGCGGTCGAGGCCGGGGATCTCCGGCGCCGTCGTCCGTTCGCGCGCCCCGGTCACCACCAGCTCGCCGCGCGGCTGACCCACGGCGCCCACCAGCGCGTCGAGTCCCGCTGGGTCGCAGCCGACGACCACCTGCACGAGGCGCAGGCGCCGGGTCGGATCGACGAAGCGGGTGCTGGCGAGGAGGGGTGGCTGGGCGGGCTCGTCGATGCGCTCCCACCCTTCGGGGGTGGCCAGTGCCACGTCGCCGACGGTGACGCGACCTGTCTCGTCGCGGGGCTCGTCGTCGCCGCAGCCCGCAGCGAGCACCAGGAGGAGGGCGAGCGGGGCGAGACGGGTGCGCACGGACGTGACCTCCTGGTGGTGGACCGACGCGGAGGGCCCCGCACGTGGCGGGGCCCTCCGGCAGCGGCACTACGCGCTGCGCATCAGCTGGTGAGCAGCGGCGCGATGACGAGGCTGACGATCGCCATCACGTTGATGAGGATGTTCATCGACGGGCCGGAGGTGTCCTTGAGCGGGTCACCGACCGTGTCACCGACGACGTTGGCGGCGTGGGTGTCGGAGCCCTTGCCGCCGTGGTGGCCCTGCTCGACGTACTTCTTGGCGTTGTCCCACGCGCCCCCGGCGTTGGCCATCGTCAGCGCGAGCAGCACACCGGCGATGAGCGCGCCACCGAGCATCCCGCCGAGCGCCGCGGCGCCGAACCCGAAGCCGATGGCGACGGGGGAGATGACCGCGATGGCGGCCGGCAGGATCATCTTCTTGGTCGCGGCCTTGGTGGCGATGTCGACGCAGCGGACGGTGTCCGGCACGGCCTTGCCCTCGAGCAGGCCGGGGATGTCGCGGAACTGGCGGCGGATCTCCTCGATCATCTCGAAGGCTGCGTCACCGACGGCGGTCATGGTGATGGACGCCACCAGGAACGGCAGCGCACCACCGAGGAACATGCCGATCAGGACCTGCGGGTCGGAGAGCGCCAGAGCGAAACCGTCGATGCGGTCGTCGACGACGGCGATGTAGGCGTTGATCAGGGTGAGGGCGGCCAGCGCCGCGGCGCCGATCGCGAAGCCCTTGCCGATCGCCGCGGTGGTGTTGCCCACCTCGTCGAGCGAGTCGGTGATGTGACGCGTCTCCTTGCCGAGCCCGGCCATCTCGGCGATACCTCCGGCGTTGTCGGCGACGGGGCCGTACGCGTCGATCGCCATGGTCATGGCGACGGTGGCGAGCATGGACACCGCGGCGATACCGACGCCGTAGAGCCCGGAGGCCGCGTTGGCGATGAAGATCATCCCGGAGATGGTGATGATCGGGATGACCACCGACTGCATACCGATCGACAGCCCCGAGATGATGACGGTCGCTGGGCCGGTCTCGCCGGACTTGGCGATGTCGCGGATGGGCTTCCCGGCGGTGTAGTACTCGGTCGAGAGGCCGATGATGACACCGCCGACGGAGCCGACGACGGTCGCCCACCAGGTGCCGACACCGACGTCCATCGCGGCCATCAGGACGAACGCGAGCGCGACGAAGCCGCCGGCCGCCGCGAAGGTGCCGAGGCGCAGCGCGAGGGCCGGCGACTTGCCAGAGGCGGCCTTCACGACGCCGATCGCGGCGATGGAGCAGAACAGACCGAGCGCGCTCAGCATCAGCGGCAGGGACATCAGGCTGAGACCGGGAACGAGCGAGCCACCGATGTCGACGGCGTCGGTGCCGGCGTCGACGACCATGACGCTGGCGAGCGCGATGGTCGCGATGGTGGCGCCGTTGGTGGACTCGAAGATGTCGGAGCCCATGCCGGCCACGTCACCGACGTTGTCGCCGACGTTGTCGGCGATGACGCCGGGGTTGCGCGGGTCGTCCTCGGGGATGCCGGCCTCGACCTTGCCGACCAGGTCAGCGCCGACGTCGGCGGACTTGGTGAAGATGCCGCCACCGACGCGGTAGAAGAGCGCGACGACACCGGCGCCCATGGCGAAGCCGTGGATGTGTTCAGCGGTCTCGGGGTCGGTGCCGAAGACCAGGTAGAGCGTGCCGAGCCCGACGAGGCCGAGCGACGCGAGCACGAGGCCCATGACCGAGCCGCCGTAGAAGGCGACGGTCAGGGCGCTGTTCATCCCCTTGTCGCGGGCCGCGGTGGTGGTGCGCACGTTCGCGTGGGTCGCGGCCATCATCCCGAGGTAGCCGGCGGCTGCGGAGGCGACGGCACCGACCAGGAACGAGGTCGCGGTGACCAGTCCGAGCGGGGAGAGTCCGAGCACGACCGCGAGCAGCGCGACCGCGATGGCGATCAGCTGCAGCTCGCGCCGCATGAAGGTCTTGGCCCCGGCACGGATCATCTCCGCGATCTGGCTCGGGGCTCCCTCCATGGCGGGGTAGCGCATCATCGCGCGGTACATGACCACGGCGGCGACGAGCCCGATCACCCCCGCGATGGGTGGGATGTAGGTGATGGCGTCCACGGATCCTCCAGAGAGATGACGAGCAGGGGGATGAGATCGACGGGCAGGGGGAAGCAGGAGCCCGGCAGGCGGCGACCCGGTAGGCCGCAGGCAGGCGGAAACCGACGCGAGGGCGCCGTTCGGGGGCGGACGGTAGCCGGGGCGCGCGAACCGTGTCCAAGCGGCCACGGAGAGCGGGAGCGACGGTGAGCGAACAGCGCCCGCCGCAGCGCTTCGAACGGGGTCCCCGTAGGGGACCCCGCGAGGAACCCGCCGGAGGGGCGGCCGACCCGGAGAGTTGACACGGCTCCGTCGTGTGTCCACCTTCCGCCCACATCGGCGCCCTCTCGGGCGTCGCTTCCGACCTGCCCGGATCCGCCGGTCCGTGCGAAGGAGCGTGGCCCCCGTGGCCGAGAACCTCGTCATCGTGGAGTCGCCTGCGAAGGCCAAGACCATCGAGCGGTACCTCGGGGACCGCTTCAAGGTGCTGGCCTCGTACGGGCACGTCCGCGACCTGCCGCGCTCGGACTTCGCGATCGAGACCGACGGCGACGCCGGGTGCAGCCTCGTCTACGAGGTGCCGGAGAAGTCGAAGAAGCACGTGGCGGCCCTCAAGAAGGCCGCCAAGGAGGCGACCACCGTCTGGCTCGCCCCCGACCTCGACCGCGAGGGTGAGGCCATCGCCTGGCATGTCGCCGAGATCCTGAAGCTGGACCTCGAGCAGACCAACCGGGTCACCTTCGACGAGATCACCGAGCCGGCGATCCGCGCCGCCTTCGAGGCGCCTCGCAAGCTCAACACGGCCCTGGTCGACGCCCAGCAGGCGCGCCGGGCCGTCGACCGCATCGTCGGGTACCGGCTGTCGCCGGTGCTGTGGCGCACCGTGGCCTCGGGCATCTCTGCCGGTCGTGTCCAGTCCGTGGCGCTGCGCCTGATCGTCGACCGTGAGGACGAGATCCGCGTGTTCGTCCCCGAGTCCTACTGGAGCTTCGACGCCCTCTTCGCCCGTCAGCAGGGCGCAACGCCCGATGTCGACGCCCGGCTCTACAGCGTGGACGGCAAGCGCATCGCCTCGCCGAAAGACCTCGAGGACAAGTCCGAGGCGGCGCAGGCCAAGCTGCACGTGGTGCGTTCCGAGCCGGAGGCCGAGCGGCTCGCCGAGCGTGCCCGCGGGCTCGACTACCGCATCGCCGAGGTGCGCCGGACCGAGGCCAAGCGCAACCCGAAGCCGCCGTTCAAGACCTCCACGCTCCAGGGCGAGGCGTCCAAGCTCGGGTTCTCGGCCCGCCAGACGATGGCCGTGGCCCAGCAACTGTACGAGGGCATCAACCTCGGCGGCGAGCAGGTCGGGCTCATCACCTACATGCGTACCGACTCGCTCAACCTGTCGGGGACCGCGCTCGGCGAGATCCGCGGGCTGGTCCAGGAGCGGTACGGGGCGCGCTACACCCTCGACAAGCCGCGCGTCTTCGCCGGGACGACCAAGGGCGCACAGGAGGCCCACGAGGCCATCCGCCCGACATCGGTCGCCCGCACCCCGGAGCGTGTGCGCCGCCACCTGTCGACCGAGCAGGCGCGGCTGTACGAGCTGATCTGGAAGCGCACCATGGCGACCCAGATGGCGCCGGCGATCTTCGACCGCATCTCCGCCGACGTGACCGGGACGGATGTCGAGCGCAGCGACAGCGAGCACGCAGACCGGTCCGACGGGGAGGTGACCTTCCGCGTCACGGGGCAGGTCGAGAAGTTCGACGGGTTCCTCGCCGCCTACCGCGCCATCCGCGACGAGGACGAGGTCGAGGACGAGGTCACCGACCGGCTGCCGCAGCTCGACGAGGGCGCCCCGCTGCACCTCGCCGAGCTGACCCCGGAAGGTCACGAGACCTCGCCGCCGCCGCGGTTCTCCGAGCGCACCCTCGTCGAGGCGCTCGAGGAGGAAGGCATCGGCCGTCCGTCGACCTACGCGTCGATCATCGGCACCCTCGAACAGCGCCAGTACGTGACCAAGGAGTCGCGCCGCTTCTTCCCGACCGACCTCGGCGAGGTCGTCGTCAGCTTCCTCAAGGCCCACTTCGGCGAGGTGGTGGACGTCCAGTTCACCGCCCGCATGGAGGAGACCCTCGACGAGATCGCGCTCGGCCGTGACCCGTGGTGCCGGACCGTCACAGGCTTCCTCGACGAGGTCGACACCTGGGTCAAGGAACGCAAGCCCGAACGCCCGCGCCTGCCGTTGCTGCGACCCGCCGACTGCCACGCCTGCGGCGCACCGATGGAGCGGGTGTTCTCGGGCAAGTCCAAGCAGTGGTTCGCCTCGTGCAGCCGTTGGCCGGACTGCGAGGGCACCGCACCGCTCGAGGCCGACGGGACCGTCGGTGAACCCGAGCCGGAGCCCGAGCCGGACGAGGACGTCCGCTGCCAGATCTGCGACAAGCCGATGCTGCTGCGCACCGGGCGGTTCGGGAGGTTCTTCGGCTGCATCGACTACCCGAAGTGCAAGGGCATCAGGAACCTCCAGGAGCGCCTGGTGCACCGCGAGACACCGGGTGGTCCGATCGTGCCGTTCCGTTCGCCCACCGACCCCGAGAACAGCTACCTCGAGCGGCGCACCTCGCGCTACGGCAAGCCGTTCGTCGGATCGACCGGGTACCCCGAGGACCAGTTCGCGGTGTGGTCGCTGCCGATCGCGACACCCTGCCCGGCGTGTGGTGCGCCGCTGCGGCCACCGCCGAAGAACCGCAAGGTGCCGACCGCGATCTGCACGCACCCGAAGGTCAACCACGTCTACGAGGCCGACGACTTCGACCTGCCACCGGTCGCGACCATGACCGTGGTCGGCGGGGTGCCGAAGTACGACCCCGAGCTCGGCGGCGAGGCGATCGAGGTCGAGGAGGTGCCCGACCCGGTGCACCTGACCTTCGTCACCGAGCAGGACCCGCCGGCCAAGAAGGCGACCAAGAAGCGCACGAAGAAGGCCACCGCCAAGAAGGCGACCAAGAGGGTGGCGAAGAAGGCCACCGCGAAGAAGGCCACCGCGAAGAAGGCGACCAAGCGCTCGTCGTGAGCCCCGAGGGAGGGGGTCGCTGCAGCGGAGCCACCCGGCCCGAGCGGTAGGCTCGTTCGATGGACGCGAACGGGCCGAGCGACCCTCCGGGGGGTGGCACCACGATGCTCCGGGGGGTCACCCCCCGGACCTACCTCGACCTGCTCCGGGTGCGGGGCTTCCGGCTGCTGACCCTGTCCACGCTGACCTCGACGGTCGGCGACTGGATGGGCTTCTTCGCCATCATCACCCTGACGGCGACGATCCTGCAGGACCGCGGCAACACCGCGCTCTTCGCCGTGTCCGGGGTGATGGTCGCGCGTGTGCTCCCCGCGCTGCTGCTCGGCGCGGTCGCGGGGGTCCTCGTGGACCGGTGGGACCGCAAACGCGTGATGATCGCCACCGACATCGGGCGTGCCGCCGTGATGGCGATGATCCCGTTCACCGACGAGATCCTCACCCTCGTGCTCGCCACGCTCGTCATCGAGGTGATGTCGTCGCTGTTCGCGCCGGCGAAGGACGCGGTCTTCCCGACGCTGGTGCAGCGGCGCCAGCTGGTGCTCGCCAACCAGGTCAACCTGCTGTCGACCTACGGCACGTTGCCGATCGGTGCGCTCTCGAACGCCGCCCTCGTCGCGGTGGCGGTGATGGTGGCGCCGGCGGGCAGCTTCCTCGCCGAGCGTCCCATCGCCCTCCCGCTGTGGGTGAACGCGGCCTCCTACGTGGTCTCGGCCCTGTTCCTGATCCCGCTCAAGGTGTCGGCCTCGGCTCGTCGCGGGACGGCGCAGCGCTCGGCCTACGAGGACGAGCGGCCGCCGAGCCCGTGGCAGCAGTTGCTCGAGGGGTTCCGCTTCATCACCGGACAGCCGGTGATCCGCGCGCTGATCGTCGGGGTGATGGTCGCGGCCGCGGCGGCCGGCGTGGTCATCTCCGTCGGGGAGTTCTTCGCCCGCATCCTCAACGGTGGGCAGGCGGGCTTCGGTGTCCTCGTGGGGCTCGTCGGGGTCGGGCTCGTGGTCGGGCTCGCGCTCTCGGCGCCCCTCAGCAGCCGGCTCCAGCCCGAGCGGCTGTTCGCGCCGGGCATCGGCATCGCCGGCGGGGCGCTGATGGTCATCGCCCTGATGCCATCGCTCGCCTGGGTCGCGGCGCCGGCCCTGGTCATGGGCGCCGGCGCCGGCCTGGCGTTCATCATCGGCTACACGGTCCTGCAGTCGCGCTCGTCCGACGCGATCCGCGGTCGGACCTTCGCCGCGTTCAACTCCGGGGTGCGCGTCGCGCTGTTCAGCGCCACGGTCGCCGTCCCGTTCCTGGTCGGGCTGATCGGTCGTGAACCCCGCCGTCGGATGCCGACCCCGGACGGGACGCTCGAGTTCGCCTACCCGTACGCGATCGGCGGCATCCGGACCTCCCTGCTGCTGGCCGGCCTGCTGTGCCTGGTGGGATCGGTCCTCACCGGGCGGGCGTTGCACCGCGGGCTGACCGCCGAGCCCGATGCGTTGTCGCTCGGTGGCGAGGCCGCAGCCCTGGTCCGCCACGGGGTCTTCGTCGCGTTCGAGGGCGGCGACGGCGCGGGCAAGTCGACCCAGATCCGCCTGCTGCGCTCGGCGGTGGAGCGCGCCGGGTGGGACGCGGTCGTCACCCGTGAACCGGGTGGCACGCCGCTCGGCGAGGCGATCCGCGAGGTCCTGCTGTCGCCGACGTCGGACGCGATGGGGGACCGCACCGAAGCGCTCCTGTACGCCGCCGCCCGGGCGCAGCACGTGGACGAGGTGATCCGCCCCGCCCTGGAGAAGGGCGCGGTGGTGCTGTGCGACCGGTACGTCGACTCCTCGATCGTCTACCAGGGTCACGGGCGCCAGCTCGGTCAACGGGCCGTCGCGGACCTCAACGCGTGGGCCACCGGTGATCTGCGGCCGGACCTGGTGGTGCTGCTCGACGTGGATCCGGCCGAGGGCCTCAGGCGCGCGACCCAGCACGGTGGCGGCCCCGACCGGCTGGAGGCCGCAGGCCTCGAGTTCCACCGCGCCGTCGCGACCGCGTACCGGCGTCTCGCCGAGGCCGACCCGGACCGCTACCTGGTCCTCGACGCGCAGCGGCCCGTCGAGCAGCTGCACCGCGTCGTCCGCGAGGCGGTGCTGGCGCGACTGGCCGAACGTGACGAGGCAGCCGACGGGGGGACCCGGCCGCCGCCGACCGATCCGCCCCAGGATCCCGCCGCCTCGGCCGCCCTGGCCCGCGAGCTGGTCGACCCGCCGAACGAGGACGAGGACCGCCCGTGAGCGCGACCTGGGACGAGGTACTCGGCCAGCCCGCGGCGGTCGAGGCGCTGCGTGGTGCGCTGCGGGCCGACGAGGTCGCGCACGCCTGGCTGCTGATGGGGCCGACCGGGGTCGGACAGCGCGAGGCGACCCGCGCGTTCGCGGCCGCGCTCAACTGCCCCGACCGCACCGAGGACGCCGGCTGTGGCGGGTGCTCGACATGTCTGCGCATCGGTCGTGGTGTCCACCCCGCCGTCGAGACCTTCGAACCCGAGGGCCAGTTCCACCTCGTCGACGCGGTCCACGACTGGATCACGACGGCCTCCCGCTCGATGACCGAAGGGCAGCGCCGCGTGTTGCGCATCGTGGCCGCGGACCGGATGAACGAGGCGGCCCAGAACGCCTTCCTCAAGATCCTCGAGGAACCGCCACCGTCGGTGGTGTGGGTGCTCGAGGCGTCCGACGAATCGGCACTGCTCGACACGATCCTGTCGCGCTGCCGGCGGCTCGCCGTGGTCCCCTGGGGTCCCGACGCGTTGCGCCAGCTGGCCACGCGGGAGCTCGGCGTCGCCGCTGACCAGGCCGCGGACCTCGCGCGTGCGTCCCTCGGATCACCCGAGCGGCTGCGGGATCTGGCCGACCCCGAGCTCGCCGAGGCCCGCTGGCAGCACCTGGCGATCATCGATCGGCTCGCGACGGGTGGACCCGGGCAGGTCGTGCCGCTCGCCAAGGAGCTCACCGTCTGGGCGCGCGGCCGGGTCGCGCCGCTCAAGGAGAAGCACCAGGCCGAGTTCGCCGGTTACGAGGAGTCCTACGGCGTCGACGAACGCGGCCGTGGTTGGCCCCCCGGCGTCAAGAAGCGGCTCGAGCAGCGGCACGCGCGGCTGGAACGGGCCGAGATGCGGCGCGCACTCGACTCGTTCCTGGACACCCTGGCCAGCCAGCTCCGCGATCTGCTGGCGGTCTCCGCCGGTGGCTCGGCCGACCACCTGATCAACGTCGACCATCTGGCCTCCCTGCAGCGGGACGCGACGCGCCTCCCGCCGGTCGCGGCGATCGAGGGTCTGCAGGCGGTCGCGCGGTGCCGCGAAGCGCTCGACCGCAACGGTGCGCCCGAGCTGCAGCTCGAACGGCTGCTCCTGGCTGTCGCGCTGCCGCTGTACGCACAGGCGACCGCCAGCTGACCGTGTGGGTCAGGCGCCGGCGTCGTCCTGCAGCGGCTGGACGATGTGCAGCGCCGCGGGTCGCTTTCGGAAGACCACCTCGTCGGCGCCACGCCACGCCTCGCCGTCGGTCACCAGTTGCAGCGGCCCCCCGTGGGACCTGACGTGCACCTCGGTGGCGGCCCGGCGTTCGTAGGCGCGGCACCGTCCGACCCGCCCCGTGAGCAGCGCCAGGGTGATGCGGGTTCGGGCCCACCGCGGCGCGGCGTCGAGCACGCGCACGTCGAAGGTGCCGTCGTCCAACCGGGTACGTCGGGTGGCGGGCACTCCGTCGCCGCGGAACCGGCAGTTGCCGACGAACAGCAGCCAGATCCGTCGCGGCTGCCCGTCGATCTCGACGTCCTCCGGCCGTGCCGTACGCAGCATCCGGACGATGCCCCAGAGCGCCGCCGGCCACTTGCCGACACGCGGTTCGAGCCGTTCCCGGTCGACGACCAGGTGGGGGTAGCTACCGAGGCTGGCGGCGTTGACGAAGACCCGTCCGTCGACCTCCCCGAGATCGGCACGGATGGCGCTGTCGGCCCCCACGGCATGGATGGTGGCCTCCGGTCCCTCGAGGCCGAGGTCCTTGGCGAGGTGGTTGAGCGTCCCGGCGGGCACGATCGCCAGCGGCACGCCGGACTCTGCGGCAACGGTCGCGCCGGCGCTCACGGTGCCATCACCGCCCGCCACGCACAGGACCCGCGCGTCGCGGGCGGCACGACGCAGGGCCGCGAGCAGGTCCTGGTCCGGGCCGACCTCGACGGATGCAGCCGCCGGGAAGGCTCGCAGGACCTCGTCGACGGCTGCCGAGGCCGAGCGGCCTCCGGCCTCGGCGTTGTGCACCACCACCAGCCCCTCGCCGGTGGGACCGACCAGCGCGTCCTCCGAGGTGATCGGCGCACCGGTCGCCGGGCGGGGGTCGGCCAGCGGCCAAGGTCGGGTCGTGGCTCTGGCGACGGCCACGCCGATGGCCGATCCGACGAGGACGTCGCCGGGGTAGTGCACGCCGGTGTACACCCGTGAGGTGGCCACCCCGGTCGCCAACGTCAGCAGCGGCAACCGCAGCCGAGGGTCCTCGAGCGAAGCACCGGTGGCGAACGCGAACGCGGACGCCGAGTGGCCCGACGGGAAGGAGGTGGAGGCGGGAACGCGCGCGAGGCGGCGCACCTCGGGTACGACGGCCAGGTCCGGGCGGGTCCGCCCCGTCAGCAGCTTCGCCGGCAGGTTGGTCAGCGCCGAGGTCGCCGCGACGGCCAGCAGCCCCCGTGTGGCGGCCCGGCGACCGAACCGGCCCCCCGTCGCGGCCGACACCGCTGCGATGCCCATCCACAACCGCGAGTGGTTGGCAGCGCGTGACAGCCGAGGGAGCACGGTGTCGAGGACCGGCACCTCGGTGCGGGCGACGGCGCGGAACAGCGCGAGGTCGGCTCGACGGAGCGGCAGCGGCACGAGCGACCGGACCCGTCGCTGGACGCCGGCCCAGGCGGTGGTGGGCCCCATCGAGAGGGCGGGTCCCTCCGCGGCAGCGGTCACGGCGTCGCCTCCGGATGTGGTCGAGGGTCGTCACCGACCCGAGCCGACCGCTGCGGACGCGTCAACCGACCTTCAGGCGAACACCCGCCGGCGCCGTGGCCCGGGCCGAAGGTCCGTCGGAGGTCGGGGCGCTCGCCTCTCGGCCGCTGGGGTGGCGGGGAGGACGCTCGGTCGTGCGCCCGTCCTCCCGTTGCGCCGTCCCACAGGAGCCGTTCCATGAGAGCTGCCATCGTCCGCGCCTTCAACGCGCCGCTCGAGGTCACCGACGTCCCGACCCCCGAGCCAGGCCCCGAGCAGGTGCTCGTCCGCATCGAGGCGTCGGGCCTGTGCCACACCGACATCCACGCCTGGCGCGGTGACTGGCCCGTCAAGCCGTCGCCGCCCTTCATCCCCGGCCACGAGGGGGTCGGCATCGTCGAAGCGATCGGTGCCAGCGTCACCCGCGTCGCGGTCGGCCAGCGGGTCGCCCTCCCGTGGCTCGCCACCGCCTGCGGGACCTGCGACCACTGCGTCGGTGGCTGGGAGACCCTCTGCGAGTCCCAGCAGAACACCGGCTACTCGGTCGACGGTGGGTACGCCGAGTACGCCGTCGCCGATGCGCGCTACGTCGGGCTCGTCCCGAAGGGCATCGATCCGGTCGACGCCGCACCGCTGACCTGCGCCGGCGTGACCACGTACAAGGCGGTGAAGGTCGCCGGGACCCGTTCCAGCGACCTCGTGGCGGTCTTCGGCGTCGGTGGTCTCGGTCACCTCGCCGTGCAGTACGCCGCGATCGCCGGCGGCACCGTCGTGGCAGTCGACCTGTTCGACGACAAGCTCGAGCAGGCCAAGACCCTCGGCGCGACCTACACCGTCAACGCCCGCGAGCAGGACGTCGCGGCCGAGATCCAGGGGCTCGGCGGCGCCGACCAGGCGATCGTCACCGCGGTCTCGCCCCGCGCCTTCGAGCAGGCCTTCGCGTCGCTGCGTCGCGGCGGCACGTTGTCGATGGTGGGGCTGCCGGCGGACAACGACATGACCCTGCCGATCTTCGAGACGGTGCTGCAGGGGATCACCGTGCGCGGATCGATCGTCGGGACGCGCAAGGACCTCGCCGAGGTGTTCGAGCTGCACCGGCTCGGGCGCACGCGGGTCGTGCGTGAGGTCCGCAGGCTTGATTCGGTCAACGAGGACTTCGCCGCCGTCGAGGCGGGCGAGGTCACCGCTCGGTTGGTGTTCACCTTCTGAGCGGTACAGGGCGCCGCCCGGCCACGTGGGGTGGGTCGGGCGCGCGCGAGAGACGGTGGCGCGGTCCGGGTCGTCGGGCCGCGCCACCGTCGCGCGACCGACGGCAGCCGGTTGGTGGCCTCCGCGGCCACCGGTACGCTTCCGCCGCCGTGTGCCCTGGCACGCGGTGCTCCGTGCTGGAGTAGCTCAGTTGGTAGAGCAATCGCCTCGTAAGCGATAGGTCAGGGGTTCAAATCCCCTCTCCAGCTCCCCTCGACACCCCCGGTCCCGGCCGGGGGTGTCGTGCGTGTGGGCCGCGCGAGGAGCTACGAGGACCAGCCTTCGAGCGCGAGGTACACGATCACGTTGTCCTCGTAGCTGCGCTGGTCGCGGTCGAAGTCGCCGCCGCAGGTGATCAGCCGCAGCTGCGGGGTGGAGGTCGCGCCGTAGACCCGCGTGGTGGGGAACGCGTCCTTGCGATGCACCTCGGTGAACGCCGCACGGAAGTGTGCCCGTGTGCCGTCCTCGCGGTCGATGACCACCACATCGCCGGGTTCGAGCCGGTCGAGGTGGCGGAAGATCCCGTCGCCGACGTGCGAGTCGACGTGGCCGACGATCACCGCTGGGCCGCGCTCGCCGGGGGCGCTGCCGCCGGCCCACCACCCCGGGACCATCGCGTCGTCGGGGACGCCGAGCGTCCCGTCGCCGCGCAACCCGAGCTCGGCGAGGACGGCATCGATCCCGAGGGCGGGCACCCGTAGCCGAACCGGAACGGGTGCCTGACGTTCGGCGCGTCCCCCCTCGGCGGAGACCGTGACCGCCTCGACCTCGACCTCCGCTGGTGGGGTCGCGCCGGCCCCGGTCTCGGTTCCGGTCTCGGTGACCGGAGCGTCGGACGGTCCGGGGGCGTCGAGGGCGGTGGCCGCGTCCCACGGACCGGGGGCCGGCGAGGCGCCGAGCGTGGCAACGGCGACCGCCAGCAGCACCACACCCGCGACCACCGCGGCGGCGCCCCCGGCCACCGCATCCGCCCCCGACCGCCGTGCAGGCGTCGGGGGCGGACGGGTCGTCCCGGGCCGCGGCACGCAGTGGCCGGCTCAGGTCTGCAGCGTCGACCGGCGGTACCACAGGTGCGCCGACGCGACGGCGGCGAGCAGCACGCTGGCCAGCGCGATCGGGCCACCGTGTCCCTCGGGAGCAGCGCCACCGAAGCCGGCGTCCACGCCGCCGACGGGCGTGGCCTCGGCGTCCGCGTCCGCGTCGACGGACTCGTCGAGCACCTCCGTGTCGTCGTCGAAGCCGTCGTCGCCGAAGCCGTCGTCGGTGCCGTCGTCGTCGCCGAAGCCGTCGTCGTCGCCGAAGCCGTCGTCGTCGCCGAAGCCGTCGTCGGTGCCGTCGTCGCCGCCGAGTCCGTCGTCCTCCGCCCCGTCGTCGTCCCCGTCCGGGGCGAGTCCCTCGAGGGCGTCACCGAGCTCCTCCTGCGCGGACGCGGCCGGCGCGACCGAGGCCGCACCGATCGCGGCGAGGAGGGCCAGCAGGAACACGATCGAGGCCAGGCGGAACATCGCTCCGAGCCCACGGGTACGCACGGTCGTCATGGTCGCCTCCCAGCGGTACGTCGAGCCCACGGGCGTGGCTCGACGTCGTCGACCTCGGACCCTGCACGGCGAGGACTAGTCCGGCAAGGCCGTGGAATCGACCGAACGGACGAGATCGTGGGGAACCCCCGACGCGCCGCGGGGGCCACCGGCGGTGCGCGCGGCACCTCGACGTCGCGGGTTCCTCGCTAGCCTCCGACGATCCGCAGCCCGATCGCCACGGAGCAGCCCGATGACCGCGCCTGGCCCCGGTCCCGGTGCTGGGGCGCGGCTGCCGGTCGACCGCTCGTTGCCGCTGACCTCCCTTCCCGCGGCCGTGGCAGCGCGTGACGGTGACGCGACCGTGGCGGTGCTCGACGACCTCCCGTGGCCGCGGTTCGATGCGGCGCTCGTCGACGCCGTGATCCGTCCCGCCATCGGCGAGATCGTGGACCGGGTGGTCGCCGAGCTGGAAGCCCGGGGTGAGGACACGGGCCTCGACGGTCCGATCGAACGGGGCGTGCGGACAGCGACGGAGCGGGCGCTGCGTCAGTTCTCCGCCGCCGTCGAGACGGGGACCGTCGAGGTCGACGTGCGGTTCTACCGCGGGCTCGGGGCTCGACACGCTCGCGCCGGGTTGCCGCTCGCGCAGCTGCTGGGCCTGTTCGGGTCGGGCGGGTTGGCGTGCTGGCGGGCGATCGCCGAGCTGCACGGGTCCGGTCGGCTCCCCGACGACCTGGTGCCCCCGGCCGGCGAGTTCGTGATGGCGTTCGTGCAGGAGCTGTCGTCCGCGGCTGCGGTGGGGTACGCCACCGAGATGGGGGGCGGCGCCGCCCGCTCGCGGACCCGTCGGACCGAGCTGGTCCGCGCCATCATCGAGGGCGACGAGGCCCAGGCGTCCGACCTCGCGACCCGGGGGCACGAGGTCGGGTGGCCCGTGCCGAGGACCCTGTCGGTCGGGGTCGTCGTCGCGTCCGGCGGCGTCGCTTCGGAGCACGGCTGGCCGCCACAGGTGATCGCGGCACCGGTGAGGGGACGCTGGTCGGTGCTGGTACCGGGCGGTCTCGACCTCGGCGACCTCGACCTCGGCGAGGTGACCCTCGCCGTCGGCCCGCGGGTCCCGCTCGACCGGGCGCCGGAGAGCGCGGCGGTCGCCGATGACCTCGCCCGCCTCCTCGCCTCGCAGCTGCGTGACCGCGTGGCCATCGCTCCCGGGGCGCACCGCGCCGTCGACCACGCCGTCGATCTGGCACTGCTGCGGTCCCCGGCGCTGGCGGACGAACTCGTGACCGAGTGGCTCGCGCCGTTGCTGGCCCTCCCGGCGCGCCGGGCCGAGCCGCTCCTCGAGACGCTGGAGGCGTGGCTGGCGTCGCCGGGGCACCTGACCGCCATCGGACGGCAGCTCCACGTCCACGTCCGTACCGTCCGCTACCGGCTCGACGCGGTGCGCGAACTGCTCGGGGCGGTGGTCGACGAACCGTCCGCCCGGACCGACCTGGCGTTGGCGGTCCGGGCCGTCCGCCACACGGCGAACGCGGCCGTTCAGCCGACAGCCGCCGCGGATGACTAGTCGCAACGGACAGGGTGGCCGCGTCCTGCCAGCGCCGGGTTGTCACTCCCGAGGGTGATGCGTCGTGGGCGTCTGCCGCCGGACCGCCTGTGCCCGGCAGTTCACCCTCCGTAGCGTCCTCCTCTCCGATGGGAGAGGGTTCGTGTGCGCGCGTCGCTGTCCGTGATCGTCACCGTGCTGTTGGTGGCGGCGATCACCACCTTCCGGACCGGCCTCGGCCTGGCCAGCGCCTGGCCGGTGATCATCGGCGTCGTCGTCTTCGCCGCACGGTCCGGGATGGGGAGCGCGGAGCCGGCCGCGGAGCCGGTGGCCGGTGTCCTGCGTGCCGCCGCCGCGATCGCCGGTGCCGTCGTCGCGTGGGCCGCGTTCGCCGTCCGGGTCGGTGTCCTCGGGCCCGACATCCCGGCGGCACAAACGGTCACCTTCGTCGGCGGCCTGGTCCTGGTGGTGGCGTTCGGGCTCGTGCTCCGACACGGGGCCTGGTGGGCCGCAGCCGCCGGCTACGCGACGTTCCACGGCGTCTTCGAGCCCATCCTGGACGCCGACCCGGCGGGGTTCCTCACCAGCTCGCCACCGGCGCTGCTCGCCACCGCCCTGGCGTTGGCCGCCGGCACCGGTGCCGCAGCCGTCGCGAGCCTGCTGCGCGGCCCGGCGAACGTGTCGACGGCCACGGCACGGCCGAGCGCGGAGGTGCCCGCGTGACCGTGCCCGCATCCTGCTCCCTCGCTTCCCGGACCGTCGCCGCCAGCGCGGCCGCGCTGCTCACCGTCGGGCTCGTCGTGCTCGTCGTCCCCTCGTCGGCCGCGCAACAGGACGACCGGCTGACGGTGCTGCTGGACCGCGAGACCATCAACGCGAGGCTCGCGCCCGACGGCACGCCGGACGAGGTGCGGCTCTACACCCACCTGACCGTCGACGGTCACGGCTCGCACGTGATCGAGGACCCCGCCGCGACCACGGGCCTGCGTTCGCTGTCCTCGCTGCGCGACGCCCCGGAGGCCGACGAGGACGGGGTCCGGTGGGAGGTCGATCTGCGTGGGCCGCGGGAGCTGCGCAGCGTGGCCGACCACGAGGGGCCGCTGCCGGTCGAGATCGAGGTGGACCTCTCGCTCGACGGCGAGCCGATCTCGGCCGAGGAGGTCGTCGGCCGGGACGGCCGTCTGGAGGTCACCTACCGGCTCCGGAACGTCAGCCACCGCACCGTCGAGCTGCGCTACCCCGGTGCGGACGGCGAGGAGGTCGTCGAGGAGGGGCAGGTCCCCCTGCCCCTGGTCGGGACGGTCCAGACCACCCTGGGAAGCGACCGGTTCGACGGCATCGATCCGCACGCGGCCATCGTGGCCGGGGACGGTCGGGGTGGGACCCAGCTGCAGTGGTCCACCGCGCTGTTCGCGCCGCTCGGTGACGAGGTGACCGAGCTGACCTACGCCGCTGACGTCCGGGACGCCCAGCTGCCGCCGGTCCGCGTCAGCCTCGTGCCCGCCGGCAGCCACCAGTCGCCCCTGGACACCGGGATGGCCTCTTACGAGCAGATCGTCGGCAGCCTCGGTGAGGTCGAGGACGGTGCCGGTCGACTGGACGACGGCGCCCGGGAGCTGGCGGCCGGCGCCGCGGAGCTGATGGCCGGCCTGACCCGGATCGCGGACGGGTCGCGCGAGCTGGCGGCGGGCCTCACCGAGGCCCGGGACGGCTCGGGCGAGCTGTCCGACGGGCTCGGGCAGGCCCGCAGCGGGACCGGTGAGCTCGTCGACGGGCTGGGGCAGGCTCGCAGCGGCGGGTCGCAGCTGCGGCATGGGGCCGTCCAGCTCGACGACGGCGCCAACGAGGCGGCCGACGGTGGCCGCCTGATCCTCGACGGGCTCGGGCAGGTCGAGGCCGGCCTCGAGCAGTTGACCGCACCCGACGGCGTCCCGGCCGCGATCGGGGGCCTCGACGCGCTGCTCGCCGGTGTCCGCGAGCTGCGTGCCGGCGTCGGCGCCGCGGACGAGGACGGGACGCTGCGGTGGGGCATCGGCCAGGTCGACGGCGGGATCGGCCAGCTGCGCGACGTCACGGGCATCCTGCTGCGCGGCGGTGTCCTGCCGACCGGTGACGAGTACCCCGGGCTGCCGTTCATCGCCGACGGGGCGCAGGAGCTCGGTGACGGCCTGTGCGAGTTCGCCGACGGACCGCTCGGTCTGCTGCTGCCGCAGCTGCGTGAGGCGTGCGACGGGGCGCGCCTGCTCGAGGAGGGCATCCGCGGGACCGAGCAGATCGTGGACGGGGTCGACGGCGGCCTGGCCGAGCTCGCGGACGGCGTCGCCCAGCTGCGTGACGGGCTCGACGAGGTCGCCGAGGGCATCGACCGCGATGCGCCGGGCGACCCCGGTCTCCTGGCGGGGCTCGGCGAGCTCCGTGAGGGCCTGGCCGCGGCCGAGGACGGGCTCGGCCAGCTGCTCGAGGGGGCCCGCGAGCTCGCCGATGGCCAGGGCCAGCTGGTCGACGGGCTCGGTGAGCTGTCCACGGGCACCGGGCAGCTGCGCGCCGGTGCAACCGAGCTCCGCGGCGGTCTCGGTCAGCTCGAGGACGGTGGGCAGGAGCTGCGCGGCGGGCTGGCCCAGCTCGACGACGGTGGCCGCGAGCTCGCCGCTGGTCTCGTCGAGGCACAGGCGGGCAGCGCGGAGCTCGGGGACGGTGCCGAGCTGGCCGCCGACGGGAGCCAGCAGCTCGCCGACGGCGCTGGCCGCCTGATCGAGGAGGGCACCGAGGTCCTCCACCGGGAGGTCGCGGAGGGCCGGACCGAGCAGAGCCGCACCCTGGCGTTCTTCCGGGCGGTCGACGAGCGTGGCCGGACCGACGGGATGCCCTACGGGGCCGCCCACGGCGCGCCGGGGGAGGCGGCCTACGTCTTCGACCTGGTCGGCACGCAGACCACGCAGGCGCCGGGGATCGCGACCGTCGGCGTGGTCGGCCTGCTCGCGTTCGCGCTCGCCGGCGCCATCGCTCTCGGGTTGGCCCGTCGAGGAGGCCCCGACCCGGCGGGCTGAACCCCGGCTCGGCGCCCTCGTGCCCTGGTGCGGACGGGTCCCGCTGCGGGACGTACCCTCGGCGGCGCCCGGTCCGCGAGCGACGACCGGTCGGAAGGCCCGTTGCCCGTGTCCACCCCCGTCGAGACCACCACGGCGCCGTCGGCAGCGGTCAGGCCGCGGTCGGCCGCGGACCGGATCGCACGTCACCTGCTGCGCGTCGAGGGCGCGGAGCCCCGTGCGCTGATGCCGCTGAAGGGCTCGCTGATCATCTCGGCGATCCGGTGCGTCATCACCTACGCCATCATCCCCGCGATGGCGCCGGTCATCAGCGGCTTCGGGTTGGTCGCCAGGCCGGTGTCGCTGGCGCTGGCGATCGTCGCCGGCGTCATGGCGGTCGTCAGCCTCCGGCGGGTGTGGCTTGCCGATTGGGCCCGCCGCTGGGCCTACACCGTCTTCATCCTGGTGGTGCTGGTGCTGCTGGCCGTCGCGGCCGCGTTCGACGTGCGGGCGCTGTTGGCCTGACGGGCCCGACTCCCGTCACGGTGACCACGATCCGTCGCCCCCGGATCCTGCTCGTCAGATCCTGCTCGTCAGCGGTGTCGTCTCGACGGCCGCCTCGAGGCGGGCCGCGATGGCTGCGACGAAGTCCTGGACCACATCGTCGGTCAGACGGTGCACGAGCACCCGGTCGATGATGTCGCCCGCGGCCCCGAACGGCGGGTCGTAGGTGCCCGAGAGGGTCAGCTGGACCCGCGGGGGGTACATCGACAGGGCGGCGATCTCGAGCTGGGCCTCCACGGTCGGGAACAGGCTGTCGGCGGACGCCGCGCGCCAGCGCAGCGGCAGCACGGTCCGCAGGGCCTCGATGGGCATCGGGGTGCCGACCTCGATCACGATGTCGCGGGTCACCTGCACGCCGGCGATGCGGGCGCGGAGGGCGGCGAGGACCTCGTCGTCGTGCGGCTTGCCGGCGTCCGTGGCGTCCTGGAGGAGGCTGTCGGGCGCGGTGGTCAGCAGCTCGATGGCGTCATCGAACCGGACCTTCACGTCCTGGTGTGCGTGCAGGGGGCGATCCACGCGGACCCTCCTCTGGTGGGGTACGTCCGTAAGGTCGCCCGGCCATGCGGCCGGCGGCAGGGCCAGAGGACCCTCATCTGGGCGACGGGCGGCCCCGCATCTGCGCGGCTTCCGCCCGGGGTGCACTAGCGTCAGGTCGTCCCGCGGCCCGCGACCGAGCCGCACGGCACGACCCCCGGAGCCGACCTCGAACCGGACGGAGGACGGATGTGGAACCGCTCGAGACGATGACCTACGCCGTGGCCGACCGGGTGGCCCGCATCACCCTCGACCGGCCGGAGCGGGGCAACGCGCTCACCCCTCGGCTCATCGCGGAGCTCGCCGCCTGCGTCGAGCGCGCCGACCTCGACCCGCAGGTCCACGTCATCCTGCTCAGCGGCAACGGCAAGGGTTTCTGCGGCGGCTACGACCTGATCGACAGCGCCGAGGGCTTCGGCGGTGCAGGGTCGCCCTCCTCGGCTCCGGGAGCGCCGGCCGGGTCACCGCTCGACCCGGCGGTGATGGCGGCCAACCACGACCCGGACGGGATCTGGGACCCGATGGTCGATCACGCCATGATGAGCCGGAACGTCCGTGCGTTCATGTCGCTGTTCCACGCCTCGACACCGGTGGTCTGCAAGGTGCACGGGTTCTGCGTGGCCGGTGGGACCGACCTGGCGTTGTGCAGCGACCTGCTGGTGATCGCCGAGGACGCCAAGATCGGCTACCCGCCGTCGCGGGTGTGGGGATCGCCGACGACCTCGATGTGGGCCTACCGGCTCGGCCCCCAGCGCGCGAAGCGGTTGCTGTTCACCGGCGACAGTCTCTCGGGGCGTGAGGCCCTGGAGTGGGGCCTCGCGATCGAGGCGCCCCCGGCCGACCAGCTCGACGAGCGTGCCGAGATCCTCGTGCAGCGCATCGCCCGGATGCCCTGGAACCAGCTCGCGATGATGAAGCTGTTGGTGAACCAGTCGATGGCCAACCAGGGTCTGGCGACCACCCAGCTCGTCGGGACCATCTTCGACGGGATCACCCGCCACACCGCCGAGGGGTACGCCTTCCAGCAGCGGGCGGCCGAAGCCGGTTTCCGCCAGGCGGTGCGTGAGCGCGACGAGCCGCTCGGGGACGCCGGCTCCTCGACGTTCAAGGGGTGAGCCCGGTGCGTGGACCGACGTTGACGGGGCTCGCGATCGGCGACGACCCCGCGGCGTGGCGCGCCCTCGGCCTGCCGGTCACCGGCGACCGCTTGACCGTCGGCGGGGTGACCATCCGGCTCGCCGGTAGCCACGGTCGACGCGGGGTCCTTGGCTGGCAGCTCGACCCGCCCGCCCCCGACGACGTGGACGGCCTCGGGCCCGCGGATGCCGGCGGCCCGCCGCCGACGTCGGCGGCGGAGGTCACGACCGGCTACTCGGTGGTCGCGGTCGACCACCTCGTGGTGGCCACCCCCAACCTGCGGCGGACCACCGCTGCGCTCGGGACGATCGGCCTGACGCCGCGGCGAACGGTGGACGCCGTGCGCGGCGACGGCGGCGTGCGGTACCGGTTCTTCCTGCTCGGCACGTGCGTGCTGGAGCTGATCGGTCCGACCGAACCGGCCGGGGATGCGCCGGCCATCTTCGGCGGCCTGGCCCTGACCGCACCCGACCTCGACGTGTTCACGGAGGTCATGGCACCGCCCCGCGCGGCGGTCCAGCCGGGGCGACGGATCGTGACCCTCCGCACCGAGGACCACGACGTGAGCGTGCCCATCGCCGTCCTCAGCCCGCGCCCCAGCACGGACTGAGGCGATCGCCGGGGCGGACCGCTCTGGTCACAGCTGACCGATCAGCTCGGCGGGGTCGTCGACGATGCGGCGGCAGCCGGCCTCGCGCAGGATGGCGTCCCCGAAGCCGCCGCAGCGCACGCCGATGGCCCGGATGCCGGCGCGCTCGGCGGCCACCGCGTCCCACGGTGCGTCGCCGACGAGCATGGCCTGCTCGGGGGTGATCGCCAGCTCGGCGCAGGCGGCGAGCAGGATGTCGGGGGCGGGCTTGCTGTCGATGCCCTCGCCGGCGCCGGCGAGCGGGAGGTCCCCGTCCTCGCCGAGGACACCGAGCAGGATCTCGCGCTCGGCTTCGCCGGCGGAGGTGGCGATCACGAAGGGGACCTCACGGGCGCGCAGGTCCGCGAGCAGTTCGCGGGCGCCGCGCGTCGGTCGGAGGTCCTCACCGCGGGCGAGGAAGCGCTCTTCGTGCGCGGCGGACAGTTCGTCGGCGTCGTCGACGTGACGACCGAGGAGCCAGGGCAGCAGCCGGTCGCTGCCCATGCCGATCCCGGCGTGGATGCGTGCCGCGGCGACGTTGTAGCCGGCCTCGCGCAGTGCGTCCTGCCAGGCGACGACGTGGTGGTAGACCGAGTCGACGAGGGTGCCGTCGAGGTCCAGGAGGGTGGCGGTTGCTGTGGACATGGCGACGGGGTACCGCCTCGAGGGCGCCGACGCTGCGCACCTCCCCCTGGCCGAGCGATGGGGGCACCGAGGAGGAGTCGGGTGCCTCGACGTGGAAACCTCCCGTGACGGCCGCTGACCGGCTCCCGACCCGGGGATCGGTGACGTGCGGACCAGCCGGAGCACAGCCGTGACCAGCCCCCACGCCACCCCGGACGACGGGCGACCGTCGATCGAGGCGCGCACGCGGCTGGCCGGGGACCTCCACGAGCAGCTCGCGAGCTCACGGATGGCCTGGGACGCGGCGCTGCTCCGCAGCGACGCGGCGCTCGCGTCGGGGGACGAGGCCGAGGTCCAGGCCGCCCTCGCCGACCACCGGCTGCTGCTCGGTGTGCTCGAGGAGCGGCTCGGCGCGGTGGTCGCGGCCGCGACGGTCACCCGTGAGGCCGAGCGGGTCGTGCGCAGCTCCGCGGCCGTCTGCGCCGATCCCGCACCGCCCGGCGGGCACGCGACGCCGCCGCCGGCGCTGGCCGCATCGGACCCGCGCCGGGGTCCGGTGGCGCCCTCGCCGGGACACCGGCTCGTCGGCGCGCTCGCGGGCGCCGCCGTAGCGCTGGTGTTCCTGGGCGGGTTGCTCGGTGCGGATCTGCGTCTCGGCACCGACGGGCTGGTCGCCGGCACCACGACGCAGGACGAACCCGGCGTGCAGGCGCGGGTCGCCGCCACCTCCGTGGCCCCACCCGCGCTCCCCGGCTTCGGAGGTGTCGCCGGACCTCGCGCGGCCCTCCCGCGCTTCTCCGGCAGCCTGCCACCCGCGACGGCGCCGACCGGTCCGAACGACGCCGCCGGACCCTCGGGTGACGCTGCCCCCGGCCTCCCCGGCCAGCTGCCGGACGACCGTGAGGGGGCACCGACGCCCCCGGGTCCGGACCGCGACGGCCCACCGAGGGGGGACGCACCCGGCGCACCCGACCTGCCCCGGCCCGAGGAGCTGGTCGAGCGTCTCGCCGAGCGCGAGGGCGGCGACGGTACCGACGTCGACACCTCGATCCCCCGGTCCCTCACCGAGATCGTCGAGGTGACGCCGGAGGCGCCGATCGAGCCCGCCGCTTCGGACCCGACCGGCGGGCTGGGGTAGGCTCCCGCCGCCCGGAGGTGCCGTGCGCGCCGGGTTCCGCTGCCCCGTCCGAGAGCTACCCCTCCGAGAGCTAGAGAGACGCCGATGCGCCGCCTCCTCGCGCCCCTGCTGCTCGCGCTGGCCCTGTTCGCCGCCCCCACCGCGGCTGCGGCCGACGTCGCCCAGGCCCCCGCCGATGCGCTCGTGCTCGCTGCCGAGGCGGGTGAGCCGCTCGGTCCCGAGCCAGCTCCCCGCGACCAGCTCGACAACCCGGCTCGCTCGCTCGCCGGGTACGAGGACCCCGAGGTCCAGTTCACCTGGGCAGCCTCGTTCCTCCTGCTCGTTCCGGTGGTGATGGGGGTCGTCATCGGCGTCGGTCTGTGGTACCTGCTGGTGGTGCGGCCGGCCAAGGACGAGCAGACCGCGTGAGCCGAGGTCCGCGACGGGCCTCCCGGCGACGGCAGGACGGCACCACGTGGACGAGCGGACCGCAGCACCACTGATCGATGAGCGCGTCGCCATCACGGCGGCGCGCCTCGTCGTCCTCGGACGACGCGACGACCCTGCTGCGGCGGCCCGACTGCGCGCGGACGTCGCCGACGACCTGCCGGCCATCGACGCGGCTGCCCGTGCCTGGACCGGCCTCGGCCAGGACCTGCCGCCGACGACCGCCCGCGTGGTCGGCCGCCTCGGGTGGGTCCGTGCGAACCTGGCTGGCCTCAGGGGTGCGTTCGAGCCGTTGCGCGAGCGTCTCGGACCTCGCCGCGTGGTGACCTCGCGGGTGCTCGGCGCGCAGCTCGGGGCGCTGTTCGGTCTGCTGTCGACCCGGGTGCTCGGCCAGTTCGTCCTCCCGCTCGGCTCGCGGGTGCCGGGTGGTGCCAGCGGTGAGCTGCTCGTGGTCGGCCCGAACGTCCTGGCGCTGGCCGAGGATCGTGGCGACCTGGCCGTCGACGTCCGCCGCACCGTGCTGCTGCACGAGGTGACCCACCGGCTCCAGTTCGACGGTGCTCCCTGGCTGGGGCCCCACCTGCAGGGCTTGCTCGATCGCTACCTGTCCAACGCCCGGATCTCCGGCGCCGCCATCACCGAGGTCGCCGCCGACCTGCCGGGCGCGGTCGCGAAGGTGATCGAGACCGGCTCGCCGCAGCCACTGATCGAGGTGGTGCTCACCCCTGAACAGCTCGAGGTGATGGCCGAGGCCCAGGGTCTGATGAGCCTCTTGGAGGGCCACGGCAACGCCGCCATGTACGGCGCGACCTCCGGGCTGGTCGTCGATCCCGAAGGGGTCCGCGAGCACCTCGCCAGCCGCCGCGGCGACGTCACCGCCAAGGTGCTCAACGCCATCGGCGGCATGGAGCTCAAGCGCCGGCAGTACGCCGAGGGGGAGGGCTTCGTCGACGAGGTCCTGGCGCGCGCCGGGATCGCCGGCCTCAACCGCGCCTTCGAGCGGCCCGAGCACCTGCCGCGTGGCGAGGAGATCGCCGACCCGGACGGGTGGCTCTCGCGCGTGGCCGTGTCGGACACGTGACCGCACGCCCGGGCCCGCTCCCCGCAGGCCTCGGCCGGGCGGCGCTCGTCGCGGCGGTGCGGGAGGGGCTGGCCGGTGTGGCCGACGGCGCCTCAGCCATCGTGGCGCTCTCGGGAGGGCCCGACTCGACGGCGCTCGCCTACCTCGCCACCGAGGCGCGGCCGGACCTGGACGTGACGCTGGTCCACGTCCGTCACGGCCTGCGCGACGACCGTGAGGACCTCGCGGTCGTGGAACGGCACGCCGACTTCCTCGGCCTCCCGCTCGAGGTCGTGGAGGTGGCGGTCCGGCGACGTGGGCACGGGATCGAGGCCGCGGCCCGTGAGGCGAGGTACGGCGCCCTGCGGGAGATCGCCGCCGCAGCGGGCGCCACCGCTGTCCTGGTCGGCCACAGCGCCGAGGATCAGGCCGAGACGGTCCTGCTCCGCGCTGCGCGTGGGACGGGCGTGACGGGACTGGCGGCGATGTCGCCGGACGCGGGGGGTGTGGTGCGACCGCTGCTGCGGGTGCGGCGCGGTGATCTGCGGCGGTTCGTCGCGCTCGAGGGCCTGCCGGTGGCCGCCGACCCGAGCAACACCGACCCGGCCGTGCGGCGGGTGGCGGTCCGCGACCAGGTCCTCCCCGCGCTCGACCTGGTCGCGCCCGACCCCGTCGGTGCGCTCGGCCGGCTCGCCGCGCTGGCCGCAGACGACGAGGAGGCGCTCGCGTCGCTCGCGGCCGACGCGCTCACGGGGGCCGCCGTGCGGATCGGCGACGTCGTCGCGGTGCCGGACGCCGCCGTCGCCCAGCTGCCCGTCGCGGTCCGTCGGCGCGTGTGGCGCCAGCTGCTGACCCCTGCCAGCGGCCACCCACCGTCGTCGGCCATCCTCGCCGAGCTCGAGGCGCTCGCCCCCGGCCGGCGTCTGCTGGTCGGCCAGATCGAGGTCTCGGCCGGCGGCGGCTGGCTCGCCTTCGGCCCCCCTCGGGTCGACGACGTGCCGCCGGTGCGCCTCACGGTCCCCGGGGTGAGCGCGTGGCCGCTCGCCGCCGTCGAGGTGCGCGCCTGCACCGCGGCGGGCAGCGGCCACCCCGGTGCGCCGCCCGGGCAGATCGCCTTCGAGCTGTCGGGTGCCTGGACGCCACCGGTGCCCGCCCGGGCCGACCTGGCCGTCCCACCCGGGGGGCGCCCCGAGCGCTGCCACCTGACCCTGGCAGCCGGCACCGGACCGCTGACGATCCGGCGACGGCGACCCGGGGACCGCTGCCGCACCGCGGCCGGCACCCGCCGCGTCGCCGAGCTGCTCGTCGACGCCAAGGTCCCGCGACCCGTCCGGGACCGCTGGCCGCTGCTGGTGGCCGACGGCCGCGTCCTGTGGGTGCCCGGGGTCGCCGCCGACGCCGACGCACTGGCTGCCGGCCGCGCGGCACCGGCCGTCCAGCTGGTGCTGGCCCCCGCCCAGCCCCGTTAGGGTTCCGGCCCCTCGCCCGCCACCCCCCGGACCTTCCCCACCACCCCCCCGGAGCCCGTGATGTCCGAGCTCGACTCGATCCCGACCATCCACCGCGGCGACATCGAGTCCGTCCTGATCCCGGCCGACGACATCGACGCCAAGGTCGCCGAGCTCGCAGCGCGCGTCTCGGCTGACTACGCCGGCCGCGAGGTGCTCCTCGTCGGGGTGCTCAAGGGGGCACTGCTGGTCATGGCCGACCTCATGCGTCACCTGGAGATCCCGGTCTCCATCGATTTCATGGCGGTCTCGTCCTACGGGGCCGCGACCTCCTCCTCGGGCGTGGTGCGCATCCTCAAGGACCTCGACGCGGACATCGAGGGCCAGGACGTGATCATCGTCGAGGACATCGTCGACTCCGGCCTGACCCTGGACTACCTGGTCAAGAACCTGCGCTCCCGCAAGCCCGCCTCGCTCGAGGTCCTGACGCTCCTGACCAAGCCGTCGCGCCGAGAGGTGGACCTGCCGGTGCGCTACGTCGGGTTCGAGGTGCCCGACGTGTTCGTGGTCGGCTACGGCCTCGACTACGCCGAGCGGTACCGCAACCTGCCGTGCGTCGCGACGCTCTCGCCCGAGGTCTACAGCGGCTCCTGAGGCGGGTCCGCCCCTGCGTCGCCGTCCCGCAGCCCGGGTCCGGCCAGCCACCCCGCTGGTAGCATCGAACATTCCACACGCGGGCGGGTTCGCCCCCGCGTGGCACGCGATCGGGGTGGCCTGCGCCGGGCTCGATGCCCCGAGCTCCGCTCCTCCGCCTCCAGCGACGCAGAAGGTGGCACCTAGATGAAGCCAGGTCAGCGGCTCCTCCGCGGCCCTCTCCCGTGGGTCCTCGCCTTCGCTGCGGCCCTGTGGATCGGCGTCAGCATCCTCAGCAGCGCGGCGGCGCCAGACGAGCTGACCTGGACCGAGTTCTCGGCGGCGGTCGAGGAGGGCCAGCTCCAGGGGCAGAACCTCGAGGAGACCACGATCGGCAGCCGCTCCCACAGCATGGAGGGCGAGCGGGTCGTCAACGGTCAGCCGACGAGTTTCCGCGTCATCTACGACCCGGACATCGTCGGTGACCAGATCGGGGACTGGATCGAGGCCGGCCGGCTGCGGACCGCCTTCAACGCCGAGGCCCCGGGCGCGCTGACCTCCATCCTCGCGACGGTGCTGCCGTTCATCCTCATCCTCGGGATCTTCTTCCTGCTGATGAACAACATGCAGGGCGGTGGCGGCCGGGTCATGCAGTTCGGCAAGTCCAAGGCCAAGATGGTCTCCAAGGACGCACCGAAGGTGACCTTCGCCGACGTGGCCGGTGCGGACGAGGCCGTCGAGGAACTGCGCGAGATCAAGGAGTTCCTCTCCAACCCGCAGAAGTTCCAGGCGATGGGCGCCAAGATCCCGAAGGGTGCCCTGCTCTACGGGCCCCCCGGGACGGGCAAGACCCTGCTGGCCCGGGCGGTCGCCGGCGAGGCCGGCGTCCCGTTCTTCTCGATCTCGGGGTCGGACTTCGTCGAGATGTTCGTCGGTGTCGGTGCGTCGCGCGTCCGCGACCTGTTCGAACAGGCCAAGGCCAACGCGCCCGCCATCATCTTCGTCGACGAGATCGACGCCGTCGGTCGCCACCGCGGTGCGGGGATGGGCGGCGGTCACGACGAGCGCGAGCAGACCCTCAACCAGCTGCTGGTCGAGATGGACGGGTTCGACGTCCGCACGACGGTCATCCTCATCGCGGCCACCAACCGTCCCGACATCCTCGACCCCGCCCTGCTGCGTCCGGGTCGCTTCGACCGCCAGATCCCGGTCGACCGTCCGGACCTGATCGGTCGCGAGTCGATCCTCAACGTCCACGCCCGGGGCAAGCCGCTCGACGACGACGTCGACCTGTCGGTGCTGGCCCGCCAGACGCCGGGCTTCACCGGCGCCGACCTCGCCAACCTCGTCAACGAGGGTGCGTTGCTCGCGGCCCGGTACGGCAAGAAGACCATCGCCATGTCCGAGCTCGAGGAGTCGATCGAGCGCGTCATCGCCGGCCCCGAGCGCCGGACCCGCCTGATGTCCGAGCGCGAGAAGCGGACCGTCGCCTACCACGAGGGTGGGCACGCCATCGTGGGTCACGCGCTGCCGAACGCCGACCCGGTGCACAAGGTCACCATCATCCCGCGCGGACAGGCCCTCGGGTTCACGATGCAGCTGCCCACCGAGGACAAGTACCTGATCTCGCGCAGCGAGCTGATCGACCGGCTCGCGGTCATGCTCGGTGGTCGTGTCGCCGAGGAGCTCAAGATCGGCGACATCACCACCGGTGCCGGCGACGACATCAAGAAGGCGACCGCGACCGCCAAGCAGATGGTCACCCAGTACGGGATGAGCGACCTCCTCGGCCCGATCACGCTCGGCAGCGGGGACTCCCAGCCGTTCATGGGTCGCGAGATGGGCGGCGCGCCGGACTACTCCGGGCAGGTGGCCGCCCAGATCGACGAGGAGGTGCGCAAGCTCCTCGACGAGGCCCACGACGAGGCGCTCGAGATCCTGGTCGAGAACGACGACGTGCTCGAGGCCCTGGCCGCCAAGCTCCTCGAGGTCGAGACCGTCGACGGCGCGTTGATGGCCGAGGTCTTCGCGCCGATCGACAAGCGTCCGACGCGGGCCGTCGTTGCACCGGAGCAGAAGGACGCGGCTCACGTCATCGATCGGCTCCGCCGCCTCGACCCGTCCCTGCGTCAGAACAGTGGCAACGGGTCCCACGGCAACGGTGGTCCGACGAAGGCCACGCGGAAGACGACGCGCAAGAGCACCTCCGGGTCGTCCACCGAGAAGCGGTCCACGAAGCGGTCGACGAGCGCCCGTCGCCGCGACACCGAGGACTGAGGTGCGCCACATCACCGGCGTGGAGCCCAACGGTTCGTTCGATCACGACAAGATCCAACGGGCCGTGCGGATGCTGTTCGAGGCGATCGGCGAGGACCCCGACCGTCCCGGCATCGTCGACACGCCCGCGCGCGTCGCCCGTGAGTACGACGAGATCTTCGCGGGGCTGCTCGTCGACCCCGCCGACGTGCTGTCGGTCGTGTTCGACGAGAACCACGACGAGATCGTGATGATGCGCGACATCGCCTTCAACAGCATGTGCGAGCACCACCTCGTCCCGTTCAGCGGCCGGGCGCACGTGGCGTACCTGCCGAACGTGTCGGGGCAGGTCACGGGGTTGTCGAAGCTCGCCCGGCTCGTGGACGTGTGCGCGAAGCGGCCGGGCCTCCAGGAACGCATGACGACGATGATCGCCGACACCATGGAGCGCAAGCTCGAGCCGCGCGGGGTGATGGTGGTGATCGAGGCCCGTCACCTGTGCATGGAGATGCGCGGCATCCGCCGTGCGGGTGCCGAGACGGTGACCTCGACGGTCCGGGGTGCCTTCCGGGACGACCCGAGCACCCGAGCGGAGGCCCTCGCGCTGCTGCGCGGCGGCTTCGGCGGCCTCGCCTGACCGTCTGCGCGGCGTCACGCTGACCGGGCGGACGGACGCGCGCGTTCGTGCCCTAGGCTGCGTAGCCCGCACCGTCGATGGAGGCCAGCCCCGTGGCGGACGATCGCCCGATCTGCCGCGTCGAGGACGCGCGTCTGGTGCCGGATGGTGGTCCGGCACGGTTGGTGCTGACCGGGCTCGATCGCGCCGCGGAGATCGCCGACAAGGTCGCGGCCGCGCGTGGCGTGGGACGCGCCGACGGGGACCGGCTGGAGGTCATGGCGGTGCCCTCGCGCCTGACCGACGCTGCGGGCCGGGTCGGTGGCGCTGACCTCGCCGTACCGCTCGGTGAGGTCGTCGAGGCTGCGGTCGCCGCCTGGCTGGCGGGCTCGCCGGACCTGGTCACCCCCGCTGGCACCCTGCCGACCGGTTCGCGCCCGGTCGTCCTCGGGGTCCTGAACGTCACCCCGGATTCGTTCTCGGACGGCGGTACCGCGTTCGGCCCGGCCGACCACCCGGCAGCGGCCATCCGCGCCGGTGAGGCGCTGCTGGCCGCCGGGGCGGACGCGATCGACATCGGGGGGGAGTCGACCCGGCCGGGTGCGGACCCGGTGCCCCTCGACGAGGAGCTGCGGCGGGTGCTGCCCGTGGTCGAGGCGCTGGCCGCGACCGGCGCGGTCGTGGCCATCGACACGGTGAAGGGCGCGGTGGCGCGCGCCGCCGTCGAGGCTGGCGCCAGCATCGTCAACGACGTGTCCGGCGGGTCGCTCGACCCGGACATGCGCGAGGCGGTGCTCGACCTCGGCGTGCCGTACGTGCTCACCCACCTGCTCGGCGAGCCACGGACCATGCAGCGCGATCCGCGCTACGACGACGTGGTCACCGAGGTGTTCGACCACCTCGCCGCCGGCGTCCGTGGCCTGGTCGCCGACGGGCTGCCGGCGGACCACATCGTGGTCGACCCGGGACTCGGGTTCGGGAAGACCGCGCGGCACAACCTGGCGCTCCTGCGGGCCACACGCGACCTGACCTCCCTCGGCAGGCCCGTGCTGATCGGCGCCTCCCGCAAGAGCTTCCTCGGCACCCTCACCGGCGTCGACGACCCGGCGCAGCGGATCGAGGGATCCCTCGCCGCGGCCGCCGTGGCGGTGACCGGGGGCGCCCGGATCATCCGCGCGCACGACGTGCAGGCCACCGTCCGCGCCGTCCGGGTCGCCCACGCCGTCGCGCAGAGCCAGGACGCCTGACCACGCCAGCCTCGGCGGTCCCGGCGACTTCGCTCAGGACACCGCGGTGGGCGGGGCGATCGGCAGGTGCGGCCTGACCAGAACCGTGAGATGCGACGGTTCTCGTCGCCGCGCCGCTCGGCGGCGCCTCGAGCCAGCCCACAACCGTCACACGCGACGGTTGTGGGGGATCGCCTGGCGCGACGGGTGGCCGCGGAGGCCGGGAACCGTCACCTCCGACGGTTGTGGGGCGGGATTGACGATCCCCCCGGCGTCGCCGGACGGGTGCGCAACCGCCGTGTGTTCCACCGGTAGCGCCGCGGCCCGAGGGTCCCGGCGATGCCCACGCGCGGGCGCGCTCCGTCGGGGGAGCGGGTCGCAGTAGCCTCGTGGTCCGTCGGTTCCCACCGCCCAGGATCCCCGTTGGACCGCATCGCCGTGACCGGCATCGAGGTGTTCGCCCACCACGGGGTGCTGCCGCACGAGCGTGCACTCGGCCAGCGGTTCGTGATCGACCTGGTGCTCGAGCTCGATCTCGCGCCCGCCGCCGCGTCCGACGACGTGAACGACACCGTCCACTACGGCGAGCTGGCCGCGGACGTGGCCGCGCTGGTGGCCGACGACCCGGTCGATCTGATCGAGACCGTCGCCGAGCGCGTCGCGACCCGGTGTCTGGTCGACCCGCGGGTCTCGGCGACCGAGGTCACCGTCCACAAGCCGGCGGCGCCGCTGCCCGTCGTCGCCACCGAGGTCGCCGTCACGGTCCGCCGCGAGCGCACCTGATGGCGGCCGAGCTCACCTTCCTGTCGCTCGGCGCGAACGTCGGTGATGCACTCGAGACGTTGACCGCCGCCGTGTACGCCCTCGACGAGCTCGACGGGGTGGCGGTCGAGGAGGTCTCGGGGGTGTACGAGACCGCCCCGTGGCCGCCCCCGGACGACCCGCGGCACGTTCCCCAGGACCCCTACCTCAACCTGGTCGTGCGCAGCCGGACGAGCCTCACCCCCCGGGCGTTGCTGCACGAGACGCAGCTGCTCGAGACCGCGTTCGGTCGGGACCGGGCGACCGAACAGCGCTGGGGCCCGCGGCCGCTGGACATCGACCTGCTGCTCGTCGGCGACGCGTTGGTGGACACCCCCGAGCTCCAGCTTCCCCACCCGCGCCTCGAGGAACGCGCCTTCGTGCTGGTGCCGCTGCTCGAGGTCTGGCCAGGCGGCACGCTGCCGGGCGGGCGTCGCGTCACCCAGGCGCTCGCGGCCCTGGCGCCCATCGAGGGGATCGAGCTGGTGGTCCGCCTGGCCGACGTGCCCGGACGTCACCTCACGCGTCCCGAGGGACCCGGTGCCCCTCCGCCGTCGTTCGATCGTCCCGGCCTCGACCCGACACCGGATGGACCTCGGGGTGACCGGTGAGCCGAGGTCGTCGTGTGGCCATCGTCGGACCCGGCCGCGTCGGCACGCTGCTGGCGGTCTCGCTGGCGCGGGCCGGCTGGCAGCCGGTCGCCGTCGCGGGTGGCGGTGACGGCTCCCGTGAGCGCGTCGCGGCGCTCGTGGCCGGGTGCCGCCCCCACGCGGACGTCGCCGAGGCGGTGGCCGGGACCGACCTCGTCGTGCTCGCCACCCCCGACGACGTGCTCGAGCGGGTCGTCACCGAGCTGGCCCGTCGTGACGCCTTCGTCGAGGGGCAGCGGGTCGTCCACGTCGCCGGCTCGGCCGGTCTGGCACCGCTGCGACGCGCCTCGCTGGCAGGCGCCCGCGTCGCCGCCTGCCACCCGGCCATGACCGTGCCCTCGGGTGCGGTCGATCCGGACCTCCTCGTCGGCGCAGCGTGGGCGGTCACCGCAGCGGCCCCCGACCGCGGATGGGCGCACGGGCTGGTCGGCGACCTCGGTGGGGACGCGTTCGACGTGCCCGACGACGTCCGCGGCCTGTACCACGCCGGCCTCGCCACCGGCAGCAACGCAGCGGCGGCCGCCGTGGTCGTGGCGCGCCAGCTGCTGCTGGCGGCCGGCATCGACGATCCCGCACGCTTCCTCGGACCGTTGGTCGAGCGCAGCGTCGCCAACGCGCTCAGCCGTGGCGCATCGGCGCTCACCGGCCCGGTGGTCCGCGGGGACGTGCGGACCGTCGCCGGCCACCTCGACGCCCTGGCCGCTGACGTGCCCGAGCTGCGCGACGCCTACCGTGACCTCACCCGGGTCCTCCTCGGCCGCGTCCGAGCCGACCTGTCGCCGGCGGCCGCCGCCGAACTCGACACCCTCCTCGACCCCGACCGGAGCTGACCGATGCGACGGGTCACCACCATCGCCGAGGTACGGGCCGCGGTCGCGGCGGCGCGCGCGGACGGCCAGCGGGTGGGGCTGGTCCCGACGATGGGGGCGCTCCACGAGGGGCACCTGGCGCTGGTGCGTGAGGCGGCCATCCACGCCGATGTCGTGGTCGTGTCCGTCTTCGTCAACCCGACCCAGTTCGACCGTGCCGACGACCTGGCCGCCTACCCCCGGGACCTCGACGGTGACGAGGCGCAGCTCGCGGCGCTCGGCGACCTCGCCCCGGCGATCGTCTTCGCGCCCGACACCGGCGAGGTCTACCCCCGCGAACCCCTCACGACCGTCACGGTGGCAGGGCTGACCGAACGGCTCTGCGGTGCTTCCCGCCCCGGCCACTTCGACGGGGTCGCGACCGTCTGCACCAAGCTGTTCTCCATCGTCCAGCCCGACCTCGCGGTGTTCGGCCGCAAGGACTTCCAGCAGCTCCAGGTCATCCGCCGCGTCGTCGCCGACCTCGACCTGCCCGTCGAGGTCATCGGCGCACCGACCATCCGCGAACCCGACGGCCTGGCGATGTCGTCACGGAACCGGCGTCTGTCCACCGACGACCGTGCCAGCGCCCTCGCCCTCTCGCGAGCCCTGCGAGCCGGCGTCGCCGTCCGTCGCAGAGCCGCAGCCGGGGGCCACCCCATCGACCCGGTTCGGGTGCGCGAGGAGGTCGCCGGTACCCTCGGCGCCGCCCCCGGGGTCACCGTCGACTACGTCGAGGTGCTCGACCCCGAGACCCTCACACCACCCGACGCGTCCTCGCGCGGGCAGGCGGGAGACGGACCTCCGGAGGCCGACCAGCTGCTGGTCGCCGTCGCCGCCCACGTCGGCCCGGTCCGCCTCATCGACAACGTCGTGCTGGGCGACACCGAGGACGAGGAACGGCTGCTCGCGGCGACGAGCTGACCACCGACACGGTGGCACCGGTTGGAACCCGAACGCGGACAGCGGGACGGAACGACACGGCGAAGGGTGGGTGCCCATGCACCGCACGATGATGAAGTCCAAGATCCACCGCGCGACGGTGACCGAGGCGAACCTCGACTACGTCGGCTCGATCACCATCGACCGCGACCTGATGGACGCGGCCGACCTCCTCGTCAACGAGAAGGTGCAGGTGGTCGACAACGACAACGGGGCGCGGCTCGAGACCTACGTGATCGAGGGGGAACGCGGGTCGGGCGTGGTGTGCCTCAACGGGGCTGCCGCCAGGCTCGTGCACCCCGGTGACACCGTCATCATCATCTCCTACGCCGAGCTCGAGGACGCCGCCGCGCGGACCTGGGAGCCGACGGTCGTCTTCGTCGACGGCGACAACCGTCAGGTGTCGATCGAGTCCGCCGAGCAGCACGGCGCGATCCGGGGCGTGGCCTGAGCGCCGGCACGGATCCGATCCCAGGCCCCGCCGCCCTCCCCGGCGACGGGGTGCTCGACGAGGCCGCCGTGGTGGTCGCGGCGGACGAGGCGGTCGCCCGGGCGCTGGCGGAGGACCTCGACGTCCCCGTCGACGCCACGCCGGCGGTCCGCCGGGCGGCCGACGTGACCGCCGGGGCGACCGTGCCCGCCGACCTCCCCGGCGAGGCGTCCCTGATCGCGCGAGCCGACGGCACCGTGGCCGGCTGCGACCTCGTGGCGCGGGTGTTCGCGGCCGTCGACCCGTCGGTCGAGGTCGTGCTCGACGTCACCGACGGGCAGCGGGTCACCCGCGGTGACGTCCTCGGCCGCATCACGGGGCCGCTGGCGTCCGTGCTGGCCGGCGAACGCACCGCGCTGAACTTCCTCACCCACCTGTCGGGGGTCGCGACCCGGACCCGCGCGTTCGCCGATGCGGTCGCGGGGACCGGGTGCGTGGTCCGGGACACCCGCAAGACCACGCCCGGGCTGCGGCTGCTGGAGAAGGCCGCCGTCCGCGCCGGCGGCGGGGTCAACCACCGGGTCGGGCTGTGGGACGCGTTGCTGGTCAAGGACAACCATATCGCCGCCGCCGGTGGGGTCGCCGAGGCGACGCGTCGCGCGTTGGCGGCGGCCGGCGATCGCAACGTGCAGGTCGAGGTGACCTCGATCGCCGAGCTCGACGCCGCGGTGGCGGCTGGCGCGCGCGACGTCCTGCTCGACAACTTCACGCCGGAGGGCTGCGCGGCAGCCGTCGCCCACCTCGCAGCCGGTGCCAGCGCGGACCGTGTCCTGCTCGAGGCGTCCGGCACCATCCGGCTCGACACCGTCGCGGCGTACGCGGCGTCGGGGGTCGACCGGGTCGCGGTCGGCGGCCTGACCCACTCCGCGCCCCAGCTCGACATCGCGCTGGACGTCCGCGCCGTCGGTCACAGCTCACCCGCGGAGGCCTGAGTGCTGCTCGCCATCGATGTCGGCAACTCCACCACGGTGGTCGGCACCTTCCAGGGGGACGAGCTGCGCGACCACTGGCGGCTGTCGACCCACGCGCACGAGACCGCCGACGAGCTCGCCCTGAAGCTGTCCGGCCTGCTGCGCTTCGCGGGCCTCGACCTCGGCCAGGACGTGGACGGCAGCATCGTCTCCTCCGTCGTGCCCACCCTCACCGAGACGCTCCGCCAGGTGGCCGAGCGCTACCTGCGTCGTCCCCTGGTGGTGGTCGAGCCCGGGGTGCGAACCGGCCTGGCGCTCCGGGTCGACAACCCGCGCGAGATCGGTGCCGACCGCATCGTGAACGCGGTCGCCGCCTACGAGCTGTACGGCGGCCCGGCCATCGTGGTCGACTTCGGCACCGCCACGTCCTTCGACGTGGTCGACGGCGAGGGGCAGTTCATCGGGGGCGCGATCGCGCCCGGGGTCACCACCTCGGCCGACGCGCTCGTGCGGCGCGCCGCACGGTTGCCGCGGGTCGAGACGGTCACCCCACCATCGCCGATCGGTCGGTCGACGGTCACCGCGCTGCAGTCGGGCATCGTCTACGGCGCGGCTGGTCAGGTCGACGCGCTCGTGGCCCGCATGTCCCGTGAGCTCGGTCCGGGGGTGACCACCGTCGCCACGGGGGGGCTGGCGCACTCGGTCCTCGCCGCCTGCGAGAGCATCGACCACCACGATCCGTGGTTGACCCTCAAGGGGTTGGCGCTGGTCTGGGACCGCAACCGTCCCTGACGGGTGCCCTGCGCCGCTGTCACGCAGGGTGCCTTGACCTCGAGTGTACTCGAGGTTCTAGCGTCGGCGGCTGCTGACCGCAGGAGCCTTTCGTGTCCCAGACCCTCCCCGCCACCCGCGCCGTCCTCGACGACCTCCGTCGGGCCGTCCGTGGTGAGGTGATCGCCCCCGATGACCCCCGCTACGCCGATGCGCGCCAGGTCTACTACGGCGGCTTCGATCGTCGGCCGGCCGCCCTGGTCCGCCCGGTCGACGCCGGGGACGTCGCCGCCGCCGTCAGCCTCGCGCGCGAGCTCGACCTCGACCTCGCCGTCAGGAGCGGGGGTCACAGCCTCGCGGGCCACGGCACCGTCGAGGCCGGCGTGGTCCTCGACCTGTCCAGCCTCGACGATCTCGAACTCGACGTGGAGAGCCGAACGGCCTGGGTCGGCGCCGGTGTGACCGCCGGCGCCTACACCGAGGCGGCTGGCGTCCACGGCCTCGCGACCGGGTTCGGTGACGCGGGGACCGTCGGCATCGGTGGGTTGACCGTGGGCGGCGGTACGGGCTTCCTCAGCCGCAAGCACGGTCTGACCATCGATCAGCTCCTCGCCGCCGAGGTGGTCACCGCGGACGGGCGCATCCAGCTGGTGGACGAGGTCCACGAACCCGACCTGTTCTGGGGCATCCGCGGCGGTGGCGGCAACCTCGGCGTCGTGACCCGGCTGCGGTTCGTGTTGCACGACGTCTCCGAACTGACCGGTGGCATGCTCGTCCTGCCGGCGACGGCCGCGGTGCTGGCAGGCGTCGTCGCGACCGCCGACGCGGCGCCGGAGGAGCTGACCCTCCTGGCCAACACGATGGTCGCGCCGCCGATGCCCTTCCTGCCCGAGGAGGTCCACGGGCAGCTGGTCGTCGTGATCCTCGCGGTGCACGTCGGTCCGGCCGCTGCGGGCCAGGAGGCGCTGGCGCCGCTGCGGCGGCTGGCCACACCGCTCGTCGACGAGCTCGCCCCGATGGCGTACGCCGACCTGTTCGTCGAACCACCGGGCGTTGAGGACTTCCACCCCGTGGTGGTCACGCGCACGATGTTCCGTGAGACCTTCGGCGTCGCCGAGGCGGAGGTCGCCATCGACGGCCTGCTGGCGGCGACCACCCCCATGGCGGCGGTCCAGCTGCGGGTCCTCGGTGGCGCCGTCGCCCGGGTCCGGGACGACGCGACGGCCTACGCCCACCGCCAGCGGCGCCTGATGGTCAACGTCGCCGCCCTGTACGAGGATCCCATCGACGGGGCGACGGCGACCGTCTGGGCCGAGGATCTCGCCGCACGCCTGCGGGAGGCCGGCGTCGACGGCGCCTACGTCAACTTCCTCGGTGACGAGGGACCGGCGCGGGTCCGTGAGGCGTACCCCGGTGACACCTGGGATCGGCTCGCCCGGCTCAAGGCCCGCTACGACCCGACCAACCTGTTCCGCCACAACCAGAACGTCCCGCCGGGGTGATGCCCGTCGTCCGGTGTGCGCGGTCCCCGCGGCTACGTTGCGCTCCCCTGCCCTGCCGCCGCCACCGAGGCTCCCCGTGTCCGAGACGCCGCCCACCCCCGACGTGACCGAGGGCGACGAGCGCACGAAGCTCGACGAGATCGTGGCGACGCGACGTGCCAAGGTCGAGCAGCTGCGCGACCGGGGGGTCGAGCCCTACCCCGTCCGGTTCGCGCCGACGACCACGGTCGCCGACCTCGTCGCCGCCTACCCCGACCTCGAACCGGGGACGGAGACGGGGGACCGTGTCACGGTGGCGGGCCGCGTCGTGGCCAAGCGGGGGATGGGCCGGCTCAGCTTCCTGGTGCTGCAGGAGGACGACGCGCAGGTCCAGCTGTTCTGCCCGGTCAAGGCGCTGGACGAGCCGTCACGCGACCTGCTCGAGCTGCTCGACACCGGCGACTGGCTCGGCGCCGAGGGTGAGGTGCTGGCGACCAAGACGGGCGAACTGTCGGTCAAGCCGGCCAGCCTCACGCTCCTCGGCAAGGGCCTGCGGCCGCTGCCGGACAAGTGGCACGGGCTGTCGGACACCGAGGCGCGCTTCCGCCAGCGCGAGCTCGACCTCACGGTCAACGCCGACGCGCGGCGGGTCTTCCGGACCCGCGCCGCGGTGCTCAAGGCGTTGCGGGCCGAGCTCGACGATCGGGGGTACGTCGAGGTCGAGACCCCGATGCTGCACCCGATCCCCGGCGGCGCTGCGGCCAAGCCCTTCGTCACCCACCACAACGCGCTCGACACCGATCTGTACCTGCGGATCGCACCAGAGCTGTACCTCAAGCGACTGGTCGCCGGTGGTATGCGGCGCGTGTTCGAGATCAACCGCAGCTTCCGCAACGAGGGGATGTCGCCCCGGCACAACCCCGAGTTCACCATGCTCGAGTCCTACGAGGCCTACGCCGACTACCGCGACGTGATGGACCTCACCGAGGCGCTGCTGCAACGCGCGGCGCTGGCGGCCGTCGGCAGCCTCGAGCTGACCTACGGCGGCCGGCCGGTGTCCCTCGCCGGACCGTTCCGCCGCGTGTCCCTCCTCGACCTCGTGCGTGAGGCGACCGGCCGCCCCGAGCTGAGCTACGACGACGACGTCGCCACCTGGCGCGAGGTCTGCGCCGCGCACGAGGTCCTCATCGAGGACGCGTGGGGGCAGGGCAAGCTGGCCCTCGAGGTCTACGAGGCCCTTGTCGAGCACACCCTCTGGGACCCGACCTTCGTCATCGACTACCCGGTCGAGGTGTCGCCGCTCGCGCGCCGCCACCGGGACCTGCCGCACGTGACCGAACGCTTCGAGCTGATCGCGGTGGGGCGCGAGCACGCCAACGCCTTCTCCGAGCTGACCGACCCCGACGACCAGCGTGGCCGCTTCGAGGCCCAGGTCCGGGCCAAGGCCGCCGGCGACGACGAGGCGATGCCGCTCGACGAGCCCTACCTACGGGCCATGGAGCTCGGCATGCCGCCGATGGGGGGCCTCGGGGTGGGTGTGGACCGGGTCGTGATGCTGCTCGCCGACGTCCACAACATCCGCGACGTCATCCTCTTCCCGACCCTCCGCCCCGAGGTGGCGCCCTGAGCGTGACCGTCCGTGACCTGGCCGCGGGGGACGAGCCGCGGTGGCGCGAGCTGTGGGCCGACTTCCTCGAGTTCTACGAGCACCCCCTGCCCGAGGAGGTGACCGCCACGACGTTGACGCGACTGCTCGCGCGCGAGGACGGGATGCGCGGTCAGGTCGCGGTCGCAGACGACGGCAAGGTGGTGGGCTTCGTGCACACCGTCGTCCACGCCGGCACCTGGTCGGTCGCGCCGCGCTGCTACCTCGAGGACCTCTTCGTCGCCGCCGACGTCCGCGGCACCGGAGCGGGGCGGGCGCTGATCGAGGCGGCCCGCACCCACGCGGCGGCGCTCGGGTGCAGCGAGGTGTACTGGATCACCGAGTCCGGCAACGCCACGGCGCGGCGCCTGTACGACCGTGTCGCCAAGCTCGCCGACTACGTGCGTTACGAGATCGAGCTCGGGTGAGCTCGGCAGGACCGTGGACCGAGGGGGCACCGTGCGCATCACCACCTACTGCTCGTCGTCCGAGGCGGTGGACGCCGCCTACACCGAGGCTGCCCACCGCTACGGCTCGGCGCTCGGAGCGGCCGGTCACGAGCTGGTCTACGGCGGGACGTCCGTCGGGTTGATGGGCACCGTCGCCGCCTCGACGCGCGCCGCGGGTGGACGCGTGTCCGGCGTGCTGCCGCAGCTGATGTTCGACCGGGGCATCGCGGACGACGCTTGTGACGAGCTCGTGGTCACCGAGACGATGAGTGACCGCAAGCACGAGATGATCACCCGCGCCGACGCCTTCGTCGCCCTGCCGGGGGGTTTCGGGACCCTCGAGGAGCTGCTCGAGGTGCTGACCCTCAAGCAGCTCGGCTACCACCGCAAGCCCATCGTCCTGCTGCAGGTCGACGGTTTCTGGGACGGCTTGCTGACGTTCTTCGAGGAGCTCTACGCGCGCGCGTTCGCCAAGCCCGAGTACCGCCGCCTGTACCACCTCGCCGCGGACGTCGAGGACCTGCTCGAGCTGGTGGCCCGACCCCCGGAGGTCGACCTTCCGACGAAGTGGTACTAGTCGGCAGCCCGTTCGCGGAGCTGTTCGCCGAGCTCGCGCACGGTGGCGGCAGGATCGGCGGGGTCGACGAGGACCGGCCCGAACTCCTCGGTCGGGCCGGCGTCGGCTCGACCGACGTCGGTGATGGCGACGAGGGCGAGCCCGGCCACCAGCAGCGCCACGAGCCCCACGGCCAGCGGCAACCACGGCCGGCGCGGCGTGGCGGTGCGGTCGACGACCGTCGCCTCGCCGGCTGAGACGGCGTGCTGCGGTGACGGCGTGGTCCGGCCGTTGCGGACGCGAGGAAGCGCGGGGCGAGCGGCCGACGGTGTGCGTGTGGCAGCCGGGTGGGGGGCAGGCGTGGTGGCGTACCCCGCCGCGTGGCCGCCCACGAGCAGCTCGAGCGCCTCGAAGGCGTCGGTCGGACGGTCCTCGGGGTCCGCGGCCAGCAGGCGGCCCAGCAACCGCAGCAGGGCGGTCGGCAGCGCGTCGCCGAGCTCGGCCAACCTCGTGTCAGCGGCGGGCCCGGGTGGTTCGCCCGTCAGCAGCTCGGTGAGGGTGGCCCCGAGCGCCCACAGATCGGTCCGGACCGTCGCCGATGCACCACGGCGACGCTCGGGGGCGAGGTAGGCGGCCGTCCCGATCACGAACCCGGTCCGGGTCATGCGATCGCCGTCGACGGCGATCGCGATGCCGAAGTCGGTGACCTTGATGGTGCCGTCCGGGGCGCGCAGGAGGTTGCCGGGCTTGACGTCCCGGTGCAGCAGCCCGGCCTCGTGCGCGCGTCCGAGGCCGGCGAGCGCCTCGATGGCGATGTCGAGGACCTCGTCGCCGGGCAGCGGTCCGTCGGCCGCGAGGATCTCGGCGAGGCTCGGTCCGGCCACGCACTCCATGACCAGGTAGGGCCGACCGTCCTCCTCGCCGACGTCGTGGACCCCGACGACCCGGGGGTCGGAGATGGCCGCAGCGGCGCGACCCTCCTGGATGAACCGGGACCGGGCCGCCTCGTCCATGCAGAGGTTGTCGGCCAGGATCTTGATCGCCACGTCGCGGTCGAGGAGTTCGTCGCGAGCGCGCACCACGAGGCCCATGCCGCCGACCCCGAGGCTGCCGAGCACCCGGTACCGGCCGTCCGCGAGGGTCTCCGGCAGCAGCGGTGTGGGGTGGGTGGCGTCATCGGTCCCCACCCCGGGGCCGGCGCGGTCGGCGGCGGTCATCCTCTGCCCCGACCGTCACGGTGCCCCGGGGGGCCGTCCCCGTCGGGGCCCTGCCCCCTCGCCGGGCCGTTCGAGCCGCCGCCGCCCTCCGGCTCCGGGTCGTCCGCGTCGTCCTCCGGGGGCGGGGCAGGAGCGGGCTCCTGCGACGCGCTCACGTCCGCCTCGTCCGCTCCGTCCGCCTCGTCCGCTCCGTCGGCTTCGTCGGCTTCGTCGGCCTCCTCGGCCTCGTCCGGCGTGGTCGCCACCTCGCAGGTCAGCGCGGCCGTGGTCGCATCGACCACCCGCGTGGTCTCGGCCACCACGTCCTCGGGCGCGTCGCCGGCTTCGAGCGCTCGGGTGGCGCGCTCACGCAAGGCATCGGCCTCCAGGAGCGCGCGACAGGCGTCCTCGGCCTCGAGGGCCTCAGCCAGCCGATCGGCGCCGTCGGCCAGCACCGCGCCCGTCGCACGGTCGAACACAGCCCCGGGAGCGTCGGTGGTGCACCCCGTGGGGACCATCAGCAGGCACCCGCCGAGGACGGCGGTGCGCGCGGGGCGGTGTCGGGGGCCCATGTATCGAGCGTAGGTCCCTCGGGTCGGGCGGCCGTCGGCCGACAGGCCAGGAGGAGGGCTGTCCGTTCGATCCGGATGTGCGCCGCTGTGGCTCGCATCGGGAGGCAGAACGGTGCGTGACACCCCACCATCACCGACCCACCGGCTCCACCGAACCCCTGGATCCGCGCACAGCCTCGGCCGCCTGGCCGGGACCGTGCGGCCGGAACCGGCTGAACCCCGGCCGTACCGGCACCGAACCCGGGGAAGCGCGGCGGACCGATGGGTTACAGTCGGTCGAGGTCCCGGACCCTCACACGGAGGGCCGAGTGGCCCGTCCGTGGGGAGTGGTCCACATGTTCGAGCGGTTCACCGACCGGGCCCGCAGGGTGGTCGTCCTCGCCCAAGAAGAAGCGAGGATGCTCAACCACAACTACATCGGGACCGAGCACATCCTGCTCGGGCTGATCCACGAGGGTGAGGGCGTCGCCGCCAAGGCGCTCGAATCGATGAACATCTCCCTCGAGGCCGTCCGCAACCAGGTGACGGAGATCATCGGCCGTGGGCAGACCGCGCCCGCCGGCCACATCCCGTTCACGCCCCGCGCGAAGAAGGTGCTCGAGCTCTCGCTGCGCGAGGCGCTGCAGCTCGGCCACAACTACATCGGGACCGAGCACATCCTGCTCGGCCTGATCCGCGAGGGTGAGGGGGTGGCCGCCCAGGTCCTCCAGAAGCTCGGCGCGGACCTCAACCGCGTGCGTCAGCAGGTCATCCAGCTCCTGTCGGGCTACGCCGGCAGCGAGGGTGGCAAGGCCGGGGCCGGCGTCGGCGAGGGCACCACGGGCGGTGCCCGTGAAGGCTCGACCGTCCTCGACCAGTTCGGCCGCAACCTCACCCAGGCCGCCCGCGACGCCGAGCTCGACCCGGTCATCGGCCGCGCGCGCGAGATCGAGCGCGTGATGCAGGTCCTGTCGCGCCGCACCAAGAACAACCCCGTCCTGATCGGTGAGCCGGGCGTCGGCAAGACCGCCATCGTCGAGGGTCTGGCCCAGCGGATCGTGGCCGGCGAGGTGCCCGAGACCCTCACCGACAAGCACCTCTACACCCTCGACCTCGGTGCCCTCGTCGCCGGGTCGCGCTACCGCGGTGATTTCGAGGAGCGCCTCAAGAAGGTCCTCAAGGAGATCACCACCCGCGGTGACATCATCCTGTTCATCGACGAGATCCACACCCTCGTCGGTGCCGGCGCCGCCGAGGGCGCGATCGACGCGGCCAGCATCTTGAAGCCCATGCTCGCCCGTGGTGAGCTGCAGACCATCGGTGCGACGACCCTCGACGAGTACCGCAAGCACCTCGAGAAGGACGCCGCGCTCGAGCGTCGCTTCCAGCCGGTCAAGGTCGAGGAACCCTCGATGGAGCACACCATCGAGATCCTCAAGGGCCTCCGGGACCGCTACGAGGCCCACCACCGCGTGACCATCACCGACGAGGCGCTGGTGGCGTCCTCGGAACTCGCCGACCGCTACATCTCCGACCGCTACCTGCCCGACAAGGCCATCGACCTCATCGACGAGGCGGGCTCGCGCCTGCGCATCCGCTCGATGACCACCCCGCCCGACCTCGCCGAGCTCGACGCCTCCATCGAGGAGGCCCGCAAGGCGAAGGAGGACGCGATCGACGGGCAGGACTTCGAGCGCGCCGCTCGCCTGCGCGACGAGGAGAAGAAGCTCATCGAGAACCGGCAGCGCCGCGAGGACGAGTGGCGCTCCGAGGGCATGGACCAGGTGCTGACCGTCGACGAGGAGGTCATCGCCGAGGTCCTGGCGGTCTGGACCGGCATCCCGGTCTTCAAGCTGACCCAGGAGGAGACCGACAAGCTGCTGCACATGGAGGACGAGCTGCACAAGCGCGTCATCGGGCAGGAGCAGTCGATCACCGCGGTGTCCAAGGCGATCCGCCGCACCCGGGCGGGCCTGAAGGACCCCAAGCGCCCCTCGGGATCGTTCATCTTCCTCGGCCCCTCCGGCGTCGGCAAGACCGAGCTCGCCAAGACCCTCGCCGAGTACCTGTTCGGTGACGAGAACTCGTTGATCCACCTCGACATGTCCGAGTACATGGAGAAGCACACCGTCAGCCGGCTCATCGGTTCGCCGCCCGGCTACGTCGGCTACGACGAGGGCGGTCAGCTCACCGAGCAGGTGCGCAGGAAGCCCTTCTCCGTCGTCCTGTTCGACGAGGTCGAGAAGGCCCACCCGGACGTGTTCAACACGCTGCTGCAGATCCTCGAGGACGGGCGACTGACCGACGCGCAGGGCCGGACGGTGGACTTCAAGAACACCATCCTGATCATGACCTCGAACCTCGGCACCAAGAACCTCACCTCGCCGGCCGTCGGGTTCGTCGCCGCCGACGACGACTCGATGTACGAGAAGATGAAGCGGCAGGTCGACGACGAGCTCAAGAAGCACTTCCGACCCGAGTTCCTCAACCGCATCGACGACACCATCGTCTTCCACCCGCTGTCGCGGGACGAGGTCAAGGAGATCGTCGATCTGATGCTCAAGCGGGTGAAGTCCCAGCTGCGCATCAAGGACCTCGACCTCGAGCTGACCGACAACCTCAAGACGTGGCTCGCCGAGAAGGGGTACGACCCCCAGCTCGGTGCCCGGCCGCTGCGCCGCACCATCCAGCGTGAGCTCGAGGACAAGCTCTCCGAGCGCATCCTGCTCGGTGAGTTCACCGCCGGGCAGCTCATCGTCGCCGACGTCGACCCCGACGCCGACACGGTGGCGTTCCGCGCGGTCGACTCCCCGTCGGCGCCGGACGTCCCCCCGATCGAGCTCGCCGGCGGCGACCGTGACGAGGACAACGGCTCGGACTGACGACGCCGAGACGGACCGGACACGCCGAGAGGGGCGGCCACCTGGTGGCCGCCCCTCTCCGTCGTTCCGAGATCCAGTGAGAACAGTTCCGGGAACGACTGCTACGTTGTCGTCATGATGCCCTCACCTGCCCCCGCCGACCGCGACCCCCGCCTGCCCGTCACGGTGCTGTCGGGCTTCCTCGGTGCCGGCAAGACCTCCCTGCTGACCCACCTCCTGCACAACCGGGAGGGGATGAAGGTCGCCGTCATCGTCAACGACGTCAGCGCGGTCAACGTCGACGAAGCGCTCGTCCGTGGCGAGGTCCAGCTCGACCGTGTGGACGAGCAGCTCGTGGAGATGTCCAACGGGTGCATCTGCTGCACGCTGCGTGAGGACCTGCTCATCGAGGTGGCCGCCCTGGCCCGCCAGGGCCGCTTCGACGCGCTGCTGATCGAGTCGACCGGCATCTCCGAGCCGCTCCCGGTCGCGGTCACCTTCGCGTTCGAGCAGGTCGACGGCTCCAGCCTCGGCCAGCTCGCGCGCATCGACACCATGGTCTCGGTGGTCGACGCCTCGACGTTCCTCGATGAGGTGCAGGTCGAGGACCTGCTCGTCGATCGCGATCTCGAGGCCGCCCCGGACGACGACCGTGCGCTGTCGAACCTCCTGGTGGACCAGGTCGAGTTCGCCGACGTCCTCGTCCTGAACAAGGTCGACCTGGCAGGCCCCGAGCGCACGGCCGAGGTCGAAGCCGCTCTCCGGGTGCTCAACCCGACCGCCGAGGTGGTCCGGGCGACCTTCGGGAAGGTCGACCCCGCCGCCGTGCTCGGGACGGGCCGCTTCGACCTCGACGCCGCGGCCCAGCTGCCCGGCTGGGTCCGCGAGCTCGAGGGGTTCGACGACCCGGTCCCCGAGACCGAGGAGTACGGCATCTCGACCACGGTCTACCGCGCACGCCGGCCCTTCCACCCCGCCCGGCTCGCCGCCGCGGTCGAGCGTCTGGACGGGATCCTGCGTTCGAAGGGGGCGGTGTGGCTCGCCACCCGTCCCCGGGTGTGCGGTACCTGGTCGCAGGCCGGACCGTGGCTGCGGCTCGAGCCCGCCGGTTGGTGGCTCGCGGACACCGCTCGGTGCGACTGGGACCTCGACGACGAGGAGGAGGCCGCCCGGCTGCGTGTCTGGGACGAGTCGGTCGGCGACCGACGCCAGGAGCTGGTGTTCATCGGGCAGGATCTCGATGCTGCCGTGGTGCACGCCGCGCTCGACGAGGCGCTGCTCGACGCCGGTGAGATGGCGCTCGGCCCGGAGGGTTGGGCGCAGCTCGACGATCCGCTTCCGGCGTGGGCCGTCGCGGGCGACGGTTACGTTCACGACCACGACCACGCGGAGGCGCAGGTCGGGTGATCCGGAGGGCGATGTGGACACCGACGATCGCACACGAGGGATCGAACAGCTCTGGTCGGAGGGGGACTACACCGAGGTCGCGCGGTGGTTCGAGCCGATCAGCGATCGGCTGATCGACCAGCTGCGGCCAGCGGGGATGCACGTCCTCGACGCGGCGACCGGGACCGGGAACACCGCGCTCGCCGCGGCCCGTGCCGGTGCCGAGGTCGACGCCTTCGACCTGACCGAGCCCCTCCTCGACATCGCACGCTCCCGCGCGGCCGCCGAGGGCCTGGCCGTCCGGTTCCGGACCGGGGACCTGCTCGACGTCCCCTACGCCGACGCGTCCTTCGACCTCGTTCTGTCGACCTTCGGTGCGTTCACCGCCGACGACCCCGTGCGCGCGGCCGAGGAGCTCGTGCGCGTGTGCCGACCGGGCGGGACCGTCGTCAGCACGGCCTGGGGACGCGAAGGGATCATCGCCACCGTGCCGCAGGTCGTCCGCGAGCGTCGCCCCGAGCTGTTCCCCGACGGCGCGCCCGACCCCGCGCTCTGGGCGGTCCAGGCGGGGGCCGAGCAGCTGTTCGCAGGGTGCGACGTGGACATCGAGGTGCGGCGCGTGGAGACGTGGTTCCCCTTCCCCGGTCGTGACGACCTCATGCGGACCTTCGAGGCCGTGTCCGGTCCCATCCGTCGCCTCCGGGGCGCGGTGGGCGAGGACTGGCCAGTCATCCGTGCGGAGGTGATCGAGCGGTGGGCGGCGTTCGAGCGGCCGGCGGAGGCGGGGATCGAGCTGCTCGGCGTGCACGGCGAGGCGCAGGTGGTCCGGCGATCGTGACCGGGAGGGTGGGCCTCGGCGCGGGGCACTGGATCGACCGGTGGGAGCGTCAGCAGGAGCGCTACGCCATCGACCGGGAGGCCCGCTTCACGGCGATGGTCGACGTGATCGACCACGCGACCCGCGGTGTGCCGCACCCGCTCGTGGTCGACCTCGGTTGCGGCCCGGGCTCCCTCGCGCACCGGATCATGAACCGGCTGCCGAGCTGCGAGGTCGTGGCCGTCGACGCGGACCCGTTCCTGCTCGAGCTCGGGCGGGCCGGCCGTCCGGAGGCGGCCCGGTACGTGCAGGCGACGATCGGAGCGGACGGCTGGCTCCAGGCGGTCGCGCTGGAGCGTCAGCCGGATGTCGTCGCGACCGCGACCACGCTGCACTACCTGCCGGCAGCCGCGTTGCGCGACCTGTACCGCGAGCTCGCCGATCAGCTGACGGCGGGCGGGGTCTTCGTCAACGGGGACCACCTGCCGCCTCGGGACCCGGTGATCGCTGCGCTCGCGCGAGCTGCCGTCCCGCCCCCAGCACCGATCGACGACGTCGACGACTGGGCGTCGTGGTGGGCCGGTGTGGCCGACGACCCTCAGCTCGGCCCGGTGCTGGCCGCGACCGGACGGGCAGGCCCCGCCGTCGACGGCGACCACAGCACCCCCGTCGAGGACCACGTCGACCTGCTGCTGGCATCGGGGTTCCGGGCCGCATCGCCCGTGTGGCGTTCGGGACCGAGCGCGGTCCTGGTCGCCGTGCGCTGATCCACGCGATCCGAGCGCGACAGCACGCCGTCAGGGACCGCCCACGACGGGCGGTCCCTGACGGGTGTGGCGGAGGGCTCAGCCGCGCCGGGTCCGGCGCAGGGTGAGCGCACCCGACCCGATCAGGCCGCTGCCGAACAGCGCGGCCAGCAGCGGGGCGGTGCCGGTGTGAGGCAGCTGCGCCGCAGCCGCGGCCGGCGTGGCCTCGACGACCTCGGGCAGCACCTCGACCTCGGGCTGCTCGACCTCGGGCTGCTCGACCTCGGGCTCCTCCACGACCGGCAGGACCTCGACGACGACCTCGGGCTCCTCGACCTCAGGCTCCGGGACCTCGGGGACCTCGGGGACCTCCGGGACCTCGGGGATCTCCGGGACCTCGGGGATCTCCGGCACCTCGGGGACCTCTGGCTCGTCCCCCGTGCAGAAGGTCACGTGGCTGATCGCGGGCGGTGCGCTGTGGTCGACGCTTCCGGCGTACGCGTCGGGCGACAGCTGGGTGTCACCGGCGCCGGCCTTCACCACGATGCGGGTCACGAAGGCCTCGGAGGTCCAGTCGAAGGCGGTCACGCCCTCTTCGGCGTCGACGCCGGTGACCGTCACGATCACGCCTGCGCTGGATGCGGTATCGCCGACGGAGGGGTTGTTGCCGAGGAACGGCGAGTCGAACTTCGTCAGCGCCTCGAACGGGGCGCACTCACCGGCCGGGTTCCCGGCCGGCTCGGCGGCGGCGACGGCGGCGCCGGCGAACATCAGGCCGCCGGTCATGGTCGCCAGGACCGCAGCCGCGGTCGCGGCCCGTGCCCGGCCGGTCCAGGACTGCGAGCCGCCGAAGCTGGACAGGTTGGTGGTCGTCGTGATGGTCATGGGGTGGCTCCTCCGAGTTCGTGGCGCCGCGGGCTGCGGCGGCCATCGGGGTGCATCAAGCCCGACCGGCGCCGCCGCGACGTGAGCACCGACTGCTCGGTCGCGGTCCGACCGTTGCTCAGTCGAGGCCAGGAACTGCTCAGGCGCGGGGACCGAGCAACCCGGGCACGGCACCTGAGTAGGGGCTGCTCAGTCGGACCGATGGCGCCCGGGGCACGGTGCCGTCGACGCGAGAGGGCGACCGACGCCCCGCGGAGGAGAGATGACGATGAGCACGTTCCGACGCATGAAGGACGCAGCGGCGCTGGTCTCGGCCGCCCCCGGCCTGATCGACCAGGCGCAGCAGCTGGCCACCGAGGCGCAGCTGTTCGCTGCCGCGCAGCAGACGGTCTTCACCGTCGGCGCGGTCGCCCCGAGCTCCGACGCACCCGGCGCGGTGCGCGTCGCATCCGAGGGTCCGCAGACCCACCTGGAGGTCTGATCATGGGACTCTTCGGGAGCGTCAGGGCCCTGCAGCGGCAGGCGCGCGAGCTGGAGCGTTCGTCCGGAGCAGGCGGCGGGATCGGTCGCCTGCGGACCGCCATGGACGACGCGACACGACTGCTCGAACACCAGGCGGCCAGCTACGCCATCGCCAACGACGGCCGGCCGGGTGAGGCGACGATCCTCGCTGTGCGTGACACCGGCACCCGCGTCAACGGCAACGCGGTCCTGCAGTTCGATGTGAACCTCGTGGTACCGGACGAGGAACCAGCGACGGTGACGACCACCGCCGTGGTTCCGCCCCTGGCCCTGGCGCACGCCGTCCCGGGGGCTCGGCTCGCGGTCCGCGTCGGCCAGCCCGGAGCTCCGCTGTTCATCGAGCGGTTCGGGCCGGCGTGACCCGGCCGTGACCGGCAGGCCGCCGCCGCGCGACGGGACGCCTCCGTCGCGCGGCGGTCGCGCTGCACGCGACGGCTGTTGCCGCGCGCGGGAGTAGCGTCCCGCGGGGGTGTCGAACGACGGGGTGGTGATAGGGGTGCCGAGGTGAACACGGTGTGGCCGCTGATCGGCCGTCGAGGCGACCTCGAGACCGTTGCAGGCGCCATCAGACGCACCGGATCGGCCGGGGCGGTCGTGACCGGACCGGCGGGTGTCGGCAAGACCCGTCTGCTCGACGAGTGCGTCCGCCTGGCCGAGGACGCCGGTTACACCACGTTCCGCGCGGTGGGTAGCCGGGTGCCGTCCGAGCTCCCCCTCGGCGCCCTCCTGCACCTGCTGCCGCCCGACGTGGGGGACGACAGCTCCGAGCTGGCGCTCGTCCAGGCCGCGCGGCGCGGACTGCGCGAGCGTGCCGCCGGCCGCCCAGCGCTGCTCTGCATCGACGACGCACACCTGCTCGACCCGTCGTCGCTCGCGCTCGTGCAGCAGCTCGCCCTCGCCCGTGAGGCCACGGTCGTGCTCACCGTCCGAGAACCGGACCCGGTACCGGAGCCGATCTCGCAGCTGTGGCGCGATGGCCACGCGGCGCGCGTGGCACTCGCGCCGCTGACGGTCGAGCAGGTCGATGCGCTGCTGCACCGCAGCCTCGGGGCCCCGGTCGCACGCGCCACCCTGCACCAGATCACGCGGCTGGCGGACGGCAACGCGCTCTACCTCCGCGAGCTCGTCACGGGCGCCATCGACGACGGCACCCTCGTGCTCGAGGACGGCAGCTGGCGCTCCACGACCTCGCCCGTGCCCTCCCTCCGGCTGCGCGAGCTGGTCGCCGGCCGCCTCGGAACGCTCGGCCGAGCCGACCGCACCGCGCTCGAGCTGCTCGCGCTGGCCGGGCACCTCGGGGCCGCCGATCTCCGCGTGCTGGCGCCCGACGCCGACCTGGTGGGCCTCGAGGAGCGCGGCCTGCTGCAGGTCACCGCCGACCGACGCCGGGTCGCGCTGACCTCCGCCCACCCGCTGCACGCCGAGGTGCTGGTCGCAGACCTCGGCATGCTGCGGGCCAACGAGCTCCGCCTGCGGCTCGCCGACCACCTCGAAGGTCACGGTGCTCGACGTCGTGACGACCCCGTCCGCATCGCGGGGTGGCGCCTGGATGCTGGCGCGGCGGCGGGGGACACCATCCTCCTGCGGGCGGCCCGGATCGCCCGGTCCGCCCACGACTACGAGGGCACCGTCCGGCTCGCGACGGCGGCGCGGGAGGTCGCCTCCGGGGGCGCCGCGGCCGCGCACCTCGAGGGCGACGCGCGCTACCTGCTCGGTGACACCACGGGTGCCCACGCGACGCTGCGGGAGGCCTCCGCCGAGGCGACAGCCGGCGAGGACATCGTCGGCATCGCGCTGTCGTGGGCCGACGTGAGGTTCTGGGGCCTCGGTGACGGCGCCGGTGCCGTCGAGGTGCTCGAGACGGCTGCCGCACGCGTGCCCGCCGCCGCACCGCTGCTGGCGGCCAAGCGCGCGTCGCTGACGGTCTTCGAAGGTCGCCCGAGCGAAGCGCTGGTGGCGCTCTCGGCCATCCCGACGCAGGCGTCGGAGCGCGCCGACGTGCAGATGGAGATGGCCGCTGGCCTCGCCCACGCGTTGGCGGGACGGGCCTCGGTGGCCACGGTGGCCGCGGACGCCGCGGTGGAGGGCAGCGCGGTGCTCCGTGGGCCCGCCGGTCTCATCCACCCGGTCGCCCACCGGGCCACGGTCGCGCTCGCCACCCTCCACACGGGGCGCGTCGAGGACGCGACGGCGGTCGCCACCGCGGCCATCGACCAGGCGGCCGGCGACCGACTGCCGTTCGTCACCACCTGGCTCGCGCTGTTGCTGGCGCGCACCCACAGTTGGGCGGGTGATCTCGATCGCGCCGAACGCTGGGCGGCGGACGCGGTCCGGGCGGGGACGGCTGCCGGGCAGCCTGCGCTGACGCGGTGGGCCCGTGGCCTGGCTGCGACGGTGGCCGTGTGGCGAGGTGACCACGCGGCCGCCCGGGCATCGTTGGCGGCCGCCGACGCGATCGATCCGGGCAGCGCCGCCGTGTTCGAGATCGACGTGGTACGGGCGCGTGCCTGGCTGGCGGGCAGCGAGGGACGCCTGGAGGAGGCCGCGACCGACCTGGAAGGGGTGGCGGCTGCCGCGCTGGCGGCCGGTGCCAGCGGCCTCGCGCTGGGCCCCGCGTCCGATCTGATCCGACTCGGTAGACCCGAGCGCGCCCTGCCGCTGCTGACCCGTGCGATCGCCGACGTGGAGGGCGAGCTCGCACCGCTGTTGTCGGATCAGGCGCGAGCCACCGCCGCGGCGGACGACGCGGCGCTGGAGCAGGTCGCCGGGCGTTTCGAGGAGCTCGGGTGCCTGCTCCTGGCGGCCGAGGCGTGGGCGACCGTGGCCAACCTGACCGCGGGGCGGTCGTCACGCCAGGCTGCTGCGGCGTCCGCCCGGGTGGCGATGCTCCGAGCGCGGTGCGGGGGCGCGAACACCCCGGCACTGGTCACCGGCCCGGCGGCGACGCCGTTGACACCCCGGGAGCGTGAGATCGCGCTGCTCGTGGCCGGCGGCCTGCCGAGCAAGGAGGTGGCCGAGCGGCTCGTGGTGTCGCGACGGACGGTGGACAACCACCTGCAACGTGTCTTCGCGAAGCTCGGCATCTCGCGTCGGGCGGACCTTCCCCGCGCGCTCGGGCTCGAGGAGGCCGGCGGGGTATCAGGTGAGTAACGGTTACTCACGTCCTCGGGCGGGCTGTCCGCCACGCTGGGGGACCCCGAACGGAGGCCCGTCGTGACCCCCGATGCCATCCGCCGCGTCAACGCCACCCTGGACCGGTGCGACCTCGAGGCGCTCGCCGCGGCCTTCCACCGCCACCTGTTCTCCGCCCACCCCGAGCTGCGCGAGATCTTCCCCGACGACGTGGTGGCCCTGCGGCGCAAGTTCGGTGACGAGTTGCGGGCCATCGCCGCCGCGATCGTGGACCTCGATGGGTTCGTGACCCGCACGCGCGAGCTCGGCCAGCGGCACGCCGGCTACGGCGTCGGCCACGACCACTACGCACCGGTCGGCGCGGCCCTGATCGCGGCTTTCGAGAGCGAGCTGCCGGACGTCGAACCGGCCGACCTCGACGCCTGGCGGCGTGCCTTCACCCTCGTGGCGGAGACCATGATGGAGGGTGCGTCGGCCAACCCGTTCTCCGGGGTCGGCAGCAGCTGACGGATCCCCGTCAGCGGGCGGGGGGTTCCTCCGCTGCGTGCACGACCGCGTCCTCGACGATGTGGGCCACGTGTTCGTCGACCAGCTCGTAGACCACGTGCCGCCCCTGTCGGACACCGTCGACCAGGTTGACGGTGCGCAGGAGCGCGAGGTGCTCCGACACCCGCGGTTGTGCGACCCCGAGGGCGTCGACCAGCGCGGTGACGTCTCGAGGGCCGCGGGCGAGTTCCCGGACGATGGCGACCCGGAGCGGGTTGGCCAGCGCGCGGAAGATGGCGGTCGCGCGCGCGACCGCCACCTCCTGGTCCGTACTGGCGCCCGTCACCGCGGCGCCGTCCCCGCCGGTCTGCGGCTCAGTGCTCGTCGTAGTGATCACCGTGCGCTGCGTGCCGGTGGCCATCGTGGACGTAGTCCACGTGATCGCCGTGCTGGACGGTGTCGTGGCCACATCCATCGCCGTGCTCGTGGTCGTGCGGGCTCGCGATCACGTGCAGGTCGCTGACGTCGCACTCGTCGACGTGATCCTCGTGCGTACGGTGGGCGTGACCGTCGTGCAGGTAGTCCACGTGCCCTTCGTGTTCCACGGCCACGTGACCGCAGTCGGGCGCGTGGGCGTGGCGGTGCTCGTCGTGCACGGTGCAGGTGGCGCTCACGGGTGACTTCCTGGTCGGGAGGCGCCCACGTTACATCGATGTATCGCGATGTCAAGATGTGTCATCGCCCCTCCGTCCGGGGCTCCGGCCCGAGCGCGACGAGGTTCGGAGCGTCAGACGCCGGGTACGTGCAGCTGTGGGCCGACCAGGGCGGCGTAGGTGGGACAGGTCCGCAGGAGCTGGTCGTGGGTCCCCGTCGCCACGGTGCGCCCCTCGTCGAGGACCACGAGGCGGTCGGCGGCGAGGATCGTCGACAGCCGGTGTGCGATGACGATCGAGGTGCGGCCCTGGCGGGCCTCGGCGATCGCCCGGGTCAGCGCGCGTTCACCGATGGGATCCAGCATGGACACGGACTCGTCGAGGACCAGCAGCGGCGCGTCGTGCAGCAACGCCCTGGCGATGGCGACCCGCTGACGTTCGCCGCCCGACAGTCGGGCGCCACGTTCACCCACCACGGTGTCGAGACCCGCCGGGAGTGCCGCGACGACGTCGGTCAGTTGCGCTGACTCGAGCGCGGCCCGCAGCTGCTCGTCGTCCGCGTCGGGGGCACCGAGACGCAGGTTCTCGGCGAGGGTGGTGTGGAACAGGAACACGTCCTGGGGGACGAAGCCGACGAGGTCGTACAACCTGGACAGGCCGATCTGGCGCACGTCGAGCCCCCCGATGGTCACCACACCCTCGTCGGGGTCCGCGAACCGGACGAGCAGGCCGGCCAGGGTCGACTTGCCGGCACCGGAGTGGCCGACGAGCGCGACGGTCTCGCCCTCCTCGACGACGAGCTCGGCGTCACGCAGGGCGGGGCGGTCCGCCCCCGGGTAGGTGAACGTGACGCTACGGACCTCGACCCTGGTGCTGCGGGGCGTGGGGGCGGTGCCGCGGTCCTCGACGGCAGGCGGTTCGTCGAGCAGGGTGAAGACGCGGTCGGCCGCGGCGTTGGTGACGCCCCAGGTGCGGCTCGCGCCGAGGAGGGTGACGATCGGTGCGAAGGCGCCGCCGGCGAGCACCACCGCGACCGGGAGCCGGGTCGCCGGCAGCGTCCCGGCCTCGACGAGGGCCGCTGCCACCAGGAGCGCGGTCAGCAGGCCGGCGGCGGTGGTGACGGTCGTCGCCGCGCTCTCGAGCCCGGCACGCACGCCCTGTCGCCGCTGCGCTGCCACGAGCTGTGCGGTGCGGGCCTCGATGCGGTCGGCGCGGTCGCGCTCGGCGCCGAAGGAGACCACCTCGCGCAGGCCCTGGACCAGATCGAGCACCTCGGTGTTCACCGCGCCCGCTGCCTGCCTGAGGTCCGCGCCGTGCCGGTGGTTGCGGTGCCGGAGCGCCAGCGGCACCACCGCTGCGGCGAGGAGGAACGGCGCCGTCGCGAGCGCGATGGCGGGGTGGATCACGGCGACCGCCAGCAGGGTCAGCGGCGACACGATCGCCGCCACGATGACGTAGATGAGGGTGTGGGCGTAGAACATCTCCATGGCTTCGCTGTCGGCCATCGCCCGGGCGACGAGGTCCCCACTGCGGCGACGGATGAGCTTGCCGGGGGCGAGCCGGACGAACGCGTGGTACTGCCACATGCGCACCTCGCCGAGGATGCGGAACGCCAGCTCGTGGGACACCCACCCCTCCGCCCAGCTGGCGGCGCCCCGCACGAGTACCAGGGTGGCGAGCCACAGCAGCATCGGACGCAGCTGCGTGGTGGTCGCACCGTGGATCGCTGCCGCGACGGCGGCGGCCGCGACCGCCTGGCCGGCGACCTGGGTGCCCTGGTTGCAGGTGCCGAACAGCACGCTCAGGGAGAACGGCCGCCGGTACCCGGCGAGCACCGTCAGCATGCCTCGGCGCCCCGATCCGGTCGGGTCGCCGCGCCCGGGGGTCCAGCCGCTCACGCCGTACCTCCACGCACCCCTGCCGCCTGCGCCTCGACCAGCCGACGGAAGGCACCATCGTCCGTCGCGAGCAGCTCGGCGGGTCGGCCGGCTTCGACCACCCTGCCGGCATCGAGGACCACGACCTGGTCGGCGTCGCGGATCGTCGACAGCCGGTGCGCCACGATCACGGTGGTGCGCCCTTCGCGGACGCGCTCGATCGCGGCCTGGATCGCGGCTTCGCTCGCGCCGTCGATGCTCGAGGTGGCCTCGTCCAGAACCAGCAGCGGGGCATCCTTCAGCAGCGCCCGGGCGATGGCGATCCGCTGGCGTTCACCGCCGGAGAGGGTCGCACCGCGCTCACCGACGACGGTGTCGAGTCCGGCGGGCGCCGCGTCGAGGAAGGCGCTGAGGTGGGCATCGTCGATCACCCGCCGGAGCTGGTCGTCGCTCGCGTCCGGCGCGGCGAGACGCAGGTTGTCGGCGATGGTCCCGTGGAAGAGGTGGACGTCCTGCGACACCACCGAGGACAGCCGTCGCGCCTCGGTGAGCGGCAGCTCGCGGAGGTCGACGCCGTCGACCAGCACGCGGCCCGTGACCGGGTCGAGGTGGCGCAGGAGGGTGGCCACGAGGGTCGACTTGCCAGCCCCGGACCGGCCGACGATCGCCACCGTCGATCCGGGCGTCACCACCAGGTCGATCCCGTCGATCGCCGCTCGCTGCGCGCCGGGGTGGGTCACCGAGACGCCTTCGAAGCGCACCTCGGCCGGACCGGGTCGGGTGGGGCGCGTCCGACGGCCCGTGTCGCGCACCTCGGGCTCGGTGTCGAGCAGACCGAAGATGCCCGAGCCTGCGGCGACACCGTGGAACCCCTCGTGCCAGTAGTTCTGCAGCTCGAGCAGGGGGCGGAAGCACTCTGCGGCGAGGAAGAGCACGACCAGCAGCGCCCCTGCGTCGAGTGCACCCGTGGCCAGGCGCAGGGCGCCGACGCCGGTCGCGACCGCCGTCCCGACACCCATCGCGATCGAGATGATCGAGTACACCACGAGCGACACCCCGAGGTTGTTGACGGTCGCCTGGTAGAGGCGCGTCGTGGCGGCCTGCAGCTCGCGGCCGTGTCGCTCGCTGGCGCCGAGGAGCTTGAGCGTGGTCACCCCCTGGAGCGCGTCGAGCATGCGTGCGGCCAGCTCGCGGTAGGCCTCCCAGTGCTCCCGCCCCCGGTCGCCGAGCACACGGCTGAACAGCGGCCTGGCGAGCGGGACGACGAGCGAGGCCGCGAGGACCGCCCCCCCGACGACCGGGTCGAGGACGAACATGCCCGTGACGAGGACGGCCGGCGCGATCGCGGCGACGGCGGCCTGCGGCAGGTAGAACCCCACGTAGGCCTGGAGGTTCTCCACCCCGTCGGCGAGCGTCGCCTGGACGTCCCCGGCACGGTGACCGGTGGTGTAGCCGGGACCGAGCGTCAGCACGTGGGCGGTCAAACGTCGGCGCAGGGCGACCTTGACCACGCCGGCGCAGTGGTGTGCGGCGACGTCGTGTGCCCAGCCGGTCAACCCGCGGGCGCCGACCGCCGTCACCGCCAGCGCGACGGGCCCGGTGAGCTCGACGATCGCGCTCCCGGCGAGGACCCGTCGGACCGCCTCGGCGACCGCGAAACCGGTGGTCACCCCGGCCGCCGTGCCGAGCAGCCCGAGCAGGCAGGTGAGCGCCAGCGGCCCGGGAGCCGTGCGGATCGCCAGCCGGAGCAACCGTCGCTGGATGAACACCTGTCTCCTGTCAGCCGGCCAGGCTCTGGTGCACGAGGCACACCGGTCGCCCGGTCTCGGGATCGGTGATGACCGACGCGCGGACCCGGAACAGCGCGGCCAGCAGGTCCGGGGTCACCACGTCCTGCGGCGCGCCATCGGCCAGGATCTCGCCGTCACGGAGCGCCACGATGCGGTCGGCGAAGCGTGAGGCGTGATCGAGGTCGTGGAGGACCACGACGACGGTCAACGCGCGCTCGCGACGGAGCCGTGCGATCAGCTCCATCACCTCGAGCTGGTGGCCGACGTCGAGGAACGTCGTGGGCTCGTCGAGGAGCAGGGTCCGGGCCTCCTGGGCCAGGACGAGCGCGAGCCAGACCCGCTGTCGCTCCCCGCCGGACAGCTCGCCGACCTGACGCTCGGCGAGCACGGCCGTGTCCGTCAGGCGCAACGCTTCGTCGACCGCCTCCCGGTCGGCGGCGCCGGGCGGCCGGAGCGGTCCGAGGTGCGGGTACCGGCCCTGCTGCACCAGCTCGCGCACCGTCAGGCCATCGGGTGAGCCTGGGTCCTGGGGGAGCACGCCGAGCCGCCGGGCGACCTCGCGGGTGGGTCGCTCGGCGATGGGGCGGCCGTCGAGCAGGACGGTGCCCGACAGAGGCGTGTGGAGCCGTGCCAGCGAGCGCAGGACCGTCGACTTCCCGGAGCCGTTCGGCCCGACGAGGGCCACGATGCTGCCAGGGCGGATGTCGAGGTGGAGCGACCGGACGACGGATCGGTCGCCGTAGCCGAGGTGCAGGCCGTGCGCGCCGAGGGTCGGGGTCGGGTTCATCGCGAGGACCTCCGGAGCAGCGCCAGCAGGACGGGGGCGCCGACGACGGCGGTGACGGCGCCGACGGGGAGCGCTGCCCGCTGCGAGACGCCACCCATGGGGACTCGGATGGTCAGGCCGGTGGCGATCACGTCCGCGGTGACGAGGACCAGCGCCGACGCGAGCATGGCGACGGGGAAGAGGCGCCGGGCGTCGTCGCCGACCAGCCGCCGGGCCATGTGGGGGCCGACCAGGCCGACGAACCCGATGGCGCCGACGACGGCGACCGCCGCGCCGGTCGTGGCCGCGGCCAGCCCGAAGAGCACCAGCCGGGCCCGGGCGACGTCGAGGCCGAGCGCGTGGGGGACCGGGTCGGCGAGCGCGAGGAGACCGGCCACCCGGGCGGACGCCAGGCCCGCGGGCAGGACGAGCACGGCGGCCGGCCAGAGCAGGTGCCAGTCGGCCCAGGTCCGCGCGTGGAGCGAACCGACCAGCCACCGCATCACGCCGCCGAGCGGTTCCCCCGCACCGAGGAGCAGCAGCGACGTCACGGCCGCGAGGACCGCACCGAGCAGGACCCCGGACAGGATCAACGTCAGGGGCGATGCGACGCGGCGGCGCCAGCCCACGGCGTAGACCGTCGCCGCCGCCAACGCCGAGCCGCCCAGGGCGACGACGGGCAACAGCGTGCGGGGCAGCTGGCCGCTGGTCGCGGTCGTCGCGGCCACGACCGCCAGGACGCCACCCGCGGTGACGCCGAGCAACCCGGGTTCGGCCAGGTCGTTGCGTGTGGTCGCCTGCAGGATGGCACCGGCCAGACCGAGCATCGCCCCGGCGACCACGGCGATCAGCGTCCGTGGCGCACGCAGGTCCACCACGATCCGGTGCGGCGTGCCCTCGCCGCGGCCGAGCAGCGCATCGACCACGTCGGCCGGCGCGATCGACGCCGTCCCGACGAAGAGGTGGAGCACGCCGAGAGCCGCCAGCAGGGCCGCGAGCCCGAGCACCGTCAGCGTCGTGCCGCGGCCCGCGGGTGGGTGGGCGACGGCGGTCACGACGGCATCGAGCGGGCGCCGCGTCGCAGCAGCCACAGCAGGCTCGGCGCGCCGAGCAGCGTGGTGAAGACCCCGACCGGGATCTCGCGCGGGGCGAGCACCTGTCGGCCCACGAGATCGGCGGTGGTCAGTATCAGGGCGCCGGTGACGGCCGCGAGGGGCACCACGACACGATCGTCGGTGCGACCGGACGCGAGCCGGACGAGGTGGGGAGCGAGCAGCGCGACGAAGCCGATCTGGCCGCACACCGCGACGGTGGCGGCCGTCAGCGCGACCGCGACGACGAGCACACCGGCGCGGGTTCCCCGCACGGACAGCCCGAGGCCCGCTGCGACGTCGTCCCCGAGGCGGAGGACGTCGAGGGCCCGGGTCGACAGGACGGCGAGGAGCAACCCACCGGCGATCCACGGCGCGGCGAGCTGGACCGCGGGCCAGCTGCGGTTGGTGAGGCTGCCGAGCACGTAGAGCTGGAACAGCGACAGGTCGCTCGAGGTGCCGAGGCTGACGAGGCCCACGACCACGGCGTTGCACAAGGCCGCCAGGCAGGCGCCGATGAGCACGACACGCACCGGTTCAGGGCGATGTTGGGCGACCGCGAGCACCAGCCCCCCCACCGCGAGGCCGCCGACGAACGCCACCGCGGGCCCTGCCGCCAGCGGCACCGGCAGGCCGAGCACGAGCGTCGCCGCGACCGTCACGGCCGCTCCCGCGGACACCCCGAGGAGCTCGGGACCGGCGAGGGGGTTGCGCATCCCGCTCTGCAGCAGCGCTCCCGCGGTCCCGAGCGCCGCGCCCGCCAGGAGACCGAGGACCAACCGCGGGAGCCGGATCTGCAGGACCGACAGCCGAGCCAGCCGCGGCGCCTCCGGGTCGGTCACGGCCTCGAGCACGCCGGCCAGGGTCAGCTGCGGTGTGCCGAGGGCGAGCGACAGGTACGCCAGACCGGCGGTGGTGAGGCCGATGCCACCGGCCAGCGCGGCCACGCGGTGGGAGACGGTCCGCCCCGCCGTCGCGTCGAGCGACGGCGCGAGGGGCGTCAGGACCACGGCGACAGCGGCTCGGGGATGGCCTCGGGGTAGAGGAGCGGCATCACGGTGTCGAGCACGAGGCTCATGGTCTTGACGCTCCGGCCCGTGGCGAACCAGTCGGTCTCGACCTCGTGAACCGCGCCGCTGCGCACGGCGGTCAGCTCGGACCAGAGGGCGTTGTCGGCGAGCTGTTCGGAGAGGGGAGCGGCGCTGTCGTCGAACGCGAAGGTCTGGACGAAGATCACGTCGGGGTCCACCTCGAGGAGCCGCTCGACGGAGAAGTCGAGGAAGCCGTTGTCACCGGCCTCGGGCCACGGGTAGGGCGTGACCTCGGCCAACGTCCGACCGATGATGGAGTCCGCGGCGTCGATGCCGAAGTTCAGGTCGCTGCCGTACATCGTCACCGCGACGCGGTCACCCGGGCTCGCCGCCGCGTAGGCCTCCAGCGTCGCGTCGAAGTCGTCGATGGCGGCCTCGGCGACGTCCCGGTGCCCCGTGAGGTCGCCGACGGCACGCAGGTAGTCGCGGGCGGCGTCGAGGTCCGCGATCGATTGGAGGAACACGGGGGTGTCGCCGAGGGCCGCGGCCACGTCGGCGTGGACGCCCGCGGTGGCGAGGACGAGATCGGGTTCCGCTTCGGTGACGCTCTCGACGTACGGTTCGAAGAAGGAACCGGCCACCTGGGTGATCGTGGTCTCCGGCCCGTAGAAGCGCTCGTTGGTCACCATGCCGAACTGGGTCGAACCGACCGGTTCGAGGCCCAACGTGCTCAGTGCATCGACGCAGGCACCGTCGAGGCACACGATGCGCTCGGCCGGTGCGCTCAGCTCGATCTCGGTCCCGGTCGCATCGGTGGCGCGCGGCGCCGTCGCGGCGTCCTCGGATGCGTCAGCGGGGGTGGCGGCGTCCTCGGCACCGCTGCAGGCGGCGAGCAGCAGCGCGAACGCGGACAGGGCGCAGGTGGTGGCGTGACGCACGAGGTCTCCAGGCGGGACGGGGCCGAGGACGGCGGTGGCGCGGCAGGAAGAGGAACGGTTGTGGGAACGGTTACCAACGAACCGAGGAGGTTCCTCGCGTGCACCCCGGGTGTCAAGTCCGACGCCGTCCACGGCGGTTCAGCTCGCGGTCCCGGCTAGCTTTCCGCCGGGGGCGGAGGTGTGGGTGGTGCGTGTGGTGGCGCGAGCACGACGTGGTCGTGGCGCTCGACGTCGGGCAGGTGCGCTCGGCGTGGTGCTCCTGCTGTCGGTCGGCGCGCTCACGGTGACGTCGGCCACCGCGCAGGTCGAGACGCAGGACGACGCGTCCCCTGGGGCCGACGGTCCGGTCGTGACGGTGCTCGCGCGCAACCTCTACCTCGGCGCGGACGTGGGGCTGGCGCTCGAACTGCTCCCCGACCTCGGTGCCGCGGCGCAGTCGATGTGGGAGCAGGTCGCGGCGACCGACATCGATGCCCGCGTGCCCTCGCTGGCCGCCGAGGTGGCCCGCCACGAGCCGCACGTCATCGGGCTGCAGGAGGCGACGACCTGGCGGTGTCGCCCCGGGAGGATCGGCCGGTCGCAGGTCGTCTACGACTTCACCGAGACGTTCCTGGAGGCCACCCGTGACGCCGGCGTGGGTTACGTCATCGCGGAGCTCGACGGGCACCGGGCCGAGAACGTGGGCTACAGCATCCCGATCCTGCCGGTGTCGACGGTCGAGGACCCGGACACGTTCCAGCCGTTGTTCGGTCGCGACACGGCGACGTGCGGGTTCGCGATCGGGGACGCGCTGCTGATCCGTGAGGACCTCGTCGGTGGACTGCGTGCGGTCGGCACCAGCGAGTTCCGGGACCGCTACTCGGTGGTGCCCGTCGTCATGCCCATCGACCGCGGCTACGCCTGGGCGGACCTGCGCATCGAAGGCAGCACGGCCCGGTTCGTGACCACCCACCTCGAATCGCTGTGGGACCCGGGCGAGGAACCACACTCCTCGCGGCAGGCACGTCAGCTGATCGACGACCTGGACCAGACGCAGCTGCCGACCATCATCGTCGGCGACCTGAACGCTGACCCCCGCGACCCGCGTGGCGCGGACGACGCCAACCCCGCCGGCCAGCCGCAGGCGTCCGAGGCGTGCGATCCTCAGGTGGACGATCCGACCGCCCTGACCGCGGACGCGAGCTGCAACGCCTACTGGCAGCTGCGGCAGGCGGGGTTCGAGGACGCCGGTCCCGACGTCGACGACCCGGAGCACTTCACCTGGGGCACCAACGCGCTGCTCGCCGGACCCGACCCGACCCGGCTCGAGGCGGCGCTGCAGCGGGGGAACCCGTGGGGCTTCACCGACCGCCTCGACCACGTGCTCGTGCGCGACGTCGCCGAGGTCGTCGACGCGCTGATCATCGGCAACCGGTGGCCCGACGGTGAGGACGTCTGGGACTGCGACCACCCCGACCAGATCGCGGACACCGCCGCCGCCACCCGCCGCCTGGAGGAGGCGGGGGCGTCGGGCGAGGGCGAGGTGATCCGCGACGGCGGTGTCTGCCTCCCGACCGACCACGCCGGCGTGGTGAGCCAGATCCGTCTGACGCTGAACGACGCGGATGCCTCGAGCCCGCGGCTGCCCGAGCACGCGCGCACGCCCGGGTGGTTCTGGCCGCTGGTGGGGCTCCTGCTGCTCACGCTCCTGCTCGAGGCACGCCGCATCCGCCGCCGGTCCTAGCCGGGCGTCGACGCCGCGAGCGGGCTCGCGTCCCCGCCGAGCGCCTCGACGATGCGCCGGACGTTCTCGACCATCATCCCCACGTAGGAGTGCTCCGGATCGCCGGGTTCACCCGGCAGGGTGTCGTCGGCCAGGTCGCCGACGTAGGTGGCTCCGGTCTCGTCGGCGATGGTCGCCGCGACCGACGTCGGGAACTCCTCGGCCCCGAACACCGCCGGCACGTCCTCCGCGCGGATCTGGTCGATGATGGCGCGCACGTCGCTGGCCGACGGTTCGGCGTGGTCGCTCGGCTGGACGGCGGCGACGACCTCCACCCCGTAGGTCCGGCCGAAGTAGGTCCACGCATCGTGGTAGACCACGAGCTTGCGGCGGTCCTCGTCGAGGCTGTCGACCGATCGCTGGATGGCCTCGTCGAGGGCCGTCAGCTCGTCTCGGAAGGCGTCGGCGCGGGCCGCGTAGCCGTCCGCGCCATCGTGGTCGAGCCCGGTGAGCGTGGCCTCGATCACATCCACGTACGCGAGCACGTTGGGCACGCTGGTCCACACGTGGGGGTTGACGCCACCGTGGCTGTGGTCGTGGTCGTGGCTGTGGTCGTGGTCGTGGCTGTGGCCGTGGTCGTCGTCGTGCCAGTGCTCGTCGGACAGCGCGTCCTCGTCGAGCGCCTCCTCCCCGAGCAGCACCAGCGGCGTGCCCTCCGGCAGGTTGGCCTCGGCGAGCGCCACGGCTGCCGGGTTCAGGTCCAGGCCGTTGCCGATGAACGCATCGGCGTCGCTGAGCGGCACGACGTCGCTCGGGCGCGGTTCGTAGGTGTGGGAGTCCATCCCCGTCGGCACGAGGGTGTGGACCTCGCCGCGGTCACCGAGCACCCGTGCCACCAGGTCCGCGATGGGTGCGACCGTCGACACGATGCGTAGCTCCGGGCCCGGCGGCTCCTCCGCGGGGTCGGCCTCGTCGTCGCCGGTCGCCAGGTCGGCGGGCGATCCGCCGTCCGTCTCTCCGGCTGCCCCATCGGGCGCCGCGGCGGCAGCGTCGCCGTCTGCGTCACCGGCTGCGCCGCACGCGGAGACGGTGACGGCCATGGCGGCGATCGCGAGCCCGGTCGCCCAGCGCTGGTACCTCATCGGTCGGAGCTCCCGTCTCTGTTGCGAACAGCTCGCAACAGGCTACGAGCTGGGGCTGGTCCCCGCCAGGTGAGGTGACCCCTCGCGGGCGTGCCGCACCGCACGTCGGGTCGCGGCCCCCGTGCCCACCAGCGCCACGGCAAACAGGGCGGTCGCCACGAGGACGATCGCCGCGCCGCTCGGCACGTCGACGTGGAACGAGACGTAGAGCCCGGCGACGCCCGAGGCGACGCCAGCGGCGGTGGCCAACGTGAGCATGACCGGGAACGAGCGTGTCAGCACGCGGGCGAGCGACCCGGGGATGACGACCGCTGCCGCGACCAGCAGCACCCCGAGCACCCGCACGGAGGCGATCACGACGCCGGCGGTCAGGACGTTGATGAGCACCTCGACGGCGCCGGCGCGGACGCCGGACGTCCGCGCCACCTGTGGATCGAAGGTGACGAACACCAGGGGCTTGTAGAGCACGAACAGGGTCACGGCGAGGGTGACGGCGACGCCGGTGGCCAGCCAGAGGTCGGTCGAGGTGACGCCGAGCACGTTGCCGAACAGGATCGCCTCGGTGTTGATGCCCGGGGTCCGGCTCACGCTGACCGCGACGATGCCGACGGCGAACATCGCCGTCGTCACGGTGCCGATGGCCGCGTCGGCGTGCAGGCCGCGGTGACGTGCGACGCGATCGATCAGCACCGCGCTGAGCAGCGTGGCCACCACGGCACCCGGGTAGATGCCGTAGCCGAGCGCTGCACCCACCGCGACGCCCCCGAGGACGCTGTGCGCGAGCCCGTGGCCGATGTAGCTCATCCGCCGCAGCACCACGAAGGTGCTCATCGCTCCGCAGGCGCCCCCGACGAGCACGGCAGCGAGCAGCGCACGGGTGAAGAAGCCGTAGGTGAGCGGCTCGGTCAGGAGCTCCACGCCCGACCTCCCGCCGCCTCGCCGTGGTCCTCGCGCCGCGGGCCGAGCACCGGATGCTCGTCGGTGACCACGATGCGGCGGCCGTCGCGGAGGACCCGCATCCGGGCCCCGTAGGTGCGTTCGACCAGCGCTTCGGTCAGCACCTCGTCGGGAGCGCCGTCGGCGAGGATGGAGCCGTTCAGCAGCGCGATGCGGGGCAGTTGCGCCGCGACCCAGTTGAGGTCGTGGGTGGTGATCAGGACCGTCATGCCGTCCTGCCACAGCTCGGCGACCAGGTGGAGGATGTCGTGGCGTGTGGCGAGGTCGACGCCGCTCGTCGGCTCGTCGAGCAGCAGCACCTCGCAGCGCCGGACCATCGCGCGGGCCAGGAAGAGGCGCTGCTGCTGGCCGCCCGACAGCTCGCGGATGTGCCGGTCGCCCAGCGCGCCGAGGCCGAGACGCTCGAGCAGTTCGTCGGCTCGCCGCCGCTCGGCGCGCGAGAACCACGGCACCCACCGGGAACCCGCGGTCGCGCCGAGCAGGACCGCCTGGCGGACCCCGAGCGGGAAGTCCCAGTCGATGCTCCCGAGCTGCGGCACGTACCCCACGTGGGGCGAGCCACGCTCGCCGACGGGGTCCCCGAGGACGCTGACCTCACCGCCGTGGCGGGTCGCCTGGCCCGTGAGCGTGCGCACCAGCGTCGTCTTGCCCGCCCCCGAGGGCCCGACGATGCCGACGAGGGCGCCGCGCGGGACCGACCACGTGAGGTCGCGCAGGACGGTGGTCCCGCGGTACCCAGCACTGAGCCCCGAGAAGGTGATGCCCTCGGCGGACGTGGCGGGCACGGGAGCTCCTGCGGTTGGTTCGCAACAACAGCAGGGTAGGGGCCCGTGCTCGTTCCGGGTCGGGATCGGTCGAGCCAGGTGCACGGGGGTGTCGATCAGGCCTGGGCCGCCTCCGCTGCCTGCACGAGGCGCACCATCGCGCCACGGGCCTGCCCGGGTTCGTCGAGCACCCCGTCGAAACCGAGGCGACCGAAGGCGAGGCCGCTGGCGCCACCCGGTTCCGACGGTGCGAGGTCGATGCGGACCTCGAAGCCGTACCGGTCACAGGTGGTCATCGTGACCCCGGTGACCTCGCCCTCGACCGGCAGGAACGCGGCCACGATGGTCGCCAGCGCGTCGGCGTGGTCCTCGTTGCAGTGGGTGACGATGCGTTCCTGTGCCGCTGCGTCGACCGGATCGGCCTCGGCCGACGCGTACCCCGCGGGGTCGACCCAGCTCATCTCGCCGAAGCCGCGGACGTACCGGATGGCCTCGACGTCCAGGCGGTGCACGGCGAAGTCGGGGAAGCGGGCCCAGAAGGCCCCCGGGTGGACGACGAGGTAGGCCTCCATCGCCGCGTCCTGGTCCGCCTCGGCGACGCGGGTGACGCGGCCGACGAGGGTGGCGCGGGCCGCAGCGAGGCGACCGGCCCCGTCCCCGCCCTCGGTGACCAGCAGGGAGGCGCGGTCGTCCTGGTCGAGGTTGCGGGTGTGCTCGGCCATCGTGCTCATCAGCACCAGCGGCGCGCCGCGGTCGTCGAGGGCGAACGTCACGATCGATCCGAACGGGTAACCCGCCGGGTCGATGGCCAGCGTGCTGAGCGTGCCGTCGACCTGCCCCGCGACGAGGGTCCGTGCCCGCTCCGCCGGTGAGGGCGTCCGGGCCCCCTCGTGGACGTAGGTCGGGGGCCCACCACGGCTGTGCGGGTCGTCGCTCACGCGGGGCTCCTGGTCGGCGGCGGACGGGGGCACCGTAGGCGCTGGCGGCCGGGCGTCGGAGCCCGAGGCGGTCCGGATCTGGACCGAGTCCAGACGGGTTCGGCTACCCTCGAGCGTTCGCGACGGCGTGCCTGGAGGAAGACCGTGAACCACCAACCGAGCGAAGCGGTCGAGATGTACTTGCGCACCGTCCTCGAGCTCGAGGAGGAGGGTGTCACGGCCCTGCGGGCGCGGCTGTCGGAGCGGCTCGGGCTGTCGGCACCGGCGGTCTCCGAGGGGGTTGCACGCCTCGAGCAGGCCGGCTTCGCCGTGCTCGGCGCCGACCGGACCATCACCCTGACCGAACTCGGTCGCGAGCGTGCCGAGCACGTGATGCGCAAGCACCGCCTCGCCGAGCGCCTGCTCGTCGACGTCCTCGGTCTCGAACGCGAGCACGTCCACGAGGAGGCGTGCCGTTGGGAGCACGTCATCTCCGACCGGGTCGAGGCCAAGCTGCTCGAGTTCCTCGGCAACCCGACGACCTCGCCGTACGGCAACCCGATCCCCGGGTCGGCCCCCGACGGGCACGAGCCGGTGAGCCTGGCGGACGCCGCGGAGGGTGCCGTGACGATCCGGTACTTCTCCGAGCACCTGCAGCGCGACCACGACGTCATCCAGCAGCTCGACGCGGGCCGGATCTGGTCGGGGACGACCGTCGAGGTCGCTCGCGGCCCCGGGTCGGTGACCCTCGAGCACGACGGCGAGCAGGTCGAGCTCGATGCCGAAGAGGCCAAGCTGGTGTTCGTCACCCCCGCCTGACCCTCGCCGAACGGCGGTGGCCGTCACCTCCCGAACGGCCTCCACCTCGTGCGTCCATCCGGCCGAGGACGTGACCGGGTGGCGCAGGCCTGGTCGCCACGAGCGCGGCGCGTCCGCGTATGAACGTCGTCCGAGGCGGTGCCGCCGCCCGACGACGACAGGAGCGTGACGTGGGCATCATCGGTTTCATCATCCTCGGCATCATCGCCGGCTACCTCGGCCGGCTGCTCATGCCCGGCCGACAGAAGATGGGCTTCCTCGCCACGGCCGTCCTCGGGATGGTCGGCTCGGTGGTCGGTGGGACGATCGCGTCCCTCGTGTTCGAGGGCAACCTGGACCTGTCCGCCGCGGGGTTCCTCGGATCGATCGTGGGTGTGATCATCGTGCTGATCATCCTGCAGGCCACCGGGAACACCAGTTCGAGCCGTCGCTGACGGGTCGGAGGCGCGGCGGGAGCTGCTCTGTGCCCGCCGCGCCTGCCGACGTGCGGCTGGCGAAGCGCCGCACGTCCCGTCGGCGGGGGTGGGCGAGGCTGCGCCCCGACGGGGGTCGCTAGCCTCGGCGTCCCTTCCGGACCGATCGGGTCACGCGCTTGCCTTCGACGACGGGGCCACTGGCCGCGCCGCCGTACCGCCGCCTCGCCGAGCAGCTGCTCGCCTGGAGCGAGCGGACGCGGCGCGACCTGCCGTGGCGGCGCACGCGCGACCCCTGGGCCGTGCTCGTCAGCGAGCTGATGCTCCAGCAGACGCAGGTCGCCCGGGTGCAGCCGCGCTACCTCGCCTTCCTCGAGCGCTTCCCGGACCCCGCCAGCTGCGCCGCCGCCGCGCCCGGTGAGGTCGTCCGTGCGTGGGACGGCCTCGGCTACAACCGCCGTGCGATCAACCTCCACCGGGCGGCGACGGTGATCACCGAGCAGCACGGTGGCCGCCTGCCCGAGGACCTCGACGGCCTGCTCGCCCTGCCAGGGGTCGGCCCCTACACCGCCCGGGCGGTCCTGGTGTTCGCCTTCGAGCGCGACCACGGCGTGGTCGACACCAACGCGGCGCGGGTGATCGCGCGAGCGGTCGCCGGAGGTCGACTGACCGCCCGGGAGGTGCAGGAACACGCCGACGAGCTCGTCCCGCTCGGTCGCGGTTGGGAGTGGAACCAGGCGGTGCTCGACCTCGGCGCCACCATCTGCGTGCGGCGGGCGCCCCGTTGCGGCGAGTGTCCGGTAGCGGCACGGTGCGCCTGGGCTCAGCGCGGCCACGACGACCCGGACCCCGCCGACGGCAGCGCCGGCACCTCCTCGGGCCAGTCCCGGTTCGAAGGGTCGGACCGGCAGGGCCGTGGCCGCCTGGTGCAGTGCCTGCGCACGGGCCCGGTCGAGCTCGACCGGCTGGCCGACGCGGCAGGCTGGCCGGACGATCCGGACCGTGCCCGACGGGCCGCCGACAGCCTCGTCAGCGACGGGCTCGCGGAGTACGCCGACGGCCAGCTCGCACTGCCCGCCTGACGTGCTGCTCGAGGACGTCGTGGCCGATGCGCTCGCCGAGCTCGGTGGCGAGGGCACCGTCCCGGACCTGGTCAAGGCCGCGAAGCGGCGCGCCGGCCCCCGGGTGTCCCGGGCGGCGGTCGAGAAGGCGCTGCACGCCGGCGCGCGGTTCACCTGCGACGACCAGGACCCGAGGCGCCCCCGGTGGTCGCTGGTCGCGGCCGCCGATGCCCGATCCGCGGCCGATCCGGTGGCCACCGGGACCGACGCGGCCGGCGGTACCCGGGCTGCCCTGGATGCGCTCGCGCTCCGGGACTGGCAGGTCGAGGCGTTCGCGTCCTGGTCGGCGGCGGGCTGCCGGGGTGTGGTCGAGGCGGTGACCGGCACCGGCAAGACGCGGCTGGCCGTCGCCGTCCTGCGCAGCGTGGTCGGCGCCTCGGGGGGCACGGGGCGCGGCGTGGTCCTCGTCCCCACCCTCGAGCTGCTCGAGCAGTGGGTCCGCGAGCTGCGATCGGCCCTGCCGGAGCGGCGGGTCGGGCGGCTCGGCGGCGGCCACGACGACGACCTGTTCGCCTGCGACGTGGTGGTGGCCACCCCGCACTCCGCGGCGGCCGTCCCCCTCGACCTGCCTCCCGGCGCGACCGGTGTGCTCATCGCCGACGAGGCCCACCGCTACGGCGCACCGACCTGGGGTGCCGCGCTACGCGACGAGTTCACCCTCCGGCTCGCCCTCACCGCCACCTACGAGCGCGCCGACGACGGCGTCGACGACGTCCTCGCCCCGTACTTCGGCGAGGTGGTGACCCGGTACGGGTTCGCGCGGGCCGTGGCCGAGGGGACCGTCGCCCCCTTCCGGCTCGGCCTCGTCGGTGTCCCGCTGACCGCCGACGAGCGCATCCGACACGACCGGGCCGACCTGCGGGTCAAGCAGCTGCACCGCGAGCTGGTCGGCGTCCACGGGATGTCGCGGGACCCGCGCCGTCGGTTCGAGGCGGTGGCGGCCATCGTCGCCGAGGCCGAACGCACCGGCCGGGCCGGCCCGCACGTCGCCGCCTGCCGCGAGTACCTGGTCCGCGTGCGTGAACGTCGCGACGTCGCAGCGCAGGCCGCGGCCAAGCTCGAGGTCTGCACCGCGGTCGCCGCCGAGCTCGCCGGCCGCCGGACCCTGGTGTTCACCGACACCGTCGATCAGGCCGAGGCGGCCGCCGTGCTGCTGCGACGGGCCGGCCGCGAGGCCCGCACCGTGCACGGCGACCTCGCCGCCGACGAGCGCCGCATCCGCCTCGCGCTGTTCCGTCGGGGTGACGTCGACGTGGTCGTGGCCCCGCGGGTGCTCGACGAGGGCGTCGACGTGCCGGACGCTGACGTGGCTGTGGTGCTCGCGACCTTCCGCACGCGCCGCCAGCTCGTCCAGCGGCTCGGCCGGGTCCTCCGGGTCAAGTCCGACGGGCGCGAGGCCCGCCTGCTGCTCGCCCACGCGGTGGACACCGCCGAGGACCCGGCACGGGGAGGGCACGCCGACTTCCTCGACGACGTCCGGGACGTGGCCCGCGAGGTCGTGCGGCTCGATCTGGCCGCGGACCCCGCCGCGGTCGCTGCGTTCCTCGCTCCCACCTCCGTCCTCCCGGACGGGCAGTTCGGGCCAGGCGTGCGCTTCGAGCGCTAGTCTCGCGCGGCGAACGCGCGCGAGAAGGGGAGTGCGGCGTGGTGGACCTGGCGCGTGACGACGAGCTGCGCGCCGTCCTGGTCCTCCTCGCCCCCGGGTCGGTCCTCCGCGAGGGGATCGAGCGCATCATCCGCGCCGGACGCGGCGCCCTGATGGTCATCGGGTGGACCCCCGAGATCGAACCGCTGGTCTCCGGCGGTTTCGTCATCGACATCGCGGCCACCAGCCAGCGCATCGCCGAGCTCGCCAAGATGGACGGCGCGCTCGTTCTCGACGAGGGCAGCGAGCGCATCCTGCGGGCCAACGTCCACCTCGTGCCGGACCCGTGGATCGAGACCTCCGAGACCGGGACGCGGCACCGGTCGGCCGAGCGGACCGCCCGTCAGACCGGCGCGCCGGTGATCACCGTCTCCGAGTCGATGGGGATGGTCACCCTGTACCTCGGCGACCGCAAGCACGTGGTCGAGGAGGTCTCGGCGCTGCTGGTGCGTGCCAACCAGGCCCTGTCGACCCTGGAGCGGTACCGCTCGCGCCTCGACGAGGTGTCCGCCACCCTCTCGGCGCGCGAGGTCGAGGATGCGGTCAGCGTGCGTGATGCCCTGCTGTGCCTCCAGCGGGCCGAGATGCTGCGTCGCATCGCCGGTGAGGTCGAGGACCACGTGGTCGAGCTCGGCTCCGAGGGTCGACTCATCCGTCTCCAGCTCGACGAACTCATCGCCTCGGTCGCCGACGACCGCGAGCTGCTGGTACGGGACTACCTGGCCGACCGGCGCCGCAAGCTGTCGCGGGTGCTCGAGGACCTGACCCACCTGTCGACCGACGAGCTGCTCGACACCTCGCGGGTCGCCGAGGTGCTCTCGCTCGACCCGGACGCGCAGGACCGGGGGGTCACCCCGCGGGGCTACCGGCTGCTGTCGCGGATCCCGCGCCTCCCGGCGGTGGTCATCGAGCGGCTCGTCGAGCGGTTCGGGACCCTGCCGCGGGCGATGGAAGCCACCCTCGAGGAGCTCGGCGAGGTCGAGGGCGTCGGACCGGCGCGTGCCCGCTCCATCCAGGAGGGCCTGCGCCGGCTCGCTGAGGCGTCGCTGCTCGAGCGCTACGTCTGAATCTGCGCCGTGCGTGCTCCTCGGTCCCCGGGGGACCTCGTCCGCGCCACCGGCGACCGATCTGCGCCGTGCGTGCTCCTCGGTCCCCGGGGGACCTCGTCCGCGCCACCGGCGACCGATCTGCGCCGTGCGTGCTCCTCGGTCCCCGGGGAACCTCGTCCGCGCCACCGGCAACCGATCTGCGCCGTGCGTGCTCCTCGGTCCCCGGGGGACCTCGTCCGCGCCACCGGCGACCGATCTGCGCCGTGCGTGCTCCTCGGTCCCCGGGGGACCTCGTCCGCGGCGTCGCTACGTCCGTTCGGACGGTGGCCGTGGTCCGGAAAACCCCCCGTGACCTGCGGTTCCGCCCACCGCGCGCATCGACGTCGAGGGAGCTCGTGTGGTACGGTCGAGCCTCATCCAGCACGCGCCGTGGTGCCGTGAACTCCGTGTGGTCGCTCCCCTTGCTCGCTCCGCCGAGCCGTCCGGGGTGCCCTCCGCCGGGTCGACGGTGACCACCTCGACGCCCGCTCGCGGGCACTGCAGGAGCGATCTAAGTGGCGTACAGCGTCGGCGACACCGTCATCTACCCGCACCACGGCGCAGCGGTGATCGAGCGCAAGGAAGCCCGAGAACTCAAGGGGGAGTCGCGCGAGTACCTCGTCCTCCGCTTGACCTACGGCGATCTGACGCTGATGGTCCCGGCCGACGCCTGCGAGGAGGTCGGGATCCGCGACGTGGTCTCCAAGAAGGAGGTCGAGCAGGTCCTCGACGTCCTGCGTGAGCCCGAGGGTGCGGCAGCCGGCAACTGGTCCCGGCGGTTCAAGGCCAACTACGAGAAGCTGCGCTCCGGCGACATCTTCCAGGTGGCCGAGGTCGTGCGGAACCTCGCCGTCCGCGAGAAGGACAAGGGCCTCTCGGCCGGCGAGAAGCGCATGCTGACCAAGGCCAAGCAGATCCTGCTGTCCGAGCTCGCGGTCGCGATCAAGAAGGACGAGGAGAAGGCCGAGGAACTCGTCGAGCAGACCCTCGCCGAGGCGCAGGTCTGACCGACGGCCGCGTCGGCGTCGCGCCGCGCCGCTCCGGCGGCGGGAGCCGCAGCGCTGCGCTCGTGTCCGAGCTGCTGCGCCTCGGCATCGTGCTGCTGCTGACCGCGGGCGGCTACGCGGTGGGTGGCGGCCTCGACGACCTCGTCGATCGGCCGACGCCCGAGACGGTGCGCTTGATCACCTCGGTCCTCGGTGCGCTCGTCGGTTACGTGCTCGGCGGCGCCGCCGGCCGGGCGATCGTGCGGCAGGTCGACACCGCCGCGGCCCGGCTCGAACGGGTCTCCGCGGCGCAGTTGGTCGCCGCGTGCCTCGGGGCGGGCGTCGCCGGGCTGGTCGGGGTCGCGGTCCTGCTCCCCGTCCTCCTGCTGCCCTACCAGCGCTACACCGTGCCCGTCGTGCTCCTGGTGGTGCTCGTGCTCGCCTACGGCGGTGCACGTCTCGGCGCGTCGCGCGGGGCCGATCTCGGACGCTTCATCGGCATGCGCGGTCGGCTCGAGGTGGCGACCCCGTCGCGTGGCGGTGGGGTCAAGCTCGTCGACTCCTCGGCGTTGGTGGACGGGCGCCTGGTCGAGGTGGCGCGGGCCGGCTTCCTCGAGGGGACGCTGGTGGTCCCGACGTTCGTGCTCGAGGAGGTCCAGCGCCTGGCCGACAGCGGGGACCAGCAGGTCCGGCGACGGGGCCGGCGCGGCCTCGACCTGCTCCGGGTGCTGCAGGACGAGGCACTGGTCGTCGTCGAGATCTCCGACGAGGACATGCCGCGTTTCGCCGAGGTCGACGCCAAGCTCGCTGCCATCGCACGACAGCGGCAGGCACAGCTGCTGACCTGCGACAGCGGCCTGGCTCGCGTCGCCGAGGTCGGTGGAGTGCGGGTGCTGAACCTCCACGCCCTGGCCGACGCGGTGCGGCCGCCGGTGCTACCCGGCGACCAGTTGACGGTGCGGCTGCTGAAGGCGGGACGCGAGGCCGGCCAGGCCGTCGGCTACCTGGACGACGGGACCATGGTCGTGGTCGACGACGCGACTGCGGCCATCGGCCGTGAGGCAGCGGTGGACGTGACCTCGATCGTCACGGGGCGGCAGGGACGCATGCTGTTCGGCGTGCTGCGGGACGAGACGTGACCGCCGCGCATCCGGCCGGGGCACAGGTCGGTGCGGTGGTGGTCGCCGCCGGGCGCGGCGAACGGCTCGGCGGTGGGGTGCCGAAGGCGCTCGTGGAGGTCGGCGGTCGGACGCTGGTCGCCCGCGCCGTCGACGGGCTCCGCCGGGCTGGCGTGGCGACCATCGTGGTCGTGCACCCCCCGAGCGAGGCGGACGCGTTCGCCGCCGTCCTGCACGACACGTCGATCCTGGCCCCTGGCGGCGAGGACCGTTCGGCGTCCGTCCGTGCCGGCCTCGACGCCCTCCCACCGGATGTCACCCTCGTGGCGGTCCACGACGCCGCCCGGGCCTTCACCCCGCCCGAGGTCATCGCCGCTGCCATCAGGGCCGTGACCGGCGATGTGGTGGCGGCAGCGCCAGCACTACCGGTCGCGGACACGCTCAAGCGGGTCGACGGCGACGATGTGGTCGCCACGCTCGACCGTGCCGGCGTGGTCGCGGTGCAGACGCCGCAGGTCTTCCCACGTGCGGTCATCCGCGCCGTGGGAGTGGCAGGCGCGAGCGCGACCGACGACCTCGGTCTGGTCGAGGCGCGCCTGGCCGCCGGTGAACTCGACGGGCGCGTGGTCTGGGTCCCCGGTTCACCGCGGGCGTTGAAGGTGACCTACCCCGACGACCTGGTCATCGCCGAAGCCCTCGCGCGTGGCGAGGCGTCCGCGACCTGACACGTCAGCCGGTGAGCTGCGCGAAGGCGAGCGCCAGGGTCGCGGTCCCGACGAGGGTGGTGAGCACGGCCAGCAGGATCGCCCTGGTCTGGCCGGTGACCGCCGAGAGCAGCTCCTGGCGGAACACCGCCGTCAGCCGGTCGACCTGGGCTTCGAGGCGGACCTCGAAGCCATCGAAGCGGTGGTCGACGCCATCGAGACGCTGCTCGACGCCCTCCAAGCGGTGGTCGACGCCATCGAGACGCTGCTCGACGCCCTCCAAGCGGTGGTCGACGCCATCGAGACGCTGCTCGACGCCGTCGAGGCGCTGGTCGACGCCGTCGAGGCGCTGCTCGACGCCCTCCAAGCGGTGGTCGACGCCATCGAGACGCTGCTCGACGCCGTCGAGGCGCTGGTCGACGCCGTCGAGGCGCTGGTCGACGCCCTCCAAGCGGTGGTCGACGCCGTCGAGACGCTGCTCGACCCCGTCGAGGCGCTGGTCGACGCCGTCGAGGCGCTGCTCGACCCCGTCGATGCGGCCGTTGAGGTGATGGAACCCGCGATCCATGCGCGCTGACAGGTCCGCGACCTGGGACGCCGTCGCGGGTTCGAAGCCCGCTGGCGGCAGCAGCTCGAACATGGTCTCGGTGGCCTCCGCGCCGACGGCCTGCGTGAGCTGCGCGTGCAGCTGACGCCGGCGGCGCTCGTCGACGGCCATGGTGTCACCTCCGGTGTGCGCGGACAACGGGGCACGGTAGGTCCGCCTCCAGACCGCGCCGGTGGGAGGTGACCGTCGGCTGTGGACGGTGGTGATGGCGGCGGGTCCATCGGCCGGTACGTGCTGCCGAGCTCGGCACGAGCGTGAACGCCGGAGCGCTCCTGTAGGGTCCGACCCCCCGTGAGGAGCGAGCGTGCGGATCGGTAGTGGGCTCGATGTCCACCCGTTCGACGACGGCAGCGACCGGCCACTGGTGCTGGCGGGGGTGACGATCCCGGACGGCCCGGGGCTCGAAGGGCACTCCGATGCCGACGTGCTGGCCCACGCGGTCGCCGACGCGCTGCTCGGCGCGCTCGCCCTCGGGGATCTCGGCAGCTGGTTCGGGGTCGACCGCCCCGAGGTGGCCGGTGCCGACTCGATGGCGCTGCTCGCGACGGTGGCCGCCCGCGTTCGGGCCGAGGGGTGGCAGGTCGGCAACCTCGACGTGACCGTCGTCGCCCAGCGGCCCCGCCTGGCGGCCTTCCGCGAGCCGATGCGTACGGGGCTCGGCGAGGTGCTCGGGACCACGGTCGACGCGGTCAGCGTGAAGTTCACCACCACCGACCGCCTCGGCACCCTCGGCCGCGGAGAGGGGATGGCGGCCTGGGCCACCGTCCTCCTGGAACGGTCCTGACGGTCGCCCGTCGCGAGCAGGGACGCTGTCGGCACTACCCTCGGGGGTCGCGTCCGCCCGTGAGGTGGGTCGCTCACTGACGACACCGGTGGTGGACCGTTGAGCCTGCAGCTGTACGACACCCTGCGCCGCGCCGAGGTGCCCTTCGAGCCGCGCATCGAAGGGGCGGCGTCGGTCTACGTGTGCGGGCCGACCGTCCAGGCCGAGGCCCACGTCGGCCACGGCCGTCTCGCGGTGGTCACCGACGTGCTGCGCCGCCACCTCGCCGCCAGCGGCTACGCGGTCACCTTCGTCCAGAACGTGACCGACATCGACGACAAGATCATCCTGCGCGCCCGCCGCGAGAAGGTCCCGCCCGCCGTCATCTCCACCCGCTACACGCAGGGCTGGAACCGCACGATGGAGGCGCTCGGGGTCCTGCCGCCCGACATCCAACCCCTCGCCACCGGTCACCTGCTCGAGATGCAGGCCCTGATCGCCGAGCTCATCGAGCAGGGCAAGGCCTACGCCGTCGACGGGGACGTCTTCTTCCGCGTCCGCACCTTCGAGGGCTACGGCAAGCTGTCGGGTCGCCGCATCGACGACATGCAGCAGGGTGAGGACGTGGTCGACGCGGACCGCAAGGAGGACCCGCTCGACTTCGCGATGTGGAAGTCGGTCAAGCCGGGGGAGCCGTCGTGGCCGTCCCCGTGGGGGGACGGTCGCCCCGGGTGGCACATCGAGTGCTCGGCCATGGCGGTCAAGCACCTCGGTGAGGGTTTCGACATCCACTGCGGTGGGCTCGACCTGGTCTTCCCCCACCACGAGAACGAGATCGCCCAGCACGAGGCCGCGCACGGCGGGATCTTCGCCCGCAACTGGGTCCACAACGGCATGGTGCGGATGGGCGAGGAGAAGATGTCGAAGTCGATCGGCAACGTGGTCTCCCTCGCCGAGGCGACCGCGCAGTGGGGCGTCGGCCCGCTCCGCCTGTGGTACCTGTCGGCCAGCCACCGCTCGCCGCTGACCTTCGACACCGAGCGGCTCATCGACGCGACGGCCAGTCACGCGCGCCTGACCACCTTCCTGCGCTCGGCACGACGTGCTGCCGGCGAGGTCGCTCCCGACGCCGCGGCCGCCGAGCGCCACCGCACGGCGTTCACCGCCGCGATGGACGATGACCTGAACGCGCCCCAGGCCGTGGCGGCGCTCCACGAGCTGGTGTCCGCCGGCAACGAGGTGCTGCCCCGCGCCGAGGCCGGCAAGGAGGAGGCCAGGGCCGAGGTCGCCGCGCTGGCCGACGCGCTGGTGGACCTCGCCGACGGGACCCTCGGGTTGGCGCTGTCCGTGGCGCTCGAAGAGGCAGCGGCCCGTGAGCGTCAGCTCGCCCCGCTGGTCGACCAGCTGCTCGAGCAGCGGCAACGAGCCCGCGCGGACCGGGACTTCGCCGCCGCCGACGCGGTCCGCGACCAGCTCGCTGCTGCCCGCGTCGTCGTCGAGGACCGTCCCGGCGGACCGCGCTGGTACGTCGACGGCACACCGACCGACGCGTGAGCCGGCCGCTCCGCGGCGACGGGCAGGAACGGCTCGTGGTGGGTCGCCACCCCGTCCGCGAGCTGCTGCGCGCACGGCGGCCGGTGCTGATGGTCCGGGTCGCCGACTCTCGCGACCCCGACCCGGTGGTCGACGAGATCCTGTCGTTGGCCCAGGACGCCCGCGTGCGGGTCGAACGGGTCCCCAGGGAGGAGCTGGATCGGCAGGCCCCGGACCTGGTGCACCAGGGTGTGGTCGCGACCGCGCCGCCGTTCCCCTACAGCGACCTGGTCGGGGCGCTGGCCGTGGCGGAACGTGCTGACGAGCCTGCCCTGCTGGTCTGCCTCGACGGCATCACCGATCCCCACAACCTCGGCGCGATCGCCCGCAGCGCCGAGGCGGTCGGCGCGCACGCCCTGCTCGTGCCAGGTCGGCGGAGCGCGTCGGTCACGCCCGTGGCGGAGAAGGCTGCGGCCGGCGCCCTCGCCCACCTGCGGGTGGTGCCCATCGGCAACCTCGTGCGGACCCTGCAGCGGCTGTCGAGCGATCACGGCGTGTGGTCGGTCGGGCTCGACGGTGACGCGCCCGGGCCGATCGGGGCGAGCCGGCTGCTGACCGAGTCGCTGGTCGTGGTCGTCGGCGCCGAGGGAGCCGGGCTCGCGCGGCTCACCCGCGAGGCGTGCGACGAGTTGGTCGCGCTGCCGATGCGCGGTCGGGTCGGGTCGCTGAACGCCTCGGTCGCGGCGGGTGTCGCCCTCTACGCCGTCCGCACGGCACGCGACGCGCACGGGCCCGCCGAGGACTGAGAGGCGCCCCGCGGACCGGTTGGTGCGCTCGGACCGCACTCCCGGGCGCGGTCCGAGCGCCGCACGCACCTCGCCCCTCCACCGCTCGTTGCTAGGTGGGAGTCGGGTACCGGCCGGTAGCTGGGGGGTCAGCCCGTCCGCCGGAACCATCACCGGACCAGGGAGTAGCGGCGTGACGCGAGCACCAGGGACGGCCGCGGATCGCCGCACGATGGCGCACCAGACCATCGACGCGCGGACCGACGAGGAACTGGTCGCGCTCGTCGGCACCGGGGACGACCGCGCCATGACCGAGCTGCTCCAGCGCTACCGCGGCTTCGCCCGTGCCAAGGCTCGGTCCTACTTCCTGATCGGCGGGGATCGCGAGGACACCGCGCAGGAGGGCATGATCGGCCTGTACAAGGCCGTCCGCGACTACGCACCGGGCCACGGCGCCTCGTTCCGGTCCTTCGCCGAGCTGTGCATCACGCGGCAGATCCTGACCGCGATCAAGACGGCCACGCGTCACAAGCACGCCCCGCTGAACTCCTACGTGTCGTTCGACCGCCCTCACGAGGGTGAGACCGACCGCACCCTCGGGGACACCGTCGCCGCCGAGGAGACCGCCGACCCGCTCGAACAGCTGGTCGCCTCCGACGAGCTACGGCGCCTGCAGACCGCCTTCGACGAGGTGCTGTCCGGTCTCGAGATCGACGTGCTCACCCTGTACGTCGAGGGGCGCACCTACCAGGAGATCGCCGACCTGCTCGGGCGCCGCGTGAAGTCGATCGACAACGCGCTGCAGCGCATCAAGCGCAAGCTCGAGCCCCACGTCGGCCCCGGTGCCCCGTAGCCCCGCAGCGGCCGGACGTGACCGCTCGCCGCCTGGGTGACGCAGCGCCGGCGGGTCCGCCTTCGCGCCATGGTCGCCCGGTAGCGTCGCGGCGCCCCCGTCGCCGCTCCCGGAGCCCGCGTGCGTCCCGATGACCTTCGCCACCTCGTGACGCCGTCGGACCCGCGGTGGCACCTCGACGGTCGACGGCTCGCGTTCGTGGTCACCCGCGTTGACCTCGACGAGGATCGCTACCACCACAGCCTGCACCTGTGGGACGGCAGCGACACCCGAGCGCTGACCAGGGGCCCGTCGGATGCCCACCCGCGGTGGGCCCCAGACGGGCGCACCCTCGCGTTCCTGCGGACGTCCGGCGACGAGGGCGCGCACGCACAGATCGCCCTCCTGCCCGCCGACGGCGGCGAAGCACGCCTCGTGACCGAGCTGCCCCGCGGCGTGAGCGGGTTCGCCTGGGCGCCCGACGGCAGCCGGATCGTCCTCGTCGGCGACACCTGGATCGACGACCTGGCCGACCTCGACGCCGAGGAGCGCGGCCGTCGCCCCCGCCGTCTCACCCGGCTGCCCTACCGGGTCGAGGGCGGGGGGTGGGTCCACGAGCGTCGGCGTCAACTGTGGCTGGTCGACGACCTCGACGCGGACGAGCCCCGGGTCCGACCGCTCACCGACCTCCGGGACGATGTGGCGGCGCCGGCCTGGACGGCGGACGGCGGCACCGTGCTCGCGATCACCCGGGCCACCGACGTCCCCGACACCGAGCCACACGACCAGATCGTGGCCATCGCCGTCCCGGCCCCGTCGGCGCAGGACACGATCGGCGAGGTGTCCTGGGGACCGGTCGGCAGCTGGTCGTGGGTCGGCGTGGACGGGCGTGGCGTGCGGCTCGCTGCCGGCCTGTCCGACCCGTTCCTGTGGCCCGGCGTCGCGCGCCTGGTCGAGGTTCCGGACGGCGCCGGGCCGACCACCGCGCTGCGCGACCTGACCGGCCACCTCGACCGGGACGTGCTGCCCGGTGTCCCTGGTGTCGTGCCACCCGGTCCGCGGGCCGTGGCCGGGGGTCTTGTCACCCCGCTCGAGGACCGAGGCACCACGCGTCTGGTGCACGTCGCCGACCCCACGGGCGACGACCCGCCGGTCGTCACCGATCTGTTCGGCGGGGCGCGTGCCGTCAGCGGCGTCGACGTCCACCCCGATGGGCGCACCCTGGCGATCTGCTGGACCGACGTGGACACCCCCGGCGATCTCCTCGTCCTCCGGGACGGGGTGGAGACCCCCGTCACCTGCCTCGGCGAGTCGTTCCGGTCGGCCGTGCGTCTGGCACAGACCGAGCGCTGGACCTTCGAGCGCGACGGTGCCGAGATCGACGCCTGGAGCGTGCTGCCCGACGGGTTCGACGACGCCGAACCCGCATCCGTGCCCCTGCTGCTCAACATCCACGGTGGGCCGACCTCCCAGTACGGCGACCACTTCTTCGACGAGTTCCAGGTCGGCGCGGGTGCCGGCTACCTGGTGGTCGGCACCAACCCGCGCGGTTCGTCCGGCCGCGGCACGGACTGGGCCCGGGCCATCGTGGGTGCGTGGCCGACCGCCGAGCCGGTCGACATCGCCGACCTGGCCGCCGCGGTCGATGCTGCCCTCGCGCGGTACCCGCAGCTGGACCGGGCGCGCGTCGGCGTCGTCGGCGGGTCCTACGGTGGCTACGCGACCGCCCGGTTGATCGCCGCCGACGACCGGTACGCCAGCGCCATCGTCGAACGAGGGCTGCTGGAGTGGGGGTCGTTCGGTGGCACCTCCGACATCGGGCCGTTCTTCGACCGGATGTTCCTCGATGCGTCCCTGCCCGACGGGCCGGCGCCGCACCACGCCGCCAGCCCTCTCTGGACCGCGGGGGACGTCCGCACCCCGACCTTGGTGCTCCACAGCGACGCCGACTGGCGCTGCCCGGTCGAGCAGGCCGAGCGGTACTTCGCCGCCCTGGTCACCGCGGGGGTCACCACCGAGTTCGTCCGCTTCCCCGACGAGGGGCACGAGCTGACCCGCTCGGGCACGCCGCGCCACCGTGTGGAGCGCTTCGAGATCGTCCTCGACTGGCACGCGCGGCACCTTGGCCGCGCGCCGGCCGCTGACGGAGGCCTCGGGACACCTCTGTAGGCTGCCGTGCCCCGGGGGACCAGGAGGGTGCGCGTGTCCAGCCTCACCACATCGACGTCGGAGCGGACGCCCACCGTCGGCATCGTCGGTGGCGGACAGCTCGCGCTCATGACCTACCAGGCGGCCCTCAGCCTCGACGTGCCGGTGGTCGTCCTGGCGGCTCGTGCGGACGACCCGGTCGCCCGCGTGGCCACGTCGGTCCTCATCGGGGACCCGGGCGCTGCGGAGGCCCTCGGCGCGCTGGCCGAGCGTTGCGATGTGGTGACCTTCGACCACGAGCTGGTGCCCCCGGCGCTGCTGGAGGAGCTCGAGGCGGCCGGCACCGTCGTCCGGCCCTCCGCGGCCACGCTGCGGGTGGCCGCCGACAAGCTGGCGCAGCGCCGGGCGCTCGAGGCCGCGGGCCTCCCGGTGCCCGCGTTCGTCGAGGTCACGAGGGCCGCCGACCTCGACGCGTTCGGTGCGCGACACGGCTGGCCGCTGGTCCTCAAGGCCGCACGGGGCGGGTACGACGGACGTGGCATCTGGATCATCGACGCGGCGGTCGAGGCCGCGCCGCACCTCGAGGCGGGCCTGCCGCTGCTGGTCGAGCCGCACCTGCCCCTCGAGCGCGAACTGGCGGTCCTCGTCGCCCGCCGGCCGGGCGGCGCGTCGGTCGCCTACCCGGTCGTGGAGACCGTCCAGGTCGACGGCATCTGCCACGAGGTGCTGGCACCCGCGGCCGTGTCGGCGGACCTCGCCGCCGAGGCGCAGCAGCTCGCGATCGCGATCGCCGATCTGGTCGACGCCGTCGGGATCCTCGCCGTCGAACTGTTCGTCGTGGACGGCCGCCTGTCGGTCAACGAGCTCGCGCCCCGGCCGCACAACAGCGGCCACCTCACCATCGAGGGCTGCGCCACCTCGCAGTTCGAGAACCACCTGCGTGCCGTGCTCGACCTGCCGCTCGGAGCGACCGACCTGCGCGCCGAGGCCGTCGCGATGGTCAACGTGCTGCCGAGCGGGACGGCGCTCCGGCCCCTCGCCGAGGCGCTGGCGTGCGACGGTTCCCACGTCCACCTGTACGGCAAGCAGGCGCGACCGGGGCGCAAGGTGGGACACGTGACCGCGACCGGTTCGGATATGGACGAGGTGCGGGCACGTGCCCGCGCCGCGACGCGACGGCTCGTGGCGCCCGTCGCGGACGATGCCGGCCTCGGCCGGGTGGAGGTGGGCTCATGACGGTCGCCATCGTGATGGGCAGCGAGAGCGATCTGCCGCTGATGCGCCCCGCGGCTGACACGCTCACCGAGTTCGGCGTCGACCACGAGGTCCGCGTCGTGTCGGCCCACCGGACGCCGCACGACATGCTGCGCTTCGCCGACGACGCGGCTGGTCGCGGGATCCAGGTCATCGTGGCGGGCGCCGGTGGCGCCGCCCACCTGCCAGGGATGCTCGCCAGCGCGACGACCCTGCCGGTCATCGGCGTGCCGCTCGCGCGGACCGCGCTCGGGGGCACCGATGCGCTCCACTCGGTCGTACAGATGCCGGCCGGCATCCCGGTCGCGACCGTCGCGGTCGACGGCGCGGTGAACGCAGCGCTCCTGGCCGTGCGCATCCTCGGGCTGGGAGACGAGCGCATCGCTGAGCAGCTCGCTCAGCACCAGGAGGCGCTCGCCGAGCGCGCCCGTGCCATGGACAGCCGCGTCCGCGAAGCGCAACGGTCCACGCCTCCCGCGCCGCGGTGACCGGCGACGTCCTCGACTCGGATCGGGCACGGCGTTGCGGCGCGCGCCGCGCCGCGCGGTCCGGCAGACTCACGGAGGGTGGTGAGCTCCGGAGGGACGTGCGTGGAGCAGGCTCGGATCACCGACGCGACGATCGCCGAGTTCCTCCGCGCCATCGCGGACGTGCCGGACCGAGCACCGCTCGACGACCTGTCTGCAGCCGTCGAACGGTTCGCCGACCGGCCCGGTGACCTGCCGGCGACCCTCGCTGGCGTGCTCGACCTCGAGATCCGGCGCCGGACCGTGCTCGACGAGCTGTCCCTCCGCGACGAGGAGCTCGAGGAACACCGACGTCTCCACGCGGTGCTGCACCTGCAGCTGGCGGTCGTGGCGCTCGACCTCGAGGGCAGGATCACGGCGTGGAACCAGGGCGCGGAGCGGCTGCTCGGGTGGTCCGCCACGGACGTCGAGGGCACCCGGCTGCAGGCCCTCCTGCCCGCGGACGCCAGCGGCAACGGCCTCGACGCCCTCCGGCGCATCGTCGAGGCGGGCGGGTCGCTGGAGTCGTTCGAGGTCCGGCTGCGTCACCAGGACGGCCGGTTCCGCGAGCTCGAAGGGTCGATGTCTCCGTTGCGCGACGCGGTGGGGCGTGCCACGGGCTACAGCGTCATCTACCGCGACGTCGGCGAGCGCAACGTCGCCCTGCGGCGGCTGGCCGAGAACGAGCAGCTGTTCCGCCGGCTGGCCGAGAGCAGCCAGGACGTGGTCTACCGGGCACAGTTCGACCAGCTGCTGCCGCACGTCGAGTACGTCAGCCCGTCCGCGCGCCAGCGCCTCGGCTTCGACGCTGCCCAACTGGTCGCGGACCCGGACCTGTTCAGCAGCCGGATCCACCCCGACGACCGGGACGAGGCCGTCGGAGCCGACTCGTGGGACGCCGAGGATCAGTCGCGCCTACGGTTCCGGTTCCAGCACGCCGATGGGCGCTGGTTGTGGCTCGACGACCGGCGCAGCCCGCTGACCGACCCGGAGGGGCGCGTCGTCGGCCTCTCGGGGGTGCTGCGTGACATCACCAGCGAGGTCGAGTCGGAGCAGCGGCTGCGCGCGACGCTCGAACGCGAACGGCGAGCAGCCGATCAGCTCCGGCGCGTCGACCAGATGAAGACGACCTTCCTGTCGGCGGTGTCGCACGAGCTGCGGACCCCCCTGACCTCCATCCTGGGCTTCGCCCTGACCGCCGACCGCGCCCTGTCCCACCGTGACCGGCACGACCCGGTGCTGACCTACGTCCGGCGCATCGTGGCGAACGCCGAACGGCTCCAGGCGCTGATCGGCGACCTGCTCGACGTGGACCGGCTCGCCCGCGAGGCGCCCGAACCCCGCAGGGTGCGACTCGACGTGGCCGATCTCGTCCGCGATCTGGCGCGCCGTGCCGACCGGGCCGGGCGGCGGCTGTACGTCGAGGTGCCGGGCTCCTGCGAGGCAGATGTCGACGTCCTGATGGTGGAGCGGACGGTCCACAGCCTGCTGGACAACGCGCTCCGGCACACCCCGGCGGGGACGCAGGTGACGGTGCGGTTGACCGCGGACGAGACCCACCTGTCCCTCGTGGTCGAGGACGACGGCCCGGGCGTGCCGGAGCCGGAACGGGCGGGACTGTTCGCCCCGTTCGCGCAGGGGGAGGGGGCCGCCACGGCTGCCAACCCCGGGACCGGCATCGGGCTGGCGCTGGTGGACCGGTTCGTGCGGGTCCACGGTGGGCAGGTGCACCTCGACGAGCGTCCAGGGGGCGGCGCCCGCGTGACCGTCGACCTGCCTCGCTGGGGGCCGGACGACGCCGTGTCGTGAGCCGCACCCACCTCGGGGTGCGCCGTCCCCGGACCGGGTGGGCGTTCAGCTCTCCGGAGGCAGCACTCGCGCTTCGAACTCGCGCCAGAACCGATCGGCCTCCGGTGTGCGTCGCGCGGTCAGCTCGGCCTCGGCGGCCAGCGCGTCGGCCCAGTGCTGGACCGCGGTCTGGTGGAAGACGAACTCCTCGATCGCCTGCCGGCCGACGAGCGTGAGCCTCGCCGAGGTGGCGTGCGGGTCGAGATCGTCGATGGCTCGCAGGACCTGTTCGAGCGTCCGATGCACGCTCGCAGGGGCGCGGCTCTTGATCGAGATCCGGCCGACATCCTTCCGGTCGGCGATCTCGCTGCGCAGTTCGCGGATGTAGCTCGCCCAGGCGCCGGCCGCCCTCGTGGCGACGTCGGGCAGGACGACGTGGTCGTCGTGCTCGAGGCCGGGACGGTAGAGCTCGGTGCGGGCCGCCCCCGACGTCTTGGCGGCGTACATCGCGATGTCGGCCTCCCGCAGCAGCGTGTCCGCGCTCTTGCGTCCTGAGCTCGCCACGGCGATGCCGATGCTGGCTGCGATCGCGACCGTTCCGTCGTCGACCTCCAGCGGCACGGCGAGCTGCTGGTGGATACGACCGGCGATCGTCCGCGCTTCGCCCAGGTCCGTTTCGGGCAGGACGATCGCGAACTCGTCGCCGCCGAGACGCGCGAGGGTGTCGCTGACGCGGACGCACCGGCGCAGCCGTTCGGTGATCTCGACGAGCACCTGGTCACCGGCGTGGTGGCCGTGGCGGTCGTTGACGAGCTTGAACCCATCGAGGTCGACCATGAGCACCGCGAGGCCGCGATCGTGACGTTCGTGCGCTGCCCGGGCGGCGTGGAGCTGTTCGGTGAACAGCGATCGGTTCGCCAGGCCGGTGAGCGGATCGTGCAGCGACTGGTGCTCGAACCGTCGGCTCAGCACGACGAGCTCGTGGGCGAGACGCCGCTGCTCGGCGAGGTCCCCGGACAGCAGCCAGGAGCGGGCGAGGAGCAGCCCGACCGCCACGAGAGCCACGAGGTTCACGAGCGCGCTGTCACCGACCAGCGCCACCCCGCCTGGCACGAGGACGGCGCCCAGCGGGACCGCCAGTCGCCAACCGCTCAGCGGCAGGCTGGCTTCGGCCCGCGTCAGCCGCACCAGACCGGGGTGCACCGCCAGCGTCCCGAGCGCCGCATACGAGACCAGCCACGCCACGGAGATGGGGTGACCGCGGAAGAACCCACCCGTGGCGCTGAGGTAGCCGTAGAGGATGTCACCAGCCAGCTCGGCCGCCGCCCAGACCAGCAGCAACCCCAACGCCGGGGAGCGCTGCTTCCCCCCGGTGATGGCCAGACGTGCGACCAGCCCGAGGAGCACCGCCGTCAGCAGCGGGTAGCCGAGGACCACCAGCTGCTGGAGCCCGACGGTGTCCGGATCGGCGAGGCTGATCACCGCGGGCCAGAGCAGCGCGACCCCGGCGAGGGCGAACAGTCCGGCGTCGATCAGGGCCACCAGCGCGCCCCGGACCGCATCCTCGGAGGTCCGGTGCCGGTAGCGGATCAGATCCGTCAGGAAGACCGCGGAGAGCACGTACGACGTGAAGTAGATCGCGTCCAGCACCGATGGGAACGGCAGATCACGCCCCGTCACCAGCGGTAGCAGGCTCCAGAACGGGGTCGCGACGGCGTACAACCCGGCACCTGCGAGCAGGAACACCCAGGGCCTCGCGAGGAGCAAGCCCTCACGCTTCAGACGCCACGCCAGCAGGCACGCAGCGACCAGGGGGGCGACGGAGAACAGCAGCGCCTGCAGCCACCCGCCACGGGGCAGCGCGTAGAACGCGGCCGCGAGCCCGCCGCCCGCGAGCACCAGCGGCGACCGCGCGACGGCCCGGACGGTGGCGGCACCGTCCCGTGAGGAGCCTCGCATCATCAGCAGCATCCTGCCCCTACCGGTGCAGAGGGGAGCGCGCACGGGGAACCGTGCCCGGACCGATCCTTCGCAGCCGTGCTCCCCCGGGAGTGCCGCCGGTGCGACACCGACCGGACGAGCCGTCCTACCTCATCGGCCCCGACATGGCTGGCTCAAGGGGTGACGTCGTGGTGTGCGAGGTGCAGACGCTGGGTGACGGTTCGTCGCCACTCAGCTCATATTTGACATCTGGTCAAATGTCAGAGCGATCCGTCACGCGTCACCTCCTGGCCCGCTCGGAGGACCGACCGTGCCAACGACGGACGTGGTGGTCATCGGCGCCGGGCACCAGGGGTTGGTCGCGGCCGTGACGCTCGCGGAAGCGGGACTCGACGTCGCCGTGGTCGAGGCTGCTCAGCAGGTCGGCGGGGCGGTGCGTAGCCGTCAACTGATCCAGCCAGGTCTCGTACACGACCTGTACGCCACCAACATGAACCTGTTCTTGGGCTCCCCGTTCTACGCCCGCTACGCCGAGGCACTGAATGCTCGAGGGCTCGCGTTCGCACACGCGTCCCACGCCTATTCGTCGGCCTTCCCTGATGGCCGAAGCATCCGCGTCGACACCGACGCGGCGAAGACCCAGGCGATGTGGGAGGCACACCATCCTCGTGATGCTGAGGGTTGGCGACGCCTCCGCGAGATCTTCGAGGACGTGGCCGCGACGTACGTGCCACTCGCCAGTCGTCCCTTCCCGTCCTGGTCGACCGTGGGGTGTGGCCCGAAAGCTCCTCTTCGGCCGCAAGAACACGACGTTGTCCGAGCTTGCACAGGTCGTGGTGTCGAGCACGCGCGCACTCGGCGAGCGCTACTTCGCAACGCCCGAAGCGCGCTCGCTCGCCGCTGCACGGGGTCTACATCTGGACTTCGCCCCTGACGTCGCTGCCGGCGCCATCTTCCCTCTCCTGGAGCTGTACTTCGACGCACAGGCCGGGATGAACATCGTGCAGGGAGGCGCCTCACGCCTCCCCGAAGCCCTCGCTGCCCTCCTGGCCGTGCGCGGTGGCACGGTGTACACCGGCCAGCGCGTCGACACCCTGGAGGTGCGAGGTGGCCGCGCCCGCGCCGTGCGACTGTCCGACGGCGAGCGGATCGAGGCGCGTCACGGCATCGTGTCCACGGTCACTCTTCCTGCGCTGGTACAGCAGTTGCTGCGCGACCAGTCGGTCCCCGCCCCCATGAGGGCCGCGGCCGAGCGATACCGCTTCGGACCGGGCACGTTCATGCTGCACCTCGCCTTGTCGGACGCGATCCCGTGGCAAGACGGTCGACTCGGCACGTCCGCGTACGTCCACATCGGGCCGTACGTGGACGACATGGCGCGGACCTACCAACAGGCTCTCGCTGGCGTCCTGCCTGATGAGCCGCTCCTCATCGTCGGACAGACGAGCGTCGTGGACCCGACCCGTGCGACGGCTCCGGGACGTGCCGAGCACGCGGTATGGATCCAGGTGCGAACGGTGCCCGGCACGATCGCTGGAGACGCCCAGCCCGGCGGCGACGGAGGTGACCTCTCGGGGCGTGATTGGTCGACGGCAGCGCAGCCCTTCGCGGAGCGCATCCTCGCGAAGCTCGAGCGCTACGCGCCTGGGCTGGGAGGCCACGTCGTCGGCTACGCCGCAGAGAGCCCGGTGGATCTCGAGCGGGGCAACGCGAACTTGGTCGGCGGCGACGGGATCGCCGGAAGTCACCACCTCGACCAGTTCCTCGGTCTTCGGCCGGCCCTCTCGCTGGCTCGCTACAAGACGCTCATCTCCGGCCTCTACCTGGCGGGCGCAGGGACGTGGCCCGGCGGCGGGTTGAACGCCGTTTCGGGGCAGCTCGCAGCTGAACGGCTGCTGCGCACCAGCCGAGGCGCCCGATCCGGCCGACGGCGAACTCCCACGCCAGACCGGTGATGGCCAGCGCGAACATCCGGGATGGAAGCGTCGTTGATCTGACGGTCGGCGTGGCCAGCGCCGCGCGATGGAGCCGGAGAGGGGAGTCGAACCCCTGACCTACGGGTTACAAATCCGTTGCTCTACCAACTGAGCTACTCCGGCGGGTGAAGCTGATGATCAGCGGCCCAACCTACCCGGCGACTCGGTCGCTTCGAGCCGGGCCGCAGCGCGGAGGCGTCGCTCGCTAGCCTGCCGACCAACGGGGAGGTACGGGGATGCGGTGGACGGCGTTGGCCGTGGTCGGTGCGGTCGTGCTGGGTGGGTGCACCTCGTCGAACCCCTTCGACGTCATCGGGCCGATCACCGGACCCACGGGCCTGGTGCTGGAGAGCGACGGCGAGAGCCACGTGCTGCGCTTCGAGGCGGTCACTTCGGCGAGCGCCTACCTGTTGGAGGTCGACGAGACCACCCACCCCGTCCCGGTGGAGGCCTGCGACCCCGAGGGCTGCGCCCTCGGGGTGGAAGGTCTGTTGTCGAACGCAGCTGACCGCAAGCTGCGGGTCGTGGCGATGGCGGAGGACGGGAGGACGGCGACGTCGCCGGACGCGGTCGTGCTGCCCGTCAGGTCGCAGCCGGAGGTCGGCGAACCCGAGGACAGCGGTGCGATCTACGTCGTCCGGCGTGACGGGGACGGGACGATCGAGGTCGAGTCACGACCGGTCGCGGATGCGGAGGCGGGACGTCGACTGCTCGCGGAGCTGGCACGGGACCCCGCCGTCGAGGCGGCCGGCTGGGACGTGCCCGTCGCTCCGTTGCGGGGCCCGCTCGCCCAGGCCGCCACGGGGCTGGTGGATCAGGGCCCGTGGCACCTCGGCGTGCTCGGTCTCGCCCAGCCCGACCTACCGCTCGGCGATGGCAGCGGCGTGACCGTCGCGGTCATCGACAGCGGCGTGGACGCGCAGCACCCCGGGCTGCGGGGTCAGGTCCTACCCGGGACGTCGATCGCGGTCCCCGGTGCCGACGGGACCACCCACCCCGGCTTCCACGGGACGGGGGTCGCCAGCCTGATCGTCGGCACCTCTCCGGCCTACGGGGCGGGACCGGGCGCGAAGGTGTTGCCCGTCGACGCCGTGGGCCCCGAGGGTGGGAACACCTACCGACGGATGATCGCAGGCATCGTGTACGCGGTCGACGCCGGCGCGGACATCATCAACATCTCCGCGGGGGCCTCCTGCGGAGGCGGGGTCGTGGCGGAGTGCGCCGACGGCATCGACTGGGCCGTGCGGTACGCCGAGGACAACGGGGTCCTCGTGGTGGCCGCGGCGGGCAACAACGGACCCGGACCGGGGTGCGACACGCCGACCAACGAGCAGCTGTGGCCCGCAGCGCTCGCCCTGGTGGTCACCGTCGGAGCCAGCGACCTCAGCGGTAGCCCCTGGAAGTGCACGAACGGCGTGCGTGGCACCGACGTGCTGGCCCCCGGTGTCGGTGTGCCGGTCTACCGACCGACCGGGGACGGTCCGCTGACGGGTACCGCGAACGGGACGTCCGGTTCGGCGCCCATCGTGGCCGGGATCGCCGCGCGGCTGCTGTCCACCTACCCGGACCTGTCCCCGGCCGCACTCCGTGTGGCGCTCACCAGGGGCGGGCACTGGTCGAGGAGCGTCATCTCCATCAGCGACGTCATCGACGAGGCGGAGGCGATGTCCCAGGCGGCCCGACCCGACCCCGCCCTCCGGCCTGGCCGGCACCTGTGGGAGCTGGACGTGCACGGGGAGGGCGTGTGGGACCTCGAGCCGGACCCTGGCCTCACGCCGGGCCACGACCACCAGAACCGCGTCGTCTTCATGGGCTACATCGACATCGACGCCGACGGATCGGTGACGGGCCGCGGCCACTTCGGGACGTACCGAGGCGCGGCGAACCACCTCGGCCAGGACCGACCCCTGTACGAGGAGCACGCCTGCGACGGCGACGTCATGAACATCAACGAGATCGACGTGACGGGGTCGGTCGGTCGGGACGGCTCCCTCTCGGCGACGTTGGACTTCGAGGTCGTCCGGTACGAGGGGCGGGCCGACTGCCCGGACTCCCTCGATCCGGCCATGGACGCGAGAGTGCAGGCGAACAGCGACGAGATCACCGCCCGCATCGACGCCGTCCTCGACCGGCTGACGGTCGTCTACGACCCGACGTGGCCCCTCGCGCCGATCGTCGAGGACGCCTCGGGGCTCCACTACAGCTTCGAGGTGCTTCCGCGCGACGACTGGCCGTTCGACTGGTGACGGGCGGCCGGTCGTGGCAGACGCCGCGGTCCGTCGGTTCCGGCAGCGTGCCGCCCCTCGTCCACGTACCTTCCGGTATCTGAGGTAGGCACCCCGCAGCGAGGATCCCCGTGAGCGTCCCGATCCCCGAGCACGGCACCGACCGCGGGCGCCTGCTCGGCGAGGTCCGAGCGGCCGCTTCCGGTGACGTGGACTGGCACGGTGGTCGCACCTTCAGTCTCGTCTACCACCACTCGGACGAGCACCAGGCCTTCCTCGAGCAGGTCGTCGGGTCCTTCCTGTCCACCAACGCGCTCAACCCCCTCGCCTTCCAGAGCCTGCGGCGCTTCGAGGCCGAGGTGGTCGCGATGACCGCCTGGTTGCTCGGCGGCGACGACGGGGCGGCCGGGACGATGAGTTCCGGCGGGACCGAGTCGATCATCCTGGCGGTCAAGGCCTACCGGGACCGGGCGCGGCGCGTCGGGCGGCTCGCGGGCGGCGCCACGCCCAACCTGGTGCTCCCCGTCACCGCCCACCCGGCGTTCCTCAAGGCCTGCCACCTGCTCGACGTCGAACCTCGGCTCATCGAGGTGGCGCCGGAGCTCGGTGTCGACGTCACCGCCGCCGCCGAACGGGTCGACGCGGCGACCATCGCCGTCGTCGGTTCGGCCCCGAACTACCCGTACGGGGTCATCGATCCCATCCCGGAGTTGGCCGCGCTCGCGCAGCAGCACGATGTCGGTTGCCACGTGGACGCGTGCCTCGGCGGGTTCCTCCTGCCGTGGGTCGAGCGGCTCGGCCGCGACGTGCCCCCGTGGGACTTCCGGGTACCCGGCGTCACGTCGATCTCGGCCGATCTGCACAAGTACGGTTTCACCGCCAAGGGCGCCTCGGTGATCGTCTACCGCGACGCTGCGCTGCGGCGCCACCAGTTCCAGGTCGAGACCGGCTGGCCCGGCGGAGTCTGGCTGTCACCCACGATCGCGGGCACGCGCCCGGGGGGCGCCATCGCCGGCGCCTGGGCGACCCTCCACGCCTTCGGGGTGGACGGCTACCTCGACCTGCACCGCGGTCTGCTCGAGACCACCGACGTCCTGCGGAAGGGCATCGACGACATCGACGGGCTGGCGGTCCTGGGGGACCCGCCCGCTGGCGTGTTCGCGGTCGGCTCCTCCACCGACGAGGTCGACGCGTACGCCGTCGCCGACGCCATGGAGGCCCGCGGCTGGCACCCCGATCGGCTGCTGCGTCCCCCCGCGCTGCATGTGATGGTCACACCCGTTCACGCCGACGGGGTCGCCGATCGGTTCCTGGCCGACCTCGCGGACAGCGTCGAGGAGGTCCGTGGGCGTCCCGAGCTGTCCACGCAGGGGCAGGCCGCCATGTACGGCATGGTGGCCACCCTCCCCGAGGGCGAGCACGAACCCGCCGAGGAGTTCCTCCTCGGCCTGATCGACGGGCTCTACGAGGTGTGACCTGACGGGCAGGGCGGGCTCGCCCCCACCCGTCAGCCTCGGAGCGAACCGACGTGGAACCGGGTGCGGCGCCCGTCACGCCAGGTCACGGTGACCGCCTGACCGCCGGGTCGCAGCACGACGTCGATGGCGTCCCGGCCGTCACCCGCGGCGCGCAGCCACGCGGCCGGCCGCACGAGTTCGACCTCGTCGGTGCAGGTCACCCGCAGGGTTCCGGCCTCGATCGACGCCGCCCGTGCGACGACCTCCCCCCCGGTGTCCGCACACGCGACGACGGCCGGGGCACGCAGTGCTGGCGGGGCGTCGGCGAGGGCGGTGAGGGGGGACACGGCAGGCGGCTCCATCGGAGGCAGGAGCGCATGGTGACGGTCGTGACGCGACCCGTCACCGGGTGACGGTGCGAACGTGACGAACCTCCGGCGCCGCGCCGCCGTCAGCGCAGCAGGGCTGCGACCGCCAGGCCCACGTAGTTGCCGAGCGCCAACCCGAGCACCCCGGTGGTCATCCCGGAGGGCACGACGTCCGGGTTGCGCAGGGCGGCGGCCACCGGGCCGACGAACGGCGGCCCGAAGACGGCCGCCGTGGAGGTGATGATGGCGGTGTCGTGGTCGATGCGCAGCAGGCGTGCGAGCAGCACGTGCAGCAGGACGGCGAGCGTCAGCACGGCGGCGATGTAAGGCACCACCGTCGTGAACGACGCGGCGAGGTCCGCCAGGTTGGCCAGCGTGCCGATGGCCACGGCGAAGACCAGGAACAGGTACTGCCCGGTCACGTACGTGCCCGGCTGCTCGCGGACGCGGCGCACGAACGACAGCGCGAGCGCCAGGGTCGTGATACCGAGCACCATCGCCGTCGCGAACGCGTCGGAGTCCATCACCGGCTCGCCGGTGACCACCGGCGTCAGGGCGACCAGGGCGGTTCCGGCGACCACGAGCACGACCCCGAGCCCCATCGCGAGCGCGACCACCACGTGACGCCCCGCGGGTGTCACCGCGAACGGGTCGCTCGTCCGGGTGACCTCCGGGTCCTCGTTCGCTCCCACCCGGACGGGGGCGGGCAGGACGCGGGCGAGCAGCCGCTGCGCCACCGAGAGCAGCACCAGCAGGTACAGCGCTCCGACGAACAGGTCCGCGGCGTTCAGGGCGACGAACGTCGCCTCGGGCACGTCGAGCGCCGTCCCGATCGCGGCCATGTTCGCCGTCCCACCGGTGTAGACCCCGACGGTCATGCCGGCGATCTCGTCGGTGGTCGCCCCGAGGTCGAAGCGCGGTGCGAGGACGACGGTGACCGCGACGACGCTGACGATGGCCAGCCCGAACGAGATCAGTGCCGGCCGGGCGAGCCGAGCCCACGCGCGCAGGTCCGTGCCGAGCAGCAGCAGCGGGATGGCCAGCACCACGGTCGCGGTCCGGATCAGGCTCGCGGTGTCCGCCGCGGGGCTGTCGGTGGGGACCAGCCCGAGGTTGCCCACGATCACGCCGACGGCGTAACACACCACCACGGGCCCCACCGCGTCGAGGGGACGCCAACGGCGCGCACCCACGATCGCCAGCGCGGGGGTCGCGAGCGCGACCACGAGCACCGCCAGCCAACCCACGCCGCGTCCTCCCGCGCGTACCGACCGGTACGCGACGGTCGGAACGCTAGCCCGGAGGGTGAGGTGGACGCAGCAGGAAGCTCGCGGGCGTCGGGGAGCGACGTGGGACTCGTGGGACGAGGGTGCCCACCGGCGTAGTTGCACGCGTGTGGTTCCTGCGCGACACTCATCCCCGCCCCGCGTCACGTCCTCGAGGAGACCTTCCATGGCCCCGTTCCACGACGGCCCCGCCGACACGTCCGGCCTCGACGAGCGTGGACGCGAGATCCTCGACTTCGAGCGCGAGTGGTGGCGCTACGCCGGGGCGAAGGAGCAGGCGATCCGTGAGCGGTTCGACCTGTCCCCGACGCGCTACTACCAGCTGCTGAACCGCGTCATCGACGACGAGCAGGCGGTCGCGTTCGATCCGATGCTCGTCAAGCGTCTCCGGCGCCTCCGGGCATCGCGGCAGCGGCAGCGGGCCGCGAAGCGTCTCGGCGCCGACGCGCGCTGAGCCGCCGGCCGTGAGCGCCGCCAAGCACACCCCGGCCGGAGACGCCAGCTTCCGCTCCTCCCTGCTCCGGAGCGCGGTGGGTGCGGTCGGGCTGGTGGTGCTGGTCTCGGTGGCCTTCTGGGGCATCGGCACGCTCGGTGGCGACCGCGGGACGCCGGTGGCCACGGACGCGGGGCCGGAGGTGACCGCCCCTGCGGACGACCCGGACGAGGACGACGACGCTGCGGACGACGATGCGGACGGTGACGATCCGGCGGCGGACGCCGGTGACCCGGACGCCGGTGACCCGGACGCCGGTGACCCGGACGCCGGTGACCCGGACGCCGGTGAGGGCGACACCGGCGATGGATCGCAGGACGCCGACGGCGCCGCGGACGACGCTGGCGACGGCGACGGCGACGGTGACGACGCGCCTCGGGACGTCGAACGTTCGGTGGCGCCTGGCGAGGTGACCATCCAGGTCCTCGACGGGTTCAAGGAGGACGGCGGCACCGCCGCCGACCGTGTCGCCGCCCTCCTCGGTGACGCGGGCTACGACATCATCGCCCGCAACGACGCGCTGTCGTACGAGGTCACCACCGTCCTCTACAACCCGGGCAACGAGGCGGCCGCGCAGCAGGTGGCCGCCGAGCTCGGCGGCGCCGAGGTCCGCGAACAACCCGGCAACCTGTCCAGCGCGGTCGCGCTCCACGTGGTCGTGGGTCGCGACCGGGCCTGATCGGCCATGATCGGGCGCTGAAGCCCTCAGCCGCGCTCGCGCATGAGCTGCAGCTTCTCGAGCACCAGCTGCCGGCGTCGCTCCTCCTCGTGCGGATCGGTGTCGATCACGTCCTGCACGACCTGGGACAGCGAGAGGGGGCTGAACGGCTTGGTGATGTACTCGGCGGCACCCGAGGACCACCCACGGATCTGATCGTGGTCCTGCACCTTCGCTGTCAGCATGACGACCGGCACCTCCGCGGTGCGCGGGTCGGCCTTGATGCGCTCGAGCACGGCCCAGCCATCGAGCTTGGGCATCATCACGTCGAGGAGGACCACGTCGGGAACCTCCTCGGCGAGGCGCGCCAGGGCGGCCTCCCCGTCGCCGGCCTCGATCACCCGGTAGCCCTCGAACTCGAGGTTGACGCGGCACAGCAGCAGCACGTCCGGCTCGTCGTCGACGACGAGCACCGTTCGGCGTTCGACCACGGCAGCTCCTTCCGGCGCCACCCGGCGGGCGGGTCCGGGAGCCAGTCTGTCACCTCGCCGCCGCCAGCGTGGCACGAGGGGCCAGCGGCCACCCTGGGTCGCCTGTGTCGTGCGGTCCTACGCGCGGTCCTCCTGTGATCCGCCACGCCACGCGCGCAGCGGTGGGCGTTGTGACGGCGTGACCTCGTGGTGGGTGAGGTGGAGGGTGCCAGCCGCGTCCCGGGTGGGCTGGAGCAGGGCGGTGGCCAGGGGGTTCGGTAGCACGAGGCGCCCCTGTCGTTCGAGGCGTTCCACTGCGACGTGGAGGATCTCGGCAGCCATGCGGCCGAGCGCGTCGAGCGGCTGGTGGACGTGGACCCGCCGACCGAGATCGACCTGCGCGATGGCGTCGGGTCCGTGGGCCTCGAGGACGTCGACGAGGTGGCCGAGTTCCACGCCGTACCCGCGCACGAAGGGCAGCGACTCGAGGAGGGTACGGCGGCCGGCGTACTCGCCGGACAGCGGCTGGGTGAGCCACGCGAGCTCGGGCCAGAACGCGGCCAACAACGGCCGTGCCAGCAGTTCGGTGACCCGCCCGCCACCCTCGGCACGCAGCTGCCCGCCGAGGTCGAGCGGGCGGTCGTAGGTCGCCTTGACGTAGCTGACCGATGGCTCGGTGAGCAGCGGACCGACGAGGCCGACCACGAACCGGGGGTCGACGTCGACGATGTCCGCGTCGACGAAGCACACCAGGTCGCCGGTGGTCGCGGCGAGCCCCTTCCAGAGCGCCTCGCCCTTGCCGGCCGCGGTCCCGGCCTCGGGGAGGACGTCGGCCTGCCGGACGACACGGGCACCGGCGGCCCGGGCGGCATCGGCGGTGCCGTCCGCGGAGTCCGCATCGACGACCAGGACCTCGTCGACCAGACCGTCCGGGCCGCCCAGATCATCGACGAAGGTGCCGGCGACCTTCCCGACGGTGGCCACCTCGTCGCGTGCGGGGATGACCACCGACACGGTCAGTTCCTGGGCCCGCTTGGCAGCAGCCAGCGTCGCCGCGTCGAAGTCGCGCCACGCCCAGGTGCGCGTCGCGAAGCGGTCGACGGCGGGTTCGGACACGGGATCGTCCTGCGCTGGGAGCGGGGGCGTGGCGAGCGGTCGAGGCCGCGAGCGGGAGCCTGCCTACGGAGGGTGGCCACGCGGACGGTACCGCCCGCGGCGCGACGCCCCTCGTCGGCAGCCACGCACCCGCCGACGGCCGGGTCGATGGCGACCGCGGAGCGCAGGTGGCAGGCTGAGGAGGACCAGGAGCGCACCGTGCCGACCGTCCGCATCCCCTCGCCGCTGCGCAAGCTGACGGGTGGCGAGACGGCCGTCGTGGTCGAGGGCGACGACGTGCGCACCGTGCTGGCGAACCTCGAGGTCGCGCACCCCGGGGTCGGGGACCGCATCCTCGACGGGTCGGGCGAGCTGCGCCGGTTCGTCAACGTCTTCGTCCGCGACGAGGACGTGCGCGCCCAGCAGGGCCTCGAGACCCCGGTGGACCCGTCCGACACCGTCTCGATCGTGCCGGCGGTCGCCGGTGGCGCGGACTGAGCGGAGCGAGGGAGCACGCCCGGCGCGATCGGGTCGCCGGTGGTGCGGACTGAGCGGACTAGCGGGAGCTGCCGGTGACGCGGCGGCGGACCGGGCCGTCGACGAAGCGGCCGAAGAGCGACAGGCCGGTGGCGAGCAGGAAGCGTTCCCGGCACGCCGCCTCGGCGAGGAACGCGTCGGGGTCGACGCCGCTGTCGGCGAACTGGTGGTCGAGCTCGTCGAGCGCCATCCACCGTTCGAGCTGGGCGACGTCCACCTCCGGGTGGGCCTGCGTGGCGAAGGCGCTGCCGATGCGCCACGCGGTGACCTGCTCGTCACCGTGGAGCAGCGGCACGGCGTCGGGTGGCAGGGTGGTGACCTCGTCGCCGTGCCAGAGGACGGTGGCGGCACCGTCCGGCCAGCCGGCGGTGAGCTCGTCGCTGCTGCCCTCGTCGCTGTGACGCTGGGGGACGAAGCCGATCTCGGGCACGGCGCGGGTGGTGACCTCGCCGCCGGTCGCCACGGCGAGCAGCTGCGCGCCGAGGCACACCCCGAACACCGGCACCTCGGCGTCGATGGCGTGGCGCAACAGCCTGAGCTCGCCCGCCTGCCACGCGTGGTCCTCGGTGACCGACTGGGGGCCTCCCATGACCACGATCCCGGCGACGGCGTCGAGGTCCTCGGGGAGTGCACCGCCCCCGACGATGTCGATGCTGCGCCACGGGGCGAGGTCGGCGCGGGAGTCGAGCACGTCGACGAACCGGCACGGTCCGGCGGTCGCGTGGTGGTCGAGGACGAGCAGCTCCACGGGGCGGGCTCCGGTCTCGGAAGGTCTCGGATCAGGCGAGGAAGGGGATGGCGCCGAGGTACAGCACGAGCAACGCGGCACCCTCGGGACGCGCGACCCGTCGCCCGGTGACCATGAACACGGTGGCCAGCACGGCGATGCCGACCATCAGGTAGACGGCCAGGCCGGTCAGGTTCGGGTCGTCGAGCATCCCGGGGCCGAGGAACCCGGCGACGGCGCCGACGGCTCCGGCGTTGAACAGGTTGCTACCGAGCAGGTTGCCGACGATGAGGTCGGTCTCGCCCTTGCGGGCCGCCTGGACGGCGGTCGCCAGCTCGGGCAACGAGGTGCCGATGGCGACGATGGTCAGGCCGACGAAACCCTCGGCGAGCCCGAGCTCGCTGGCGATGTTCCGGGCCGCATCGACCAGGATCTGGGCGGCTCCGAGGGTGAACGCCAACCCGAGGAGGGTGCGCACGACCTCGCGTCCGGTCCGGGCCTCGTCGGTGAGGAACTCGTCGACCTCGGCGCTGATCGTGTCGTCGCCGCCGCGGGCGCCGAGGATGATCAGGCCGAGGCCGATGACGAGGGCGACGGTCAGGATGACGGCCTCGCCCCCGGCGAGGCCGCCCTGGACGACGATGGCGAACAGGACCGTCGCGCCGAGGGCGATCGGGGCTTCACGCTTGAGGACCGTGGAGCGCACCACGATGGGGGTCACGAGCGCGGCGACGCCGAGCACCAGCGAGAGGTTGGCGACGTTGGAGCCGATGATGTTGCCGACGCCGATGTCGAGCGACCCCTGCACCCCGGCGATGCCGGACACCAGCATCTCGGGGGCGGACGTCCCGAACCCGATGACGACCGCACCGATGAGGATGGGGGAGAGGCGCAGGTTCCGGGCCACGCGCGCGGCGCCGACGACGAACTGATCGGAGGCGTAGGTCAGGACGGCGAGTCCGACGACGATCGCGAGCACGGAGAGGGCCATGTCGGCGGACGCTAGCCTCGCCGGACCGTCCGCAGACCCACGGAGGACACGTGTCCGCTCCGAGCAAGCCCGATGTGACCATCCCGGACCAGGCTCCTCCGGGCGACCTCGTGGTCGAGGACCTGACCGTCGGGGATGGTGACGAGGCGGTCGCCGGGACCCGGGTCAGCGTCCACTACGTCGGCGTGTCCTGGTCGACGGGCCAGCAGTTCGACGCGTCCTGGGACCGGGGGCAGACGTTCGGGTTCGGGCTCGGCGCCGGCCAGGTCATCAGCGGGTGGGATCAGGGTGTGCAGGGCATGCGCGTCGGTGGTCGCCGGCGCCTGACCATCCCACCGCACCTCGGGTACGGCGACCAGGGCGCCGGTGGGGTCATCGCGCCGGGCGAGACCCTCGTCTTCGTGGTCGACCTGCTCGACGTGGCCTGAGCCGGTGAGCGCGGACGGCCCGCCGCTGCACGAGGCGCTCGCGCCCGTCACGGGTCTGCTCGGCACGTTCACGGGCGACGGCGCGGGTGACTACCCGACCATCGACGCGTTCACCTACCGCGAGACGGTGACCTTCGGGCACGTCGGCAAGCCCTTCCTGGCCTATACCCAGCGCACGGTGCACCCGGTCACCGGTGCGCCGATGCACGCCGAGACCGGCTACCTGCGGGTCCAGCCGGGCGGGCGGACCGAGCTCGTGCTGGCGCACCCGACGGGGATCGTCGAGGTCGAGGAGGGCTCCCTGACCGAGGAGGCCGGCACGACGATCCTGACCCTGGTGAGCACCTCGCTCGGTCGGACCGCGACCGCCAAGGACGTCCGGTCGCTGCGCCGCCGGTTCGTGCTGGACGGCGACACGCTCAGCTACGACCTGTGGATGGCCCACGCCGACACGCCCGAGACCCACCACCTCGCAGCGGTGCTGCACCGCACGACGGGCTGACCCGGTGCCGGCCGCGTCCGGCCGTCGACGCGTGTAGCGTCCTCGCGCCTGCCGCCACGGATGGAGCCCGAGTGACACGACGCCTGGTCGTCATCGGAGGCGACGCGGCGGGCATGTCCGCCGCTTCCCAGGCGCGGCGGGGCCACGGGCCCGACGAGCTCGAGATCGTCGTGTTCGAGCGCGGGAACGACACCTCGTACTCCGCCTGCGGGATCCCCTACTGGATCGGCGAGGTCGTCGGTGAGCGCGACGACCTGGTGGTGCGGACCCCCGAGGAGTTCCGCGAACGACAGGCCATCGACGCACGGGTGGGGCACGAGGTCGTGTCGGTCGACACCGGCGCGCGCACCGTCCGTGTGCGTGAGCTCGCCTCTGGCAGCGAGTCCATCGAGGGCTACGACCAGCTCCTGTTCGCGACAGGTGCGACGCCGACACGGCCGGACCTGCCCGGCGTCGGTGGCGCCGGGGTCTTCGGCGTGCAGACGTTGGACGACGGTCAGGCCATCATCGATCACCTCGGTGCCTCGGGTGGGGGTGGTCCGGGCACTCGGGCGGTGGTGGTCGGAGCCGGCTACATCGGCCTCGAGATGGCGGAGGCCTTCGTCACTCGCGGGATGGAGGTCCACCTCGTGGACCGTGGCGCGAGCCCGATGAAGACGCTCGACGCCGACGTCGGTGGTCGCGTCGCCGACGCGATGCTGGGCATGGGCATCGACCTGCACCTGTCGACCGAGGTCCACGGCGTCCGCCACCGCGACGACGGCTGCCTCGAGGGGGTGGAGACCGCCGCGGGCACGCTGCCCGCGGACGTGGTCGTCCTCGGCATGGGGACCCGACCGAACAGCGCGGTGGCCGAGGCGGCGGGCATCCCCGTCGGGCCCGAGACGGGCGGCATCGTGGTCGACGTCCAGCAGCGCACCCGCGTGGAAGGGGTCTGGGCCGCGGGGGACTGCACCGAGGTCCTCCACCGGGTGTCGCGGGGGCCGACCGCCATCGCGCTCGGCACCATCGCCAACAAGACCGGCCGGGTTGCGGGGATCAACCTCGGGGGCGGCTACGCGACCTTCCCGGGGGTGCTCGGCACGGCTGTGACCAAGGTGTGCGGCGTCGAGATCGGACGCACCGGCCTCGGTGAGGACGAGGCGACGAGCGCCGGGTACCACCCGATCTGCTCCACGATCGCGTCGACCACCAAGGCCGGGTACTGGCCCTCCGCCCACCCCCTCGAGGTGAAGGTCATCGCCGAGCGTCGCTCGGGTCGCCTGCTCGGCGCGCAGATCGTCGGCGAGGAGGGCGCGGCCAAGCGCATCGACGTCTTCGCCGCCGCGCTGTGGAACGAGATGACGGTCGAGGAGCTGCTGAACGTCGACCTGTCGTACGCGCCGCCGTTCTCGCCGGTCTGGGACCCGGTCCTGATCGCAGCGCGCAAGAGCTGGGATGCGGTCCAGGCCGACCGGTCAGCCTGAGGAGCCACCCTCAGCCCTCGGCGCGGAGGGTGGCGGCGACGAAGTGGTCGGCCATCGGCTCGTAGTCGCTCCAGGGGGCGAAGTCGGTGTCGTCGTGGTCGACGACCTGCACGGCGCGGTCGAGGTAGTACTCCCACCCCGGGCCCGAGCTCGACGCTTCGTCCGCGTCACGCAGGCCTTGGGTGAACCGCAGCCGTGTTCCGCCTTCCTCGGCGCTGAGCGTGAAGCCGATGCGCCACACCCCGGCCGGCGAGCCGAAGTCGGCCTCGAAGCGTCGCGGCGCGTCGCAGGTGCGGATGTCGATCCGTTCGGCGGCGACGTCGTCGCCTTCAGCGGTCATCCTGAAGGTGACGTGGCCCTCGGCCGGATCGCCCTCCCAGGTGCCGATCCAGCGCTCGAGTCGCTCCTGCTCGGTCAGGGCGCGCCAGACGTCCTCGGGGCGCGCTCGGAAGCGCCGTTCGTGGAGCAGGTGCAACTGCCCGTCGATGCGGGTCACGGTGCCGGTCGGGGTGGTGGTCACGCGGTTCGCTCCTCGTCGGCGGGGTCCTCGCCCCGCACCGGGCCGGGGGACGGGGTGCGGCCCGCAGCCTCGTCCGTTGCCACCTCCGTCCGTCGCCGCTCGCGCCGGGTCCGTGCCACCTCGGTGTCGAGCGCGTCGAAGGCATCGGCCACGCGCGACGCGGGTGCGGCGCCCGCTGCGTCCAGGAAGGAGCGGACCTCGGCGAGGCCCCGAGGGGCGAGCCGGAAGACCCGGTGCCGTCCGACCACCGCAGCGACGAGCACGCCGGTCTCGGTCAGCACGCGCAGGTGGCGGCTGACCGCCGGCCGACTGATCGACGGGTGCCGGGCAGCGAGCTCACCGGCGGTCGTGGGGGCCACCGCGACCGCCAGGACCAGGTCCCGGCGGACGGGGTCGGCGAGCGCATCGAAGGTGTCCACATCGAATGTGTAACATGATCGTTACGCGTTGTCGAGGTCGGGGTTGGGCCCGGCGGTGGCCTCAGGCCTTCTTGCGGGCGCGGGTGGTGGCCTTGACCTCGGCGTGGGTCTCGATGAACTCGATCACCTTCGAGGCGACGTCGATGCCCGTGGCCCCCTCGATGCCCTCGAGCCCCGGCGAGGAGTTCACCTCGAGCACGACCGGCCCGTGGTTGGACCGCATGAGATCGACACCGGCCACGTTCAGGCCGAGGATCCTCGCAGCGCGCTTGGCGATCGAGCGCTCCTCGGGGGTGAGCTTGGCCTTTCGGGTCTCACCGCCGCGGTGGACGTTGGAGCGGAACTCACCGGGTGCGGCCGACCGCTCCATCGCCGCCACGACCTTGTTGCCGACCACGAAAGCGCGGATGTCGGTGCCACGCGACTCCTTGATGAACTCCTGGACCAGGATGTTGGCGTCCAGCTGCCGGAAGGCGCCGATCACCGACTCGGCGGCCTTCTTGGTCTCGGCGAGGACGACCCCCATGCCCTGGGTGCCCTCGAGCAGCTTGATCACCACCGGCGCGCCGCCGACGAGCGAGATCAGCCCGTCGATGTCCTTGGTGGAGTGCGCGAACGAGGTGACGGGCAACCCCACCCCCTCGGCGGCCAGCAGCTGCAGCGACCGCAGCTTGTCGCGCGACCTGCTGATGGCGTGCGACTCGACCGTCGGGTAGACGCCCATCATCTCGAACTGACGCACCACCGCGGTGCCGTAGAAGGTGTGGGTCGCCCCGATGCGCGGGATCACGGCGTCGAGCGGTGCCAGCTCGGACCCGCCGTAGTGCATCTGCGGACGGTGCGAGGTGATGTCGATCACGCACCGCAGGTAGTCCACGACCCGAACCTCGTGGTCGCGCGCTTCGGCTGCCTCCTTCAGGCGACGAGTCGAGTACAGCGAGGCGTTGCGAGACAGGATGGCGAGTCTCATCGAGGCTCCGGTGCGTGACGGTCGGACCGCCCGGCGGGTCGGCGGGCGGCCACGCTAGTTCCCCACCGAGGTCGGGCGCCGGCCGACCGTCCGGGTAGCGTTCGGCGCACCGACGACGCCGGAGCCGTCCGTGGCCGCCAACCTCCTGCCCCTGATCGCCATCGGGCTGCTGACCCTCGGCGCGATCCCGGTGTGGCCGTGGAGCAAGGGGTGGGGTTGGGCGCCGTTCGGGATCGTGGCGATCGGGTTCGCCACCCTGCTCTTGTTCCGGCTCTCGATCGTGGCCGAGGCGTGACCGGGTAGCCGACGCTCAGCCGTCGGATGCGGCGGCCTTCGCCGCTGCCTTCCGTGCCTGCTTGTACGCGCGCACCTCGGCGAGGGTCTGCGGGTCGGTCACGTCCGCGATCGACCGGTAGCCGTCCTGGCCGTAGTCGCCCGCAGCCTCGCGCCACCCGTCCGGCGTGACCCCGCACTGCTTGCCGAGCAACGCCACGAAGATGCGCGCCTTCTGGTCCCCGTAGCCGGGCAGCGCCGCCACCCGGCGGTAGAGCTCGTCCCCGGTGGCGGCGTCTTCCCAGACCGCGGCCGCGTCGCCGTCGTGGTACTCGACGAGGTGGGTCGCCAGCGCGTGGACCCGCTTGGCCATCGATCCGGGGTAGCGGTGGATCGCCGGCTTCTCACGGAAGAGCGCCTCGAGCTGCTCCGGGTCGGCCGCGGCGACGGCGGCCGGGGTCAGCTCGCCACCGAGGCGCTCGGCCAGGCGGAGCGGACCGACGAACGCCACCTCCATCGCGATCTGCTGGTCGAGCAACATGCCGATCAGCAACGCGAAGGCGTTGTCGGACAGCAGCGCGTCCGCGGGGGCATCACCGGTGAGCGTCAGCGTGGGCACGGGTCGGTCCTCGGGCGTCGGCGACGGGGCCAGGCTCCAGGCTAGGGCCGTCGGACGGGCCCGTCCTCCCGAGGTCAGCCCTCGTCGTCGACCGGTGCGTCCTCGAGGGCTGCAAGCTCGCGGGCGAACCGTGACGCCAGCACACCCGCCTCGCTCCCACCTTCGTCCTCGAGCAGCACGGCCACACCGAGCCCGTCGATGGTCCCCACGAACCACCCCAGCACGAGCCCGTCCGTGCCGCTCGCCTCACCGGTGATCCCCGCGAGGCCTGGGCCGTCGACCTCGTCGCTGGTCACGGCGAGCAGTTGCTCGAGCCCGTCGAGGGATCCCGGCGCCAGGCGGACCGTCGTGCCGGGCCCGTCCTCCTCCAACAGGTAGGGCGGCCACCAGCTGCCCGTGGTGGTCGCCGCCGCGATCGTCGCGAGGTGCAGGGGTGACACCTCGACGCGGCCCTGGCCGGCGGCGGCCACGGCAGCCTCACCGACGTCGACGGGGTCGGGGAACGACAGCCCGTTGGCGAACAGCGGGACGATGGGAGCGACCCCGGCGCCGAACCGTCCGGCCGCCCCGCTCAGCGCGTCGGCGCCGACCTCCGCGCCGAGCCTGGCCAGTGCGGTGGCGCAGCCGGCCGCAGCGGCCTCCGGGAGGGGTGCCTCGCCGAGGTCGGCGCCGGCCACGTTCGTGACGCGGCGCCCTGCGACCACGGCTTCCTCCGGGCACGAGACGGTGGCGGTGACGTCGCCTCCCTCCGCGACGAGGGCGTCGACGACCACGGACGCGAACGCCGTGCCCGGGGGGTAGCGGCCCTCGAACGCGCGGTTGAACCCGTCGATCGGGCGGCTGGCGGCGGCACGGACGGCGCCATCCGACGCGTCGACGACGACGATGGCGGCCGCGGTGCGGCGGCCGGCCAGGGCGTTCTCGACCGCCCGCTGCACCGTCACGTCGAGGGTGGTGGTGACCGGCCCCGGGTCGAGATCGTCATCGTCGCCGGCACGCCCCACGGTCCCCGTCGCGAGGGTGGCTCGCACCGGACCGTCGGTCCCGTCGCGCAGCTCGACGCGCACCTCCTCACGCGCCGCGAGGCGCCGTTCCAGCACCTCCTCGAGGCCCGTCCGGCCGATGTGGTCACCGGGCTCGTAGGGAGGACCGAGCCGTTCGAGCTCCTCCGCCGTCGCCTCGCCGGTCCGACCGACCACGTGGGCGGCGAACCCGTCGGCGAGCAGGTTGCGGGCACCCTCCTCGGTCCGGCGCAGCACGCCCGGGACGCCGGTCAGCTCCCGTCCCACCTCCCCAGCCGCCTCGGCGGACAGGGACACGACGGGGTAGAACCAGCCGTCGACCAGTCCGCCCTGGTTCAGCAACCGCTCGGCGGTGGCACCGCTGCCGGGGATCGCGGCCTCGAAGGCCTCGACCACCTCGTCCGCGGCCTCCACGGTGGCCGGTTCGAAGCCGTAGGTGACCCGCTCGCCTGGGCCGGCGAGCTCGCGCCCGTCGCGGGCCAGGATCGGGGCCCGCTCGGCGGGGGCCGTGGTCGTCGCGAACCGCAGTCCGGGCCGCCACTCGGGGTGCAGCGCCTCGGGGGTCCACGCGACACCCCAGCGGCCCCGCTCGCGGAGCACCCGCACCTCGACCTCCCACGCCAGGGAGCCGATGACGTCGAGCTCCGCGGTCACCACCGCGGTCGCGGTGGCGCGGCCGTCCACGTCCTCCTCGAGGTCGGTGCGCTCGACCGTGAGACGGGTGACCTCCAGGCCCTCGCGCAGCTGCTCGTGGTCCGCGACGAAGGAGGCCGGCGGATCGCGCACCAGCTCGACCATCGCGGCGTGGTCGCCGTCGGCCCACGCGTCGAGGTAGGCGTCCACGGTCTCGTCGGGCGCGTCGAGGGCCGCCTCGTCGGTCCGGCCCTCGAGCGTCACGTAGGCGACCCCGAGGACGGCACCCAGCACCAGGAGCGCGGCGACCGCCGCCAGAGCCTGACGCACGCGTGCCTCCCGGTGGTCCCGCTGGCTCGCGACCGTAGCGAGGACTCAGGCGGCCGGCGGGGGAGGCGCCGCGGCGCGCGCGGTGACCCGGCGGCGCTGCCACCACCACCAGACGGCCAGCGGTGGACCCCCGAGGACCAGCAGGACCGGCAGGAGGGTCACCCCGAGCCAGATGCCGGCGTCGGCGACGCCAGCCAGGAAGCGCCCGGTCGCGGCGAGCGCCTCCTCGACCGTCCGCATCGGCGTCCAGCTCGTGGTCACGATCGGTGCTTCGGTCGGCGTCGAGGTCAGCGTCACCGTGATCGTCGACAGGGCGACGCGGTCCTCGAGCCCGGCGCGCTGGGCCCGGATGCGATCGATGTCGGAGCGCACGGACTGCAACCGCTCGACGATGGGGAGGAGGTCATCGGGGTCCGAGGTCGCCTGACGGATCTCGGTGAGCAGCGCACGCAGCTCCTCCTCGTAGGCCGTCAGGTTGGTCAGCTGGGCCCGCAGGTCGGTCAGCTGCGCACTGACGTCTTGCTCCTCGATGCGCCGGACGGGGGCGTCCACGGCGAGCTCCTCGAGCGCATCGAGGGTCGCCAGCAGCTCCTCGCTCGGGACGCGGACGGTCACGGTGCCGCCGAGCTCACCGGTCCGGTCGTCGCGGGCGAGGTCGGCCAGGGCGACGAAGCCGCCGCGCGCCTCGGCGACCCGGGCGACCCCGTCCACCGCAGCGTCGGGTTCCTCGAGTTCGAGGGTGATCCAGGCCGTCCGGATCCGTTCCCGGCCGAGCGCGGCGAGCTGGACGGATTGCCGATCCGACGGCGCATCACCCACCGAACCGTCGACGGCCTGCTCACCGTCGTGGCCCGCAGCTTCCTCCTCGGAACCGTCGCTCAGACCTTCGAGGTCGGGTACCGGATCGGGGGCGGCCGCGCCGTCGCTGCTCGAGGTCGCGTCGAACGAGGCATCGTCGGCGCTGCACGCGGCGAGCAGCGCGACCAGCAGCACCAGAACCAGCGCGACGCTCGTCCTTCGCCGCCCGTGGCGGTGCGTGCGCAGCGTGACCAGGTCGGCGGGGTTCGTCACGGCGGGTCCTGACGATCGTGGTGGCTCGGTCGGCAGGTGGGACGTCGCGGGGTCACCCTCGGTTGCGTGCCACCGGACAGCCCTGCCGCTCGGCTTGACTGGCCGAGCGGCGGTAGGTTCGATCGCGCGCGTCAGGGGTCGTCCGGCGCCCATCCGGCCGGACCTCGCCGGACGAGTCGCCGGACCGCTCGCCGGGCCGCTCGCCGGGCCGCCGATCGACCGCCCCGTTCCTCCGCTTCCCCCGCGGCCCCCGCCGCTCACCGAGAGAGCCCCCACCGTGGCACGCACCCCGGACGCACCCGCTGGCTCGCAGTCCGAGCTCAACGCCTGGCTCGTGGAGGAGATGTACGAGCAGTACCGCGAGGACCCCTCGGCGTTGTCCAGCTCGTGGCGGGACTTCTTCGCCGACTACCGCCCCGACGACGCCGCGACGGCAGGCCCGTCCTCGGGGAACGGACACAGCACGGCCACCGACCGCGACGAACGGCAGGCTGAGACCGAGAAGACCCGGCCGCGTGCGGCGGCCGTGGTGACCGAGGACGGGCCCGAGCCGCAGCGGCTGCGCGGCGCAGGTGCCCGCATCGTCGAGAACATGGAGACCTCCCTCGGGGTCCCGACGGCGACCTCCGTCCGCGACGTGCCGGCCAAGCTCCTCGAGGTCAACCGCACCATCATCAACAACTACCTGCGGCGCACCCGCGGCGGCAAGGTCTCCTTCACCCACCTGATCGCCTACGCGATGGTGAAGGCGGCCGAGTCCGTCCCGTCGATGAAGAACGTGTACGCCGAGGTGGACGGCAAGCCGGCCGTCCTCCAGGCCGAGCACTTCGGGCTCGGGCTCGCGGTCGACGTCGAGAACAAGGACGGCTCGCGATCGCTGCTCGTCCCGGTGATCCAGGACGCCGACACCCTCCCGTTCGAGGGGTTCCTGCGGGCCTACGAGGAGATCATCCGCAAGATCCGCACCGGCAAGCTCGACCCGGCGATGTTCAGCGGCGGGGTCATCACCATCACCAACCCCGGCACGATCGGCACGGTGCACTCCATCCCGCGTCTGATGGCCGGCCAGTCCGCGATCCTCGGCGTCGGCTCGATCGACCAGCCGCCCGGCTACCAGGCCGCCGACCCGCGCACCATCGCCAAGCTCGGCATCAGCAAGGTCATCACCCTCACCTCGACCTACGACCACCGGGTCATCCAGGGCGCCGAGTCGGGGCTCTACCTCAAGCGGGTCCACGCCCTGCTGCTCGGTGAGGACGACTTCTACGACGAGGTCTTCCGCTCCCTCGGGCTGCCCTACGAGCCGGCCCGCTGGCGGACCGACTCGGCGGCCATCAACTCCGAGACCGACCTGCTCGAGAAGCAGATGAAGGTCGGCCAGCTCGCCAACATGTACCGCGTGCGCGGGCACTTGATCGCCGACCTCGACCCGCTGCGCCAGCGCGAGCCGTCGACCCACCCCGAGCTCGACCCGACCTACTACGGGCTGTCGATCTGGGACAACGACCGCGAGTTCGTCACCGATGTCGGGGGTGAGGTCCGCACTCGCAAACTCGGCGACATCCTCGGCACGCTCCGGGACGCCTACTGCCGCACCGTGGGTATCGAGTACGGCCACGTGCTCGAACCCGATCAGAAGCAGTGGATCCGCGACCAGGTGGAAGGCGTCGCGCACGAGCTCGGTCCGGACGACCAGCGGTGGATCCTGGAGCGGCTCAACGCCGCCGAGGCCTTCGAGTCGTTCCTCCACACCAAGTACACCGGGCAGAAGCGGTTCGGCCTCGAGGGTGCCGAGGCCCTCATCCCGCTGCTCGACGCGGTCTGCGAGGCCGCCACCGACGACGGCATCACCGACGTCGTGATGGGCATGGCCCACCGCGGCCGGCTCAACGTCCTGTCGAACATCGTGGGCAAGTCCCACAACCAGATCTTCGGTGAGTTCGAGGGGCACATCGACGAGGACACCGTCCAGGGCTCGGGCGACGTCAAGTACCACCTCGGCACCGAGGGCACCTACGAGGCCCGGTCCGGCGGCACGGCGACGATCCGCCTCCTGCCCAACCCCTCGCACCTCGAAGCCGTCGACCCCGTCGTCGAGGGGGTCGTGCGCGCCATGCAGGACCGCTACGACCGTGGCGACGAGGGCGTGTTCCCCGTCCTGCCCCTGCTGATGCACGGCGACGCGGCGTTCGCCGGTCAGGGCGTGGTCGTCGAGACCCTCAACCTCTCGCAGCTGCGTGGCTACCGGACCGGCGGCACCGTGCACGTCGTGGTCAACAACCAGGTCGGGTTCACCACGTCACCGGACTCGTCCCGGTCGTCGTTCTACGCCACCGACGTCGCCAAGGCCATCCAGGCCCCGGTGCTGCACGTCAACGGTGACGACCCCGAGGCCGTCGTCCAGGTGGCGCGGCTCGCGTTCGCCTACCGCCAGCGGTTCCACAGCGACGTCGTGATCGACCTCGTCTGCTACCGGCGGCACGGCCACAACGAGACCGACGACCCGTCGTTCACCCAGCCCCAGATGTACGAGATCATCGACAACCGGCGGTCGCTGCGCAAGCTCTACACCGAGCGGCTCGTGCGCCGCGGCGACATCTCCATCGAGGAGGCCGAGGAGTTCCTCGGTGACTTCGAGGAGCGCCTCCAGTCGGCGTTCGACGAGACCAAGCAGGCCGCACCGCCCGAACCACCGAAGGCGATCCGGCCCGAGGAATCGACCGAGCTGCTGCCTCCGGTCGAGACCGGCGTCTCCAAGGGCGCGCTCGACCGCATCGCAGCGGTCCAGTTCGACGTCCAGGACGGCTTCACCCGTCACCCGAAGCTCGACCGCATCTTCAAGAAGGCCAGGGAACGGTACGACTCGGGGACCATCGACTGGGCGCTCGGTGAGACGCTCGCGTTCGGCTCGCTCCTGCTCGAGGGCACCAACGTGCGGCTCGCCGGTCAGGACTCGCGGCGCGGCACCTTCTCGCAGCGCCACGCGGTCCAGGTCGATTTCAAGACCGGGGACGAGCACCTGCCCCTGGCGAACCTGTCCGAGGACCAGGGCAAGTGGTTCATCTACGACTCGCTGCTGTCGGAGTACGCAGCGGTCGGTTTCGAGTACGGCTACTCGGTGGAGGACAAGGACGCCCTGGTCGCCTGGGAGGCCCAGTTCGGCGACTTCGTCAACGGTGCCCAGATCATCATCGACCAATTCATCGTCGCTGCCGAGGACAAGTGGGGTGACACCTCGGGCCTCGTCCTCCTCCTGCCCCACGGGTACGAGGGGCAGGGGCCCGAGCACAGCTCGGCACGTATCGAGCGCTTCCTGATCCTGTCGGCCGAGGACAACATCCAGGTCGTCAACGCCACCACCGCCGCCCAGTACTTCCACGTGCTGCGGCGTCAGATGCACCGCGACGTCCGCAAGCCCCTGGTGATCTTCACGCCCAAGTCGCTGCTGCGGTCCCCGAACGCGTTCTCGGACCTGTCGGAGTTCACCTCGGGCTCGTTCCGCGAGACCCTCGACGACCCGGCGTGGGGTGAGGACGGGGACCGCGACCGGGAAGCGGTCCGGACCGTCGTGCTCTGCTCGGGCAAGGTCGCCTACGACGTCATGTCCGAGCGCGACGAGCGTGAGCTCGACGTGCCGGTGGTCCGGGTGGAGCAGCTCTACCCCTTCCCCCACGGCCAGATCCGCGACATCCTCGCCAGCTACCCCGAGGCGAAGGACATCGTCTGGGTGCAGGAGGAACCGTCCAACATGGGGCCGTGGAGCTTCGTCGACGGGCGGCTGTGGAACCTGCTCGACGAGCTCGGCGGCGACCGGCGTCTGCGTCACGCCGCGCGCGTGCCCTCCGCCTCGCCGGCGGCCGGGCAGTCCGTGGTCCACGGCCAGGAGCTCGAACAGCTCATGGGCGACACCCTGGACCCCGTCGACTCCTGACGCCCCCGGACCAGTTCCTGGGCCTGAGCCCAGGAACCGGTGGGCCGTGGGGCCGTGCTCGCGCGGCCGGCCCCAGTTCCTGGGCCTGAGCCCAGGAACCGGTAATCCACAGGCGTCGGCGTGCCGGATCTCGAGGTGGCGGCGGGTCGGTGCAGGCTGTCGCCATGATCCCGACCCCCGCGTTCGAGACCGCCGAAGCACAACACGGCGTGCTGGCCCGCTACCAGCTGCAGCGGTGGGTGACCCCAGCGGCCGCCGACGACCTCCTCCGTTCGGGGCTGTTCGCGCCGGTGCTCCGGGGGGTGCACCGGGTCCGCGGCGGGGCCCGGCTCGCCGAGCAGTACGCCTTCGCCGCTGCACTCCGAGCCCGGCCGGACGCGACCGTCACGGGTCCGCTCGTCCTCGGCCTGCTCGGCGTCCCGGGCTTCCTCGGGTCCCCGGCGTTCGAGATCCTGCGACGCCCCGAGCGTCGGCTCACCAACGTCGCCTTCGCACACCGCGCCGATCCGCTGCCGGACCGCCCGGTGGGCCGGTACGGCGACGTTCGCGTCGTCGGACCGCTGGACGCGCTCATCGACAGCGCCGGGCTGCTCGGGGGCGCACGGGCGCGCGACCTGCGGGTCGCTTGGGATCACCTGCGCGGAAAGGGACTGACCACCCCCGATCGCCTGCAGCGGCGGTGTGACCAGCTCCGCGGGCTCGTGCCTGGTGTGGCGATCCTGGAGTCGGTCCTCGAACGCGCCGGCGGCCTCGAGATCGAGACCGAGGGCGAACGCGCGCTCGCTCCGGTGCTGTCCTGCTTCGACCCCCCCTTCGTGCCGCAGTGGTGGGTGACACGGCGGCGGCGGGTCGACTTCTTCTCGACCCGGTGCCGGTGCGGCTACGAGTACCTCGGCGAGGTCGACCACGCCTACGTCGCCCAGCGCATCGCCGACGATGAGCGGGACGCCGAGCTGCGCCGGGAAGGCATCCGGCTCGGCTACGTGACCAAGCACGACCTGCGCGATCCGGTCGCCCTGGTGGCGACGATCGCAGGGTCGCTGACCGTTCGAGCACACGAGCTCGGCGTCACGCCGCCGGTCGCGGTCCGCCCCCTCCCCTCCTCGCTGCCCACTTCCTGGGCCTGAGCCCAGGAACCGGTGGGGTGGGGCTGGCGGCGGTCGCCGGGCGGCCCACTTCCTGGGCCTGAGCCCAGGAACCGGTGGGGTGGGGCTGGCGGCGGTCGCCGGGCGGCCCACTTCCTGGGCCTGAGCCCAGGAACCGGGGGTCAGCCGGGGAGGCCCTGCAGGAAGGAGCGCATCGCGGCGTTGACCGCTTCGGGGTGGGTGAGGTTGGGGACGTGGCCAGCGCCGTCCACGACCACGAGTCCGCGGCAGTCGGAGATGGCGCTCTGCAGCTGCTCGGCGCGTTCGACCGGGATCACGAGGTCGTCCCCGCCGTGGACGATCAGCGTCGGTGCATCGATCTCGGGGATGCGCTCGGAGATGTCGTCGCGGTCGAGGAGCGCAGGGCCGGCCTGCACGAGCCGCTCCGCGGGCCAGCGCCGCCACTTCGCCTTCCAGCGCGGCTCCTCCTCGGGGTCGCCGATGATCAGCCCGGCGACCACCGACGCCAGCTCCTCCTGGTACCCGCCAGCCACCCACTGGTCGATCATCACCTGGTAGCCGGCGATCTTGTCGTCGTCCTCCGGCGGCGCCTGGGTGTCGATCAGCACGAGGGCCCGCACCCGGTCGGGCTGCAGCAGCGCAGCGCGGAGCGACAGGTACCCGCCCTGGGACATCCCGCCGAGGACGGCACGCTCGATGCCGAGGTGGTCGAGCAGGCCGAACAGGTCACGTGCCGAGTCCCAGTAGGTGAACGGCTTCCCATCGGTCCGGGTCTCGCCGAACCCGCGCTCGTCCCAGGTGACCACCCGGTAGGCGGGGGTGAACTCGGTGACCTGGTGGTGGAACATCTCGTGGTCCATGAGGAACCCGTGGCTGAGGACGATCGGGGGGCCGTCGCCGCCCGAGTCCTCGAAGTACAGCTCCTGGCCGTTGACCGCGGCGTGTGGCACGGATCGGTCCTCCCGGTCGCTCGACCCTTTCCGGAGCGGGGACGGTAGTCGGGAGACCGGGTCGTACGGTCTCGTTCGGACGGCGGCGCGGCACGCTCGCCGTCCCGCACCCAACCTGCCACGCGAGGATCCCACGTGACCGACACCGACCGTCTCCTGCCGGCGCGCCCGGTGCGCTCGTTGGACGAGCACCTCGCCGCCGGTGGTGGGGCCGGACTCGCGCGTGCGCTCGAGCTCGACCCGGACCAGGTCATCGAACTCGTCGACGCGGCCGGACTGCGTGGCCGAGGGGGCGCCGGGTTCCCGACGGCCCGCAAGTGGCGCGGCGTGCTGGCGAACGCGGTCGCCGCCGAGGTCGCGCCGACCCTGGTCGCCAACGGTGCCGAGGGTGAGCCGGGCACCTACAAGGACCGCGTACTGCTCGAGCAGCAGCCGTACGCGTTCCTCGAGGGGGTGTGCATCGCGATGTACGCCACCGGCGCGGCCACGGCGCACATCGCGACCAAGGCCAAGTTCACGGGCCCGGTCGCCGCGCTCACCGACGCGTTCCAGCAGGTGCAGGCAGCGGGGTGGCCCGGCGCCGACCGCATCGAGGTGACCCTCGGCCCGGACGCCTACCTGTTCGGTGAGGAGACCGGGATGCTGCGGGTGATCGAGGGGGCGCTGCCGCTGCCGCAGGTGACGCGTCCGTTCGAGGAGGGCCTGTTCGCCACGACGTTGGCGCCCAACCCGACGGTGGTCAACAACGTCGAGACCTTCAGCCACGTGGCCCGCATCGTCGCCGAGGGTCCCGACTGGTTCCGCGAGGCCGGAACCGAGGCGTCTCCCGGCACCATGCTGTTCAGCGTCGTCGGCGACGTCGAGAGCCCGGGGACCTACGAGCTGGCGATGGGGACCCCGCTGCGCACCCTCCTCGAGGACATCGCGGGGGCGCGCGACGTCAAGGTCGTGGCGCCAGGCGTGTCGAGCGGGGTCATCACCCCGGGGATGCTGGACACCCCGCTGGACTTCGACGCGATGCGCAAGGCGGGTACCGGCCTCGGCTCGGGCGGGTTCGTGGTCTACGACTCGTCCCGCTCGATCGTCGACGTGCTGGCGGTCCTGCTGCGGTTCCTGGCGGTCGAGTCCTGTGGGCAGTGCAACCCGTGCAAGCTCGGCAACATCGAGATGTACGAGGTCCTGGCCAAGATCCAGCGGGGTGAGGCCACGCGGACCGACCTCGAACGCATGCTGCTGCGCTCGCACACGGTGACCGACCAGAACCGCTGCTACCTGCCGATCGGCTCGCAGGCGCTGGTCGGCTCGACCGTCGAGGCGTTCGTCGACGAGTTCGTGGCCACGGTCGAGGCGGGTGAGCCGACGCCGGCCGACCTGCCCGTCCCCCTGATCGACCACATCGACGAGGCGACCGGGCGGGTCACCTTCCACGAGCGCTACCACCTGAAGCGCTCGGACTGGTCCTACGCCGACCAGGACCCGGGCGAACAGCGCCTGGCAGCGCTCCGCGGCGAGGGCCCCGCCTGACCTGCGGGCGTCAGGTGAAGAGGTCGAGCCCAGTCACCGTGGCCGCAGCGGCGACGACCGACCAGAACACGAGCCCCGCAGCCATCCAGCGCAGGACCCGCCGGGTGTCGCTGCCCGTCGCCAGTGCAGCCACCGTGGCGATGTGCGTCCCGGTCGTGAGGGGTGCGAGGAACGCCAGCCCGGGCACGCCCCAGCGTCGGGCGAGGTCGCGAGCCCGCTGCGACCGACGGCTCGGTGAGGCGTCGTTCCGTGCTGGTCGGCGTCGCCCCCACCAGCCGAGGATCCTGTCGCCGGTGAACGCCACCAGGACGACGGTGCTGAGGTTGCCCGCTGTCGCGACGACCGCCGTCGGCACGGGTGGCATCCCGGCGAGGATGCCGGCCGGGACGACCACGAGCACCTCCACCACAGGCGTCGCGGCGGCGAGGAAGACCAGGAGGTAGGACCACCAACCACCGGCCTCGAACGTCAGTTCCACGGCACGCCTCCGGGAGGGTGCGTCGTCTTCGCAGACCGGGTACGGCGCACGTCTCGTCCGGGGCGCCCACCGACGCAGGACCGCGGACACGGTACCCACCGGGCCGGGCGACGAGTGAGCCTCAGGCGTGCAGATCGACGGAACGGAGGGGGTCGCCGCCGTCGATGAACAGCCTGCCCGTGGGGGTGAGCGCGGCGGCGATCCGTGCCCGGGCGAGCCTTCCGGCGTCGGGGTGCCGGCCGTCGAGGGCGCCGACCCGGATCGCGAACGCCAGGTCGTAGGGCGCTTCGCCCGGCAGGAGCCGGAGGTCCTCGGCGGCGACGTGGCGCACGCTCAGGAGGCCGGCCGCGATCTCCGCTGCGGCGTTGCGCTCGATCTGCGCCACCCCTCGGGCGGATCGGTCGACGACGGTGATGTGCCCGTCACCGATGCGGTGTGCCACGGCTCTGGCGGCGGCCCCCGGTGCACCGCCGATCTCGAGCACCCGCATGCCGGGCCGCAGCGGCAGCGCGTCGACCACCTGCGCGAGGCGGTCGGACAGCCGGACCGCCGGGCTCACACGGAGATCCCGTCGGGCACACCGTCCGCGCTCGGACCGACGACGGTGTAGCGGGCGCAGGCGAAGGCCCGGTTGCGCGCCAGCTCCTCGAGGCGCAGGTCGAGCTTGCGAGGCAGCAGCGGTGCGCCACCACCGAGGGTCACGGGCGCGAGGTACACGATGACCTGGTCCAGGAGACCGGCGTCGGCGAACTGGCCGGCGAGATCGCCCCCGCCGACGACCCACAGGTCCTGCCCGCCGGCGGCAGCGGTCATCTCGTCGTGGACGGCTCGGACGTCACCGCGGGCGAACCGCACATCCCCGTCGACCTTCGGTAGGTCGCGGCTGGTCATCACCCACGCCGGCAGATCGAACGGCCACCGGCCGTCCTCGTGGCGCAGGACCCACTCGTAGGTCGACGAGCCCATGACCACGGCACCGATGCTGCCGAAGAACTCGTCGTAGTTGAGCGGCCCATCGCCGTCGTGGTCCTGGCGGAAGAGCCAGTTGAGGGAGTGGTGTTCGTCGGCGATGTAGCCGTCGAGGCTGGTGGCCGTGTAGTAGGTGGTGGTGCTCACGGTGTCTCTCCTCGCTGTGAACGCAGCCACGTGATCGGGTCGCCCTGGTCCACCTCGCAGCCGGCGGTGGTCAGCATCCGCCGGACCAGCAGGCGCCGGTGGGCGGCGTAGGTCAGGACGTGGGCGATGACGCTGCTGATCACGAAGCTCTCCGGTGGATCGCAGAGCGCATCGATGAGCCGGTCGTTCCACGCCCCCCGCCGGTCGATGTCGCGGATCGTCGCCAGCCACCGGGACGCCAGCGCGTCGTGCCGCTCCAGCAGGGAAGCGGCGTCGGGAGCGTCGTCGCGGACAGGCAGGTCGAGACCCTCGATCGCGGCGAGCCAGACCTCCTTGCTGGCCACCTGGTGGTCCAGCACGGCGCCGATCGACTCCTCCGGGCCGTCCCACGACAGCACGGTCAGGTCCGGCTCTCGGACGGCCTGGAACTCCTCGACCGTCAGCCCCTTGGCCACCTCGAGCAGTACGCGCGTGTCGTCGAGGTCGTGGGCGACCATCTGCTCCGCGAGCGGGTCCATCACCTGTTCCTCGGCTCGTACCCACAGCGACATCGGTGGGTGGAAGTGGATGCCGTTCGGTGCGGGCAACCAGTGGCTGCCCGTCGCCGGGCTGGACGGCGGTCGCCCGAAGGCCCGGGTGAACGCGCGGCTGAAGCCCTCGAGTGATCCGTACCCGGCCAGCCACGCCGCGTCCGTCACCGAGGTGCCCCGGGCCAGCTGCCAGGCGGCTCGCTCGAGCAGCACCCGGCGACGCATCGCGACGGGAGGCTCACCGGTGGCTCGCGAGAACAGGCGGCTGAAGTGGTAGGGCGAGCTCGCGGCGTCGCTCGCCATGTCGTCCAGCCGGCGGCGGTCCTCGCCGGCGGCGCTGTCGGTGCCCGCGAGGACCGCATCCAGCAGGCCCCGGAGACGGTCACGTCCGTGTTCAGCCATGCGGCAGTGTCGCGCCGTCGCGTCCGGCGCGCCTGACCGTTCTTGCGGACCAGACGCGTGTGCGGCCGGGCGCTCCGCCCGATTCATGCCGGGTTGTGCACGCTGACCTGGATCTCCGCGCAAGCCTCGTTGGGTCCCGGCGTGCCGAGGACGTCTGGACGTGGCGTGAGCCCCGGCGGGAACTCCTCCTCGACGCAGCCGCCCGCGAAGGTCCGCAGCATGTCAGCGGTCATCGTCGGGATCCTCGGCCCGTGGCTTTTGAGGATCAGGATCACCTCAGCCCCGCGGGCATCGGTCAACCCCGGATCTCCTTCGAACAGCGCTGTGGTCGGGTCTCCGACCCGCAGGTGCGCGCCGTAGCGGGCGCTGCCGCCGACACCCGCGACACGGCCCGCGGCGTGATGCACGGACATCGCGCCGCGTCCGGCGAGGTGGTCCGCGGGGCCACACCGAGACAGCCCGGGCAGACCCGCCTCGCACTCCTCCGGCGCGTTCGCCACGATCCACCACAGCGTGACGACATGATCGGGTTGGAGTTGACTCGTCTCGAGCGTCACGGAGATCCCATGGTCGGTGCGCACCAGCGTCGAGGAACCCACCAGGGCAGGTGGGACGGGTGGCGGGATCGTGATAACCGGTGCAGTGGAGCGCCCGGCAGGCGCCCCGATCGCCGGAGTCGCGGTCCCCAGAACGGTCAGCATCGTGAGCATCGCGAGCACCAGGATCGCGGATCTGCGTCCGGATCCGGTGTCGAGGTCGACGGCCAGCTGGTCGTCGGATCGTCGCCATGTGTTGCGCGTCATCGGCCTCATCCTCCCCTCCGTATCGGGTTCGAGGCGCAGCGGGACGAGGCGCATCGGTTCGATGCGCACCGGGGCGCCATCGGTCTCGTCCTGACACCGAACGGCCCACCCAAGGACGGATGACCCCGCGGGGACCGGCGGTTCCCAACCACCTGCGCGGTCGGTGCCGCGACGTCAGTGACGCTAACGACCGGCGCCCGAGCGGGGTATCGGGTGTACTCCCCATGCGACGAGCCCGCGGGCGTCGGTACGCGCGCCGCCAGATCGCGCATCCGTACCGACCGACGCGTGGGCAGATCCGCGGGGACGCGGGACGACGGCGAGCAGTCTGGCCTGTCAGGCCGATGCCGCGGCCCTGCTGCGGCGCACGCAGAGTGCACCGACCACGTGGGCGGCGTCACGGCCGACGGCGATGAGGGCGTCCGACAGGATCGAGTGCTGGAACTTGAGGGCCGCGAAGTACAGGCCCGGCTGCGAGGTCGCCACACCGCGGTCGTGCATGACGTCACCATGCTCGTCGAACACCGGGAGGTCGAGCCACCCGAGCCCGTGATCGAAGCCCGTGCACCACAGCACGTTCGCGACGTCGGGGCGAGTGCTGTCCTCGAGCACGGGCCGGCCGCCCTCGCTCGCCACGGTGCGTGCGACCCTGGCGACGCCGGCTCGCTTCAGGTCCGACGGCTTGACCCGCAGCAACGGTGCGCCCTTGTGGAGCATCTTGGGGAGCACCTTCCTGCCGACCGGTGTGCTCGTCGACAGGACCCGCGTCAGGACCACCTTCGCGAAGAACGGCATCAGGATCCGTCCGCTGAGCCGGTCGGGGCGGAAGGGCTGCGCTCCGGTGCTCGGGCCGGAGAGCAGCACCTCGTGATCGACGACGAGCTCCATGGCGATCTCTGCGCCGGAGTTGCCCGCCCCGACGATCAGCACGGGACCGTCCTGGAGCTGGGCGGGGTTGCGGTACTCGGCGACGTGCAGCTGGACGATCCCGGGGTGCAGATCGTCCGCGAATGCCGGCACCTTGCGCTGCTGGTAGGCCGCCATGGCGACGACGACGTTCTCGGCCACGAACCTGGTGTCGCCGGCCGTCGCGACGAACCGGCCGTCCTCCTGCGTCAACCGTTCGACTCGCGTGTGGTGGCGGATCGGTAGGTCGAAGTGGTGTGCGTACGCCTCGAGGTAGTCGGCCACCTCGTCCTTGGTGGGGAAGCCCCAGGCCGCACCCGGGAAGGGCATGCCCGGCAGGCCGTTCGCCCAGTTCGGTGTGAACAGCGTCAGGGAGTCCCAACGGGTCCTCCAGGCATCGCCGGTGCGCGCGTTGGCATCGACGATGAGGAACGGCTCCCCGCGGAGGGTGAGCTCGCGGCCGACGGCCAGACCGGCCTGCCCGCCTCCGATGACCAGCGTTCCGGTGTGATCGTGTGTGCCCATGACGTCACCACGTCCTTCCTGCGCGGCGCCACCGCCGCGGCGTAGCTGGAGAGTTGGACACACGCCGACACGGCACATCCCGGGACGAAGCCGATCTGGTGCGTGAGCAGCGCGTACACGATCCAGGGGAACTGCACCATCCCGCCGAGCAGCCAGCCCGCGGCGAATCCCCGCCCAGCTGCCCACAGGCCGAGGACCTGGAGCGCTGTCAGCACCCAGGGCCAGGTCCGGAGCGTGTCGATGTCCATGCGGATGACGCTACGGACGGGGCCCCACCCGTCCATCGGGCGAACTCCCCAGGACCTACGACACGAGGCCGTGCTCGGCGGCGTAGAGCGTGGCCGCCGCCCGCGAGGAGACGCCGATCTTGCCGTAGATGTTCTGGATGTGGCGATCCGCGGTCTTGGCCGAGATGCTGAGGCTCGCCGCGATCTGCTTCGTCGCCTTGCCGTGTGCGAGCAACCCGATCACCTCGACCTCACGGTCGGTCAGGCCAGCTGGTCGGCGGATCTGCGGGCGCCGTTGGTCGGCAGCCTCGGCCACAGCCATCACCATCTCGACGTCCAACCCACCCGCCTCTGCCCGGGTGGCCAGAGCCTGGGTCGCCTGCGCCGGCGTGAACGCCTCGCGGTAGGGGCGTGGCTCGGTCTTGCACCGGTACGCGTCGGCGGCTGCCAGCAGCCTCGCCGCCCTCGGGAGCGCGGCGGCGTCGACGCCGCGGTGGTAGCCGGATGCGTCGAGTCGTTCGTGGTGGGCACCGGCGATCCTCGCGTACGGGGCCAGGAACGGCGATCGCACCAGGACGCGCTCGGTGTGGTACGGGTGGAGCCGCACCTGTTCCCACTCAGCCGGCGACAGGGGACCTGCCTTCGCCCAGACACGCGGATCCACGGCAGCGCGCCCGAGGTCGTGGAGGTAGCCGGCCCTCCGCAGGGTCGTGGCATCGGTCTCGTCCATACCCACGATCGCAGCGGCGCGACACGCGAGCTCACCCACCCCGGTCGAGTGACCGGTCAGGTACGGGGAGGCGGTGTCGGAGAAGGCCCCCATCGCCCACAGCGCCCGGTCCACCGCACCGTCCCCCAGCATGAGCATCGGCCCAGGTTCGGCCGCCAGGACGACGTCCCACACCGACGCCTCGAGTTCGGCCGGGCCGAGCACCTCCGGGGCATCTGCGAGGAAGGCATCCACGACCGCGGGGTCGAACGCACGGCCGGACCGGGCCTTGATCGTCTCCACCACATCGTCGTCGTCGGCCATGAGCCGCTGGTAGGTGGCATCCCGGCCGACCTGGGTGATCCGCAGCGGGAGCGGGATGTCCGCTCCCTCGGCGCGGCTCAGCATGCTGGCGCCGTCCCACCGCTCCGACAGGTAGGGGAAGATCTCGGCGACCGACTCCGGCAGACCGAGCCGCTCGGCCAGCATCCCCGCGACCTCGCAGAACGCGTTGAAGTGTCGGAGCGCGAACGAACGGGCTCGGGGTAGCCGTGTGGCCACCTGGTAGGTGCGTCGTGGCAAGGATGCTTCGGGGGAGGGCAGCGCTCTGGCGATGCCGACCAGGCTCTCGAGTTGGGAGCCGTGCTGGCGGTGCGTGTGCTGCTGCGTGAGGCTGCCGCCGAAGATCCCTGCACGTTCCTGACCGTCGACCGTGCAGCCCGAGTACATCAGCAGCGACACGTAGTACGTCACCTTGGCGGTCTCGGCGTCGACCCCTAGGGCGTCGCACAGCCGCATCGTGGTGAGGGTGGCCGCGAGTCCGTGCTCGAACGGGAACCCCATCCCGAGGTCCGTGGCCAGGCAGAGCGACGCGATCACCTCTGCCGTGCGAACCAGATCCTCGGGGGATGTCGCATCCCCAGCGGCTGCTCCGGGCATGCCGGCTCCCCAGCCCTCGGGCCCTCAGTATGCCAGCCCGTCCTGGTCGGGTCGGCCCCTCGTGGTTCGCCGAGGCTGCCTCATCGTCGAAGCTGACGCAGCCTGGGCAGGAACCGGCCGGTCCGTTCGCTGTAGGAGCGGTAGGCGTCGCCGAGCCCATCGGGGGATGACAGCAGTGCTTCCTCCGTCCTCACCCACCACCGCGCGGCCACCAGCCACACCGCCGCAACCCCGACGAGCAGGTAGCTGCGGAACACGAGCCCAGCCCCGGCCGCGATGGCCGTGAACGAACCGTAGACCGGGTGGCGGATGTACCGGTACGGACCCGAGGCCACCAGCTCGTGGTCCTCGGTCGCCCCGTCCACGCTCAGGTAGCGCCCCAGGTCCTTGGCCGCCCAGACCAGGACGATCATGCCCGCGGCCCACACTCCGAGCCCTGCTCCCTGCAGCGCCACATCGATCGGGGACGACCAGTTCGACCACCCCTCGTATCCCCAGCCCGGTGAGACGACCACGACAGCCGGATACAGCAGCGGGACCACCAACGCCGCGTACCCGCCCCGAACGGCCAGGGGCGGGTGCAGGCTGGCTCGGACCGGCGCCACGCGACCGGGGCGTGCCCACCGTGACCCCAGCACCAGGACCACGGCGTGGGCGGCCCCCAACAGCACCGCGAGCGTCTGAACGGTTCCCGCTGCCACGTCACGGCCTCCTCCTGCGATGCGTGGGAACACCGGTGGGGTGTCCCCGGGCCGCACCCGAGTATGGACCGCTCTTCGACGGGGCGGTTGGTCCGCCCCGCGTACGCCCGGCTGCGGCGCTCTCTAGGGTGGCTGCGCCTCGGCACCGAACGCCCGCACCGAGCCACGAGGGAACGATGGAGATCAGCGTCGTGGTCGCCGCGCGGCCGGACGTCCCCCCGCAGGAGGACCTCGAGGTGGGCGTGATGGCCGATCGTCTCGGCTTCCACGAGCTCTGGATCGGCGAGGGGTGGGTGTGGGACGCGTTCGTCCTCGCCACCGCGATCGCGTCACGCACCGACCGCATCCCGCTGACCGTCGGGCCTATCCCGGTGTCGGTTCGGGACCCCGTGATGATCGCGAGCGCCGCTGCATCGACCGCCGCCATCGCACGGAGGCCGGTCGGCGTCGCCCTCGGCACCTCGAGCGTCCGCTACGTCGAGGCAGCGCACGGTCGATCGCGCCGGCGCCCCGCGACGGCGCTGTCGGAGAGCGCGCAGGTCGTTCGCGCCCTGTTCGGTGGCCGCCCCGTCGACTTCGACGGCGAGGTGATCTCCACGCACGGGTACCACCTCCGCCTGGATCCGCCCGGTGGGCCGATCACGGTGGCAGCCTTCGGGGACCGGGCCATCGAGGTCGCGGCCACGCACGCCGACCGGATGGTGCTCGATCTCGTCTCGCCCGACCTGGCGGCCGAGTTCCGGTCCCGGCTGCACGCCGCTGCGGCACGCGTCGGCCGCCCCGTGCCCCGCCTGGCTGCCTGGATCCCGGCAGCCGTCGCGCCGGATCCCGCGTCGTACGCGCAGATGATGTGGAGCCTCGTGGGCTACCTCGAGGTGGCTGGGTACGCGGAGATGTTCCGCGACGCCGGTTTCGTGACGGCCGTCGACCTGGCGTCGCAGGGCGCCGATCGGCAGGAGCTGTTCGACGCACTGCCAGCCGACGCTGCGTACCGGGTCGGGCTGGTCGGCGACGCCGAGGCGGTGTCGGACCGGCTGGCCGCGTACGCCTCGGCCGGGTTGGACGAGGCGGTCGTCGTTCCGGCGACCGCAGGCGATCCGGGGGGCGAACGCACCCTGACCGCGCTGGCCGCCCTCCGCGCTGGCTGACCCCGGCCGGTCGGCTGTGGGTCAGCCGACGTCCGCGGCGGTCGGGGGATCGGCGCCCGTCCGCGTGCAGGTGATCGCGGCGACCCGGACGGCGTGCTCGAGCGCGGCCGTGGTGGCGTCGGCGTCGATGGCGCGGAGCGCCTCCCGGTCGAGCAGCCCAGCCCCGGCGAGGTGGCCGAGCAGCCCCGCCGTGAACGCGTCCCCGGCCCCGACCGTGTCGACGACCTCGACCTGCCGACCGGGGATCTCGGTCCGCCCGGCGGCCCCGAAGGCCACGGCACCGTCCGGCCCGAGGGTGACCACCACGAGGGCCGGGCCCGAGCCGGCCCACCGGGCGGCGACCTCCTCGGGCGCGACCCCGGGGTGGAGCGCCGCGAGGTCCTCGTCGCTGGCCTTCACGACGTCGCTGGCGGCCACGGCGGCCTCGAGGCGCGCGACCGTCGCGGTCAGGTCGTCGATGGCGCTCGGGCGGACGTTGGGATCGAGGCTGACGACGCGGTGGCCGGCCTCGCGCTCGATCAGGTGCACGAGCGCCTCACCGGCGGGCACGGTCGTGGGACCGATGGCGCCGAACGACACGTGCAGCGCGGCGTTCTCCGGCAGGGACGGCAGGCTGTCCGGGGTCAGGCCGTCGGCCGAGGTGCCGTCGAGGTAGAAGCCGTAGCTGGCTCGGCCCTCGGCGTCGAGGTGCACCACCGCCAGGGTCGTCGGTAACCCCACCGGGGTCAGCAGGTCGAGGGCCACCCCGGCATCGTCGAGGCGCGTCGCGATGAGATCCCCGAACCCGTCGGTGGAGACCGTCCCGCAGAAGGCGGTCGCGACACCGAGCCGGCCGAGCCCGACGGCGACGTTGACCGGCGACCCGGCCGCCGAGGGCCACAGCGCATCGCCACGGGGGACGAGGTCGACCAGCGCCTCGCCGGCCACGATCACCATCGGGGCGGTCACAGCCGGCCGCCGCTGTGCACGACGATGGCGGCGGCGTCCGGTGGCAGCACCAGGTGGCCGTCGTCGAGGTCGGTCCCCTCGGCGCTGGCGTACACGAGGCGCCCTCGGCCCACCTCGAGCTGCACGGCCGCAGCGCCATCGACGTCGCTGTCGGCCACGTGTAGCACCACGGTGGTGTCACCCCGGCGGACGGCGACCAGCGGCGCGGGGACGTCGAGCCACGTCGCGGGCAGATCCCCGAGGAGGTCGGGCAGCCCGCGGCGGGCGTGCAGGAGCGCCCGGGTGCGTTCGAGGGGCGAGCGTGGGTCACCGGCCTGCGCGGCTGCAGTGCGCGTGCCGGACCGGTTGGTGCCGAAGGGAAGCCACGGGTCGCCGGTGGTGAAGCCGTACCCGGGACCGGGTTCCCACGGCATCGGGGTGCGGCAGCCGTCGCGACCCACCGCCCCCGGGTTGCGCAGGCTGATCGGATCCTCGGCCGTGTCGATCAGGCCGTCGTCCAGCCCGAGTTCGTCGCCCTGGTAGAGGAAGGGCACCCCGGGCAGCGTGGCCAGGAGGGTGAAGTAGGCCAGGGCCCGCCGGGCGCCGAGGTCGCCACCGCCGAACCGGGTCGCCGCGTGTGGGTCGTCGTGGCTCGACAGCGGCCAGGCGAAGTTCGGTCCACCGACCGTGGTGGCGGCGCGGAGCGTCGTGGCGATGTCGTCCACCTCCCAGACGGTGTGCAGCGCCGGGAAGCAGAAGGACAGGTGCAGGCCGTCCTGGTCACGGACGTACCGGGCGACCGCGTCCGGGTCGAGCAGGTAGACCTCACCGATCAGCACCGCGTCGTGGTCGGCGGCGACCCGGTTCCATGCGCGGTAGATGTCGAGCACCCCCTCCTGGTCGAGGTCGTGGACGTGCTCGTAGGCGGCGAAGACGTCGTCCGGCCCGGCACCCTCCGGCGGCGGGTCCCCTTTGAGGGGGTTGTCGGGGAACTCGGGGTGCTCGACCAGCGAGTGGGCGACGTCGATGCGGAACCCGTCGAGGCCGCGCTCGAACCAGGTCGCCAGGATCCGCTCGAACTCGGCGCGCACCACCTCGTCGTCCCAGTTGAGGTCGGGCTGCTCGGGCAGGAACAGGTGCATCCACCATTGATCGGTCGGTGGGTGGTAGGTCCAGGCGGGGCCCCCGAAGTGGCTGACCCAGTTGTTGGGTGGCCCGCCGTCCGGGGCACCGTCGCGCCACACGTAGCGGTCACGGTGCTCGGCGTCCCGGCCCGTGAGGGCGTCCTGGAACCACGGGTGCTGGTCGGAGCTGTGGTTGGGCACGAGGTCGGCGACGACCTTCATGCCGAGCTCGTGGGCCTCGTCGACGAAGGCGCTGAGGTCGTCGAGGTCGCCGAACAACGGATCGACGTCGAGGTAGTCGCTGACGTCGTAGCCGTGGTCCCGCTGCGGGGAGCGGTAGAAGGGCGTGAGCCAGAGCAGGTCGACCCCGAGGTCGGCGAGGTGGGCGAGCTTGGTCCGCGCGCCCCGCAGGTCGCCGACCCCGTCACCGTCGCCGTCCGCGAAGGACCGGACGTAGATCTCGTACCCGACGGCACCCCGCCACCACGGCCCGGCCCTCGTCACCTCCCTCACGCCCGTGACACCGGTCCGGTCCGTCCTGCTGGTCGTGCTCGTCACACCCGTCACCTCTCGGCGGCGCCCGCCGCACCGTTGTTGCAAGCGCTTGCAGTGCGTACCCTCTCACGCCGACGGGGCTGCGCGCAACGCCCACGTCCGCCGACGTCCGCCGAGGGAGGCACGGTGACCGGGCCCGCACGTGGCGACGAGGCGGATCGGTCGACTGCGGCCGGCACGCACCCCGCACGTCCGGAGCGCCCGGCTGCCGCGTCCAAGCAGCCCGGGGTGAGCGCCGTGACCATCGATGACGTCGCGCACCGCGCCGAGGTGTCGGTCGCGACCGTCTCCCGCGCCCTGCGTGACCTGCCCAACGTGGCGCCCTCGACCCGTGAACGGGTCCTGGCTGCCGCGCGCGAGCTGCACTACGTGGCCGACCCCTCGGCGGCGCGCCTGGCGTCGGGTCGCAGCCTCGCGGTCGGGCTCGTGGTGCCGATGCTCGGCGCGTGGTACTACGCGACGGCGTTCTCCGGAGCCGAGAGCGTGCTCACCGTCGCTGGCTACGACCTGCTGCCCTACACCACCTCGGGTCCCGGCGGACGCGATGGTTTCCGCGAGCGGCTGCCATTCCGCAAACGCGTCGACGGGTTGATCGCCGTCGATTCGCCGCTGTTGAGCGACCACCTCGAACGGCTCGTGGCGGACGGGCTCGTGGTAGTGACCATCGGTTCGCGGACCGACGCGGCCTCGTCGCTGGAGGTCGAGAACGCCGTGGCTGCCCGTCTGGCTGTGGGCCACCTGATCGGGCTCGGGCACCGGCGCATCGGGCTGATCGGTGGCCTCGACGACGAGCCCTTCGGGTTCGATGCGCCACAGGAGCGCCACCGCGGCTACGACGAGGCGCTGCGGGCTGCTGACCTGGTCCGCGACCCGGCCCTGGTGGTCCCCGGCAACTTCTCGCTCGATGGTGGCGCCGAGGCGATGCACCAGCTGCTGCACCTCGACCAGCCGCCGACGGCCGTCTTCGCCATGTCGGACGAGATGGCGATCGGCGCGGTGCAGGTTGCGCGCGATGCGGGCCTCCGTGTTCCCGAGGATCTGTCGATCGTCGGCTTCGACGACCACGATGTGGCAGCCTACGTCGGACTCACCACCGTCCGGCAGGACGTGCTGCGCACGGGCGAGCGCGCTGCGGCACTTCTGCTCGAACATCTCGGTGGCGCCCGGCTAGACGTGGTACACGAGACCATCCCGACGCGGCTCGTCGTGCGTCGGAGCACCGGACCCCCACCACGGGGGCGCAGCACCGAGAGCTGAGAACGCTTGCAGTACGCACACCCTTCGACCAGAGTGGTCGTCGGAGCGAGCGGCCGACACATGCGGTCGCCGGAACAGAGGGAGACCGGTCGTGGCGAACGTCGTCTTCGAGGACGTCAACAAGGTGTACCCGGACGGGTACCAGGCGATCTTCGATCTCAACCTCGAGATCGCGGACGGTGAGTTCGTCATCCTGGTCGGTCCGTCGGGGTGCGGGAAATCGACGGCGCTGCGCATGGTCGCGGGCCTCGAGGAGATCACCAGCGGCAAGCTGTCCATCGGTGACCGGGTCGTCAACGACCTGACACCGAAGGAGCGGGACATCGCGATGGTGTTCCAGAGCTACGCGCTCTACCCCCACATGTCGGTCGCCGACAACATGGGCTTCGCGCTCAAGCTCGCCAAGGTCGACAAGAAGGAGATCGACCGGCGCGTCAAGGAAGCCTCGGACATCCTCGGGCTCGACGAGCACCTCGACCGCAAGCCCAAGGCCCTCTCCGGCGGCCAGCGTCAGCGTGTGGCCATGGGGCGGGCGATCGTCCGCAGCCCGCAGGCCTTCCTGATGGACGAGCCGCTGTCCAACCTCGACGCCAAGCTGCGCGTCCAGATGCGTGCCGAGATCGCCGCGCTGCAGGACCGGCTCGGGGTCACCACCGTCTACGTCACCCACGACCAGGTCGAGGCGATGACCATGGGTGACCGCGTCGCCGTCCTCAAGAAGGGCTACCTGATGCAGGTCGACGCCCCCCAGGTCCTCTACGACCGCCCCGACAACCTCTTCGTCGCCGGGTTCATGGGGTCACCGTCGATGAACCTCGCCGAGGCTGTGATCCGCAAGGAGGACGGCAAGGTCTGGATCGAGCTCGACCGCGGCGAGAACCGCCTGCACGTCCCGGACGCCGCGCTCGACCGCTACCCGAAGGTCGCCGAACGCGACGGCGGCAAGGTCGCCGTCGGGATGCGTCCCGAGCACTTCGCCCCCGCCGAGGAAGTCGGCCCCGACCAGGTCTGGAAGCAGCGCGAGGTCACCCTCGTCGAGCTGCTCGGTGCCGAGATGCTCATCCACTTCAGCACCACGTCCGCGCCCATCGTCACCGACGACATGAAGGAGGCGATGGACGACGAGGAGGCCTTCGAGGATCTCCAGCGTCAGGCGGCGGAGGGCGGTCAGAGCTTCACGGCGCGGTTCGAGCCGACCTACAAGGCCAAGCTCGGGGACCGCAAGGACGTCGGCTTCCAGACCGAGCACCTGCACTTCTTCGACGCCGAGCACGGGCACGCGCTGCGCTGACACGTCCGCGCCCGCGCGGCGGCCACCGTCGGGTGGCCGCCCCGCGGCGGGCCGGTGCGCGCGAGACCTCCCTCGACGGGAGGGATGCGCGCGTGCGGCGAGCAGACCGGCACCGCCGTCGCCGTCGAGGTGCTTGATCGTCCCGTTGTCGGTCCCTGTCCTCGCGGCCTACGCCATCTTCCAGTTCCTGTGGGTGTGGAACGACCTGCTCGTCGCCCTGGTGTTCCTCGGTGGCACCGAGGAGGTCCAGGTGGTCACGCTGAACCTCGCGGGGCTGCTCGGTGAGCAGGGTCAGGCGTGGCAGCTGCTCACCGCTGGTGCCTTCATCACGATGACCGTGCCGATGTTCGTGTTCTTCACCCTGCAGCGCTACTTCGTCCGCGGGCTCACGGCGGGCTCCGTGAAGGGGTAGAACGTGCGGGTGGTGCGGTCCGCTGCGGTCCGCACCGCGAACGACCCTTCGTTCGCCCGCTCGTTCGCCATCCGAGGACCCCAGCCGTCGTGCGTTTCCAGCTGACCGCCCGTACCGGGCACCCCGACTTCCTCGACCTGCCCTGGTCGCAGCCGCTCGAGGCGTGGGACCACGAGCGCATCGTGCAGATGCCGATGGGCATCCACCGACACGTGGTCCGCACGGTCCAGTACGAGGACCGGCTCTACCACCTCAAGGAGCTCCCGCGCCGCTACGCGCTGCGCGAGTGGCGGTTCCTGCGCTACCTGAAGCAGGAGGGTGTCCCGGTCGTCGACGTGGTCGGGGTCGTGACGCTGCGCGACACCCCGGCCGGCGAGCGCATGGACCCCGTCCTCATCACCGAGCACCTCGAGTACTCGGTCCCCTACCGGTTGCTGTTCCAGCGGCAGGCCCACGAGAAGCTGCGCGAGGCGATGCTCGATGCGCTGGTGCACCTCCTGGTGCGGATCCACATCAACGGGTTCCTGTGGCTCGACTGCTCGCTGTCGAACACCCTCTTCCGGCGTGACGCCGGCCGTCTGTCGGCCTACGTGGTCGACACCGAGACCGGCGAGCTGCACGACGAGCTGTCCGCCGGGCAGCGGTCCTACGACCTGGACCTCGCGGTGGAGAAGTGCGGCGGCGAGCTGCTCGACCTGCAGGCGGCGGGGATCCTCGGCGACCAGGTCGATCCCTTCGCGCTCGGTGACGAGCTGCGCGAGCGGTACGGCCTCCTCTGGAGCGAGCTGACCCGTGAGGAGGTCTTCGCCGACGACGAGCGCTACCGGATCCACGACCGCCTGCGCCGCATCAACGACCTCGGCTACGACGTCGAGGAGGTCGAACTCGTCCAGGACGAACCCGGGGTGACACGCATGGTGCTCAAGACCGGCGTGCTCGAGCCCGGTCGGTTCCAGCGTCTCCTGGAACGCCTCACCGGGTTGCACGTGCAGGACCACCAGGCCCGCCGGCTGCTCAACGACCTGCACAGTTTCGGGGCCTGGTTGGAACGCGAGGAGGGGCGAGCGCTGCCGGAGGCGATCATCGCCCACCGGTGGCTGGAACGCTCCTTCGATCCGGTGATCGAACGCATCCCTCCCGAGCTCCGTGGTCGACGTGACGATGCCGAGCTGTTCCACGAGGTGCTCGACCACTGGCACCACCGCTCCGAGGTCGAGGGAGGCGACGTGGACCTGTGGGCCGCGGCCGACAGCTACGTGACGACCGTCCTGGCGTTCGAGCCCGATGAACGGCGCGTGAGCCCTGCGGAGGGTGACGCCGAGGTGGCCGCGTGGATCGCCGACCTCGAGGTGTTCGACGGCGCGGCCGACCTCGGGGGCGACGATCGTGCGGTTACCGACGAGCGGGTGCTGCGTGACCCCTCCGGCGGTGTGGCGTGAGGGTGCGCGTGGTGGCCGCTGCGGTCCTGGTGGCGCTGGCGGCCGCCGGGTGCGACGGAGTGGACGGGCCGGGTGTCGAAGCGGTCGATCGTGAGGTGACGATCCTGCACGCGTTCACGGGGGAGGCCGACGTCGCCGGCCTCGGTGCGCTCCTCGATGCCTTCGCGGCGCAGCACCCGGACATCGCGATCACCGAGGAGGGGTCCACGGACTTCGGGTCCCTGGCGCGGGCACGGTTGGCCGCGGAGGACCCGCCCGACATCCTGCTGCACCCGCAGCCGGGGTTGCTCGAGGACTTCCACCGTCAGGGGCTGCTCCGGCCGCTCGACTACCTCGACGCGGACGCCATCGCCGAGCAGATGGTCGGCGGTCTGGCCGAGCTGGTCACCTTCGACGGCGTCTACCACGCCCAGCCGATGCGGCTGAGCTACAAGTCGCTGGTCTGGTACAGCCCGGCGACGTTCGCGGCCGGCGGGTACCAGGTGCCGACGACCTGGGCCGAGCTGACCGCGCTCACCGATCGGATGGTCGCCGACGGGCTCACCCCGTGGTGCATCGGCATCGAGTCCGGTGAGGGCACGGGCTGGGTCGCGACCGACTGGGTCGAGGACATCCTGCTGCGGACCATCGGACTCGACGGGTACGACCGCTGGGTGGCGGGCGACCTCGCGTTCGCCTCCCCCGAGGTGTCCAGCGCTCTCGAGGCCTACCTCGTGCCGATCTGGACCGACGACGCACAGGTGGCCGGTGGCCGCGAGCAGATCGCCCGCGAGGCGTTCGGCACGTCGGTGGGCGGCATCCTCGGTGACGACCCTGCGTGCGGTCTGCACCGTCAGGCGACCTTCATCGAGGGCTTCATCGAGCAGATCGACCCGGACGCCACCTTCGGAACGGACTACGACTTCTTCGCGCTCCCCGCCATCGACGGAGGTGACGTGCCAGCCCTCGGTGGCGGGGATTTCGCGGCCGTGTACACCGACAACGAGGCGGCACGGACGTTCATCCGGTTCCTGGCCACACCGGAGGCTGGCGACGCGTGGGCCGCGATCGGAGGGTTCCTGTCGCCCTTCGCGCCGGTCTTCGACGACACGGCCTACGCCAGCGACTCGGCGCGGAAGGCATCAGCGTTGCTGGCCGACGCGAGCGCGTTCCGCTTCGACGGTTCGGACCTCATGCCGGGCGACGTGGGCTCCAGCGCGCAGCCCGGGTCCTTCTGGAGCGAGATGACCGATTGGGTCACCGGTCAGATCGAGCTCGATGAGGCGCTGCGCAACATCGACGACCGGTACGCGTCCGTGCGGTGACGAACGCGCGGCGGTCAGCTCAGCCCGGGAGGCCGTCGAGGAAGTCGCGGACGACGGCCTCGAACGCCTCGGGGCACTCCTCCTGCGGCGTGTGACCACACCTCTTGAGTTCGACGTACTCGGCGCCGGGGATCGCCTGCGCCGTCCGGCGGCTGAACCGCGGGGCGATCACGGGGTCGCTGTCGCCGGAGACCACCAGGGTCGGCACGTCGATACGGGGCAGCAGAGCGGACAGGTTCGGGGGCGGGTCGGCGGCGAACAGCTCCCAGTAGCCGACGTCCCACCCGTCGACCTGCAACGGTCGGGTGTAGGCCGCGACGTCCTCCTCGGTGGCACGTGACGGATCGAACCACGATCCGGCGACGCGTTCGACGGTGACCTCACCGGCTGCGCGACGCACGATGCGTGGGCCGATCCGACGCAGCTGCGGGGTGCGCAGCGCCGGTCGGAGCCAGGACGGCGGTCCGACATCACCGGTGATGGCGGGGGAGACGAGGACCAGCGCCCGGACGCGCTCGGGGGACCGGGCGTAGGTCTCGAGCGCCGAGGTCCCCCCCGCGGAGGACCCCACGAGCACCGCCTGGTCGACCTCGAGGCGATCGAGCAGTTCGACGGTGATCCGCGCCGACGTCGCACGGGTGTAGGGGTTGGTGCCGTTCCACGCCTCGCGGGGCGGCCGCTGCGTCAACCCGAAGGCCGGACGATCGAACGCCGCGACGTGGAAGCGGTCCGACAACGCGCGCTGGACGTGGCGCCACGTGGAGACGTTGCCGTAGAAGTGGTGCAGCAGCACGACCGCCGGATCCCCGCGGTCGCCGGCGACCTTGTGGTGGACCTCGACGCCGGCGAGGGAGGCGAAGCGGCTGTCGTCGTCACCGAGCGCACGGGCAGGCGACGTACCGGGAGCGGGGATGGACGGCACGAGCAGGGGACCTCCGGCCGCGATGGCGACGAGGGCGAGCACGGGGAGCGCGCGAGCGAGGGGCATCCTCGCTGGTTCGGAGCCGAGCTGCCACCGGTTGTCCCCGGCGTCGGTGGCCACCCTCGCGGCTGTGCACGCTCAGTCGGTCACGGTGATGGTCACCTCGTCCGCGCCACGCAGCACCGTGAGGACGATCGCACCGTGCCCGGCCTCGTCGAGGAGGCGGAGCAGCGCCTCCGGCCCGTCGAGGTCCTGCCCGTCGCCGGCGACCAGCAGGTCGCCGACCCGCAACCCGGCGGCGGCCCCGGGGCCGTCCTCGTCGATGTCACGGATCAGCACGCCGTCACGGGGCGGCAGGCCCACGGCGGCGCGCAGCCGCAGAGCGACCTCCGACGTCGCGACGGCGACGCCGAGGCGACGACGGACCGGGGCCTCGCCGCGCCCGAGCGCGTCGATCCGCGCCGCCAGCACCGGCGAGCTCGGCAGGGCCAGGTAGAACCCGTCGCCCCGGCGGTGGGTGTCGATGCCGACCACCCTGCCCTGGACGTCGACGATGGGGCCGCCGGACGATCCCCGTCCGAGCGGGGCGGTGTGTTCCACCGCCCCGTGGATCCGCCGGTCACGAGGACCACGGAAGCTGCGCTCCACCGCGGAGACGAACCCGACGGTGACGCGGCTCGACCCGCTTCGCGGGGCACCGAAGGCGATGACCGCCTGGCCGAGCTGCGGCCCCTCGTCGGCGAACGGCGCGACCGGTGCACCGCCGGTGGTGACCGTGACGACCGCGAGGTCACCGTCGACGTCCGCTGCGGCGAGCGTCCCGTCGGCGCGGCGCCCGTCGGCGAAGCGAACGGGAACCACCTCCGGATCGGTGAGGTTGTGGGCGTTGGTCAGGACCCGGTCGGGGCCGACCACGATCCCCGCGCCGCGGCCGACGGCGACCACGGACGGTCCGAGGCTGGTGGCGGCGTCCGCCACGGCTGACTGCAGTTCCGTGAGCGCGCTCACGAGGGCTCCTGGTTCTCCTTGTCGCTTGCACATCGCAAGTGACTGCCCGGTGGACGGTACGCTGCCGCGGGCGCGATGGGTCGACCCTGCGCCCCGGCGGCGCAGGAGGCAGACCGGTGTCCGTACACGAGGCCGAGGGCGCCGCCGTCCGTGCCGCAGCGGTGCAGGTCGGTGACCGCTGGACGCTGCAGGTCGTCCACGCCCTGCTCGCCGGGCCGCGACGTTTCGGAGACCTCACCCGCGACGTCGCCCCGATCGCGCCGAACGTGCTGACCCATCGTCTGCGGGGGCTCGAGGCCAACGGGTTGGTGGTCGCCGTCCCCTACCAGCGGCGGCCGCTCCGGGTCGTCTACGAGTTGACCCGGCGGGGACGTGAGCTGTCCGGCGCCCTCCGGTTGCTGGCGGCCTGGGCCGACCCGTCGCTCGCGCCGGTGCATCGTACGTGCGGGACGACGCTCGAGGTCGGCTGGCGGTGCCCGAGCTGCGACCTGGACGTCACGGTCGGGGACGAGGGCCTCGTGCGGCTCTGAGCGCGTCCGAGGCGGTGGTGGCCGTCGATAGGCTCGCGCTCATGAGCGAAGACACCCCCACCGCAGGTTCGCGGCACATCCTGGTCGCCGTGGCGTGGCCGTACGCCAACGGCTCGTTGCACCTCGGCCACCTCGCCGGGGCGTACCTGCCCGCCGACGTGTTCGCCCGCTACCACCGCATCAACGGCGACCGGGTGCTGATGGTGTCGGGCTCCGACGCGCACGGCACGCCGATCACGGTGCGCGCGGACAACGAGGGCGTCAGCCCGCGCGAGATCGTCGAGCGCTTCCACCCCGAGTTCCTGCGGTACTGGGACGAGCTCGGCATCAGCTTCGACTGCTTCACCTCCACGATGACCGAGAACCACCACGAGGTCACGCGCGAGATGTTCCAGGCCCTGCGCGACAACGGCTACCTCGAGATCCGCACCACCGAGCAGTTCTACGACCCGCAGGTCGAGCGCTTCCTGCCGGACCGCTACGTCGAGGGGACCTGTCCCAACTGCGGCGCGACTGACGCTCGCGGCGACCAGTGCGACACCTGCGGCAAGACCCTCGACCCGGGCGATCTGATCGACCCGCGCTCGAAGCTCTCGGACGCCACGCCGGAACCGCGTGCGACCGACCACTGGTTCATCCTGCTCTCCAAGCTCCAGGAGCCGGTCGCCGAGTGGCTGGCGACCCGCGAGGGTTGGCGCAACCACGTGATCAACTGGGCGCAGGGGTTCGTCCGCGGCGGGTTGCACGACCGGGCCATCACCCGTGACCTGGCCTGGGGGGTGGAGCTGCCCGAGGACGCGGGGCTCGACAACCCGCAGGACAAGCGCATCTACGTCTGGTTCGACGCGGTCATCGGCTACCTGTCGGCGTCGAAGGAGTGGGCGCAGACGCAGGGTGACCCGGACGCGTGGAAGGCGTGGTGGGAGGACCCCGCCGCCGAGAGCTACTACTTCATCGGCAAGGACAACATCCCCTTCCACGCGGTCTACTGGCCGGCGCAGCTGCTCGGGGCCGGCGACCTCAACCTGCCGACGAACGTGCCTGGCAACCAGTACGTGACCTTCAAGGGCGCCAAGGCGTCGAAGTCCAAGGGCGTCGGCGGCTCCCTGCTCGACGAGCTCGAGCGGTACCAACCCGACGCCCTGCGGTACGCGATGGCCACCAACCTGCCGGAGTACAACGATGTCGACCTGACCACCGACGAGATCGTCCGGCGCATCAACGACGAGCTGGTGGCGACCTGGGGCAACCTGGTCAACCGCGTGCTGGCGATGACCGGCAAGCAGTTCGACGGCGTCGTGCCCGAGCCGGTCGACCCCGATGAGCGCGACCTCGCCCTACTCGCCGAGGTCGACGACCGCCTCGCAGCCGCCCAGGGGTTGCTCGAGCGGGTGGAGCTGCGCGCGGCCCTCAAGGAGGCGATGGCGGGCGCCCAAGCGGCCAACGCCTACCTCAACGCGCTCGAGCCGTGGAAGACGGCCAAGACCGACCGGGCCCGCACCGCGACCACGCTGTGGGTGGCGCTCCAGGCGATCGCCGGGCTGAACGTGGCGTTCGCGCCGTACGTGCCGTTCGGCAGCGCCGAGCTCGACCGCTGGCTCGGCGGGGACGGCGACCTGAGCGGCCGCGGTTGGTCGCGTCCCGAGGTCGCCGCGGGGACGCAGCTCGGCACGCCGACGCCGCTGTTCCGCAAGGTCGAGCTGCCGACCGAGGTCGACGCCGACTGAGCGGCCGACGCTGGCTGACCGGCCGGGGCCGGTCGGTGGCAGGTGACCGCCCGGCGCGCGTTCCGCCCGACCGACCGGGGTACGAGGGGCTGCGCACGGGGCAGGGTGTCGGTCGACCCCGACCGGAGCCACCCCGTTGGAGTTCGCCGAGCTGTTGCCCTGGATCATCGCGGCGGTCGTGATCGTGGTGATCGTCGCCGTGATCGCCGCCGTGCTCCGCCGCCGCAAGCGTCAGGAACGCAGCGACCGGCTGCGCAGCCGCTACGGCCCCGAGTACGACCGCACCGTCGAGCGCGCGGACTCGCGGACCGACGCGGAGCAGGAGCTCGAGGCCCGGCAGGAACGACACGACCGGATGGCCCTCCGTGACCTCGACGCCGAGGAGCGGCGCAGCCTCCTCGCGCGGTGGGAGGCCCTGCAGGCGAGCTTCGTGGACGGTCCCGCCAGCGCCGTCCGGGGCGCGGACGTGCTGCTCGACGACCTCGCCCGCGCTCGGGGTTACCCCGACGCTCCCGCCGATCGACGTCTCGACGACCTCGCCGTGGACCACTCCGACGAGGTGCACGCTTACCGGCGGGCAGCGAGCGGTGGGTCGAGCGTGGACGACGAGCGCCGCCGGCTGCTGGCTGCCCGCGGTCTCTTCGAGGCACTGCTCGGAGCTCCGGCCGACGACGACCACGAGGACGCTCCTGCGGCGCCGTTCGACGACCATCTGACGCCGGACGGTCGCGAGCCCGACGAGGGCCGGACGCTCGATCTGCGCGATCACGGTGACGAGGACGTCCCGGCCGAGCAACGCGCCGGCGGTGCCGACCCCATCGAGCGTGACCTCCCCGCCGACGGTCCGCGCTCCGAGCAGCAGCCGGTCGACCCGCAGCCTCGTCGCTCCGAGGCGTGAGCAGGCGGTGACCGCGCACCCCCCGGCGAACGGGCGGGGTCGGCCCCGGTCGCACGGGGGTGGCCGCCGGCGAGGAGGGCGGGGGTCGAGTGCGCGTTCCCCCGTCGACCGGCCGGGGGCGTCAGGCTGCGTGTCCTGAAGGTGGTCGGCGCGCGAGTCTGCGCACCACCCACCGACCCTGCGCCCCCCACCCGGAGCGAACCGTGAACCTGACCACCAACGAGATCATCGTCATCGCCGTGGCGGTGGTCGCGGTCCTGGCGATCGTGGCCGCCATCGTGCTGTTCCTCGTGCGCCGTCGCCGTCGCCGCCGCCGGGCCGAGCTCAAGCAGCGGCACGGCGGGGCAGACTACGCCCGCGCGGTCGACCGGGCCGGCAGCGAACGTCGCGCCGAGGAGCAGCTCAGCGACCGCAAAGCCCGTCGCGAGGCGCTCGACCTCCGTCCGCTGAGCTCGGGGGAACGAAGCACCTTCCGTGCCCGGTTCGAGGCCATCGAGACCAGCTTCGTCGACGCGCCGGAGGCCGCCGTCCGGAGCGCCGACTCGCTCCTCGACGAGGTCGCTGAGTGCCGCGGCTACCCGGAGGTCCCTGCCGAGCAGCGGCTCCAGGACCTCAGCGCGGACCACCCCGCCGCCGTCGACCGGTACCGCACGAGCCGTGCCCGCCCGGACCAGGAAGGTAGTTCACCGACCACCGAGCAGCACCGGCAGGCCCTCCTCGGCAGCCGTGTCCTGTTCACCGCGCTGGTCGGTCGTGACCCGGCCGAGCAGGCCGAGGCACCGCCGTCCTTCCGCGACCTCGTCGACGACCGCGACCCGGCCGAGCACGAGCACCGTGACAACGGCCACCGTCGCCACGAGCCGAGTCACCACTGACGCGTCGTGAGCTGCCGGGCGCCGGCGGGTTCCGCCGGCGCCCGGTCACGTCACCGGCGTGTCACTTGATCCCGCTGCTGGCCACGTTCTCGACGAAGTAGCGCTGGGCGAGGACGAACACGGTGACCGGTACCGCGATCGCGATCATCACGCCCGCCATGATCAGGTTCGGGGAGTCCGCTGCCCGACCGCCGAGCTGCTGCAACGACACGGTCAGCACGTGGTTGTCGAGGTTGCCGCCCCCGATCACGATGAACGGCCAGATGAAGCTGTTCCAGGCGTAGAGGAACATGAACGTCGACAGCGTGGCGATCGCCGGCATCGACAGCGGTACGAAGATGCGCCACAGGATCGTCCAGCGCGACGCGCCGTCGATCACAGCGGCCTCCTCGAGTTCCTTCGGGATCGACACGAAGAACTGGCGCATCAGGAAGGTGCCGTAGGCGTTGAAGAAGAAGGGGAACACCAGCGCCGCGAGCGAGTTGATCCAACCGAGGGCGACCATCAGCTGGTACAGCGGGATGATCAGGATCACGAACGGCACCATGATCGACCCGATGTAGACCAGGAAGATCGCGTCCCGGCCGGGGAACTCGATCCGCGCGAAGGCGTACCCGCCGAGGATGGAGGTCAGCACCGTGCCACCCACCACCAGGAGGGTGACCAGCATCGTGTTGGTCAGGCTGCGGTCGAGGCTCTGGACCTCGAGGACGCGACGGAAGTTGTCGGTGTGGACCGCCAGGCTGTCGACGGTCTCGGCGGTCCGCACGTTGGTGCGGGCGGTGTCGGTGGGATCGTCGGGACTGGCGAAGATCCCCTCGGTGGTCGACCCGACCTGGATCAGCTGGCGCTGCTGGCCATCGACCACGACGTCGTACAGCTCGTACTCATCGCCGTCGACCTCGACCGTCTCGGTGTCGAGGAAGCCACCGCGGCGCTCCGCGTCGGCCGTCGGGACCCGTACCGTGTCGCTGGGGTCGGCGGGGTCGGCGAAGACCCCGATCTGGAGCTGCTCGACGAGCACCCGCTCCTGACCGTCGACGCGGTACAGCGGACGGTCCTCGCCGTCGACCTCCGCGGTGTCCTGGGTGTAGGGCAGCAGGCGCGGCGGGTAACGGGTGACGTCGCCGACGTCCTTCAGCGACCCGAACGCGACCACCGCGAACGGGAAGACCATCACGATCCCGAAGGCGGACAGCCCGAGGTAGAGCCCGAGACGGTTGAGGCGGTGGCGCTGGGACGAGCCGCTCACGGATGCCATGGTCAGCTCCCCACATCTTCGCGTTGGCGTCGGAACTGGATCAGGGTGAACAGGAAGATCAGGACGAACAGGACCCAGGCCACCGCCGAGGCGTAACCGAAGGCGAACCGCCGGAAGCCCTGGTCGTAGAGGTAGACCACGGGGGTCAACGTGGAGTTCTCCGGACCGGCGCCGATCGGTGTGGTCGTCGGGAACAGGACCACGTTCTCGCCGAACAGCTGGAGGGTGAGGATGCCCGTGGAGGCGACCACGAAGAACGTCGTGGGTTTGAGCGTCGGCAGCGTCACGTTGCGGAACCGCTGCCATCGGTTCGCCCCGTCGAGCATCGCGGCCTCGTGGAGCGTGGGGTCGACGCCCTGGAGGCCGGCGAGGAACAGCACGGCGTTGTAGCCGAGGAACATCCACGAGAACACGATCACGAGCGAGAACAGCGCGATGTCGGCGTCCGACAACCACTGGAGGCGCGGGTCGGTGACCTCCGGGAGCAGCGGGAGGCCGTTGACGAAGGCGACGGCCCTGCTGATGAGGTAGTTGAGCCAGCCGGTCGTCGCGCTGAACAACTGCCGCCAGATCAGCGCGACCGCGACCACCCCCGCGATCGACGGGATGAAGTAGATGGCCCGGAACACCTTGATGCCCGGCGCCTTCGAGTTCAGGAGGGTGGCGAGGAAGAGCGCCGGGATGGTGGACAGCGGCAGCGCGAACAGCGTGAACACGACGATGTTGCGGATCGAGGTCCAGAACATCACATCGCGTGCCCCGACGACGATGCTGCCGAGGGAGAACCACTCGAAGTAGCCACCCGGCAGTGCCGACGTCGCGCTCTCGCCGGCACCGAGGAACTGCACGTTGAGCGCCAGGATCTTCGCGTAGTTGCCGAGCCCGACGAAGTCGGCATCGCCGAAGGCATCCCACTCGGTCAGCGACACGAAGAGGCTGAACAGGAGCGGACCGGCGAAGAACACCGCGAAGCCGAGCAGGTTGGGCGAGACGAACAACAGCCCGTCGAGCGTGCGTTGGCTGCGGTTGCTGGCCCGCAGGTGGTTGCCCACGTCGCGTTGGAAGGTCCGCCAGGCGAGGTACCAGCTGGTGGTGCCGACGAGCAGGAGCGCGAGACCGAGCGGTCGGGCGGTCCGCGCCAGGAACGTGCCGAGGCCGGGCAGGATCCCGACGGCGATCAGCGCGGCCACGACGCCGAGCCAGGTGATCCAGCGCAGCACCTTCGCCGCCGGACTGGGGCGTCCCTCGCCCGCGACGAGGCCGCCGATGATCCACGCCAGCAGCGCCAGCAGCAGGAACGGCACGCCGCGGCTGAAGGTCGCACCGAGCGCGTCGAGCCCGACGAAGACCCGGTTGGTCTGCAGCAGGGTGACCACCGCGCCGACGAAGGTGAGGTAGTCGGCCGCCAGCGACAGGGTCCGTCCGACGTGCCGTCCCCGGGTGAGCGCGATCGACGAGGTCACGCCCAGCAGGACGAAGGTGACACCCGCCGTCAGCGCGGCGATGCGCGCCGGACCCGCGATCGCCTCGGATCCGAGCACCACGAGGACGGCGACGAGGGCGATGACGGTGTGGACGACACGCCACACCAGCAACCACCGGAGCCACCTCGACGCGTGCAGCACGCGTGGCGGTCGCAAGCTCAGCAAGGCGAACGGGGACACAGGTGCCTCCTCGGGCGGTGAGGGCTCCCTCCCTCGGGGGTGGGCCGTGACCTGGAGAGGCTGGTCACGGCACACCGCTGAGGGCCGGGACGCTGCGCGGTACGGGCTCGCGCAGCGCCCCGGGTCGGGGGTCAGTCGAACGTGGGGTCGAGCTGACCGCAGATCGTGGCCTGGAAGTCCTCGAGCGACTGCGAGCCCGAGACCACGCCCTCGATGGCGGGGGCGAGGATCGTGTCGAACGCGGGCCAGTCGCCCTGCCACAGCGGACCCTCGGGGACGGAGCTGTTCAGCCCGTCGATGAAGGCCTGGTTGTTCGCCGGTGGGGTGTAGGTCAGGAAGGTGTCGATGGTGTCCGGGTCATCGGTGCGCGACGGGATGTTGGCGCCGAGCTCCGCGATCTGGCCCTGGACCTCGCCGTCGGTGAGGCGGGTCAGCAGCTCGAACGCCGCCTCCGGGTGGTCGGTGTTGGCGTTGACCACGTAGGCGCCCCAGAAGGTCCAGTTGACCGCACCGGCGGGACCGGCCGGGACGTTGACGACGTCCCACTCGAACTCCTCGATGGTCCGGTACGCGGGTGTCGACCAGCGGCCGGTCAGCTGCATGGCGACCTGGCCGGCCTGGAACGGAGGCTGCGAGTCCTCGCCGTAGGGCACCGCGAGGTCGTCCTGGTAGAGACCGGTCATGAACTCGAGGCCGAGGATCGCCTCGTCGCTGTCGACCGCGCAGGCGGTGCGGTCGGCGTTGAAGAAGTTGCCACCGGCCGAGTTGATCCAGATACCCGGGTTGGCCCACCAGTTGTTCATGCCGAACCCGTAGATCTCGTCGCCGAGACCGCTGACCGCCTCGCCGACCTCCCGGAAGGTGTCCCAGTTCCAGTTCCCGGCGGCGTCGAGCTCGCGGGGGTCGGGGGCACCTGCTTCCGCGATCAGGTCGAGGTTGAGGTAGAGCCCGAAGGTCGACACGTCACGGGGCAGGCCCCAGAGCGCCTGGCCGGCGCTGCCCGACTCGGGGTCGTAGGTCAGCAGCTCCATCGGGCCGTCGTAGTAGGCGTCGTCACCGGCGTACGCGTCGCTGGCGGCCGCGAGCTCACGTACGTCCAGGATCAGGCCGCGGCTGGCGAAGTCGGCGATGTCGGTCCCCGGGATCCAGAACACGTCGGGAGCGGTGCCCCCGGCGATCTCGGTCCGGAGCGCATCCTGGTACGAGGCGGTTTCGGTCCCTCCCGGCTCGTACTCGAGCTCGACGCCGTCCCAGTCCGCCGCGATGGTGTCGCTGACCGACTGGTAGACGTCGATCTCGGCCTGGTTGTCGGGACGGGTCCGCCAGCGGAGGGCCACCTCGCCGCCCTCACCGGCCGAACCATCGTCGGCCGCGCCGTCGTCGGTCGCGGCCGTGCCGTCGGTGTCGTCAGCTCCATCGTCACCGTTACCACCGCAGGCGGTGAGCACGGTGGCTGCCGCGATGACGGCGGCGAGCGCTCGCTTGGTGCGCATCTCTCCCTCTTTCGTTCTGTGACCCGAACCGGTTCGGATCGGGATCCGCGTGAACCCGCCCCCCCGGGTGGTGGTGCACGCAGCGGCGCCAGGTGGCGCAGCGGCGTCCCGGCCGCTCAGGGCGGCCGGACGTCCTCGGTGTCCGTGCCGACGGTGTGGTGGGTGACCACCTGGACGTCGGGGATCGGGTCGTGCACCGTGGGGTCGGGGCCGCCGACGGCGACGAGCGCCGCGGCCGAGGCCTCCGGGACGGTGTCGTTGATGAACAGCCCCGCCGCGGTCTCCACGCTGGCACGCACCTTGAGCTTGTTGGGCGCCCGGTGCGGCGGCAGGAACTCGAAGCTCAGGTGCCAGTCGGCCGCGGGGTCGCCGTCGACGTCCCGGGGTGCTTCCTGGGCCACCATCAGGTAGGCCATGGGTTCGTCGTAGAGCCGGTCGTAGCGGTGGACCACGTCGCGCAGTGCGATCGCCAGGTCGTGGCGTTCGGCGGTGGTGAGGTCGGTCAGCCGGCGCGCCCCGTGGCGCCGCGCGCGGACGTGCAGCTCGAACGGCCAGTCGGGTGCGAACGGGACGGTCACCGTGAACGAGTCGTTGCTGGCCACCGTGCGCTGCGTCGCGGCGGCGTCCCGCGCTACGACCTCGCAGTGCAGGCAGGCGCCGGCACGGTCCCGGTGCTCACGCAGCGCCGTGACGCGCTGCCCCGCCCCCGGTGGGAGGTGGTCGAGGGCGTAGATCTGGCCGTGGGGGTGGGGGAGGGTCGCGCCGACCTCGTTGCCGCGGTTCTCGAACGGCAGGACGTACCGCAGGCTCGGATCGGCCCACAGCTCGCGGGTCCGGTCGGTCCAGATGGCCACGACACGCGCGAGCTCCCGGCCCGACAGGGTCGCGAGGGACCCCTCGTGGGTCGAGGTGTAGAGCACGACCTCGCAGCGGCCGCGGGCGGGTGCGGTCGGCCCCTCCAGCTCCGGCGCGGCGGGTGGGTCGGCGACCAGGGTGGGCCACCGGTTCTCGAACACCGCGGCGTCGTACGGGAACGGCACCTCGGGACCACCAGGGCACAGGGGGCAGCCAGCGACCGGCGGTGCCGTGGCCTCGACCGCGGGCGCATCGCCCGCTGCGACGACGGGCGGGGCGTCGTCGGCATCCGGCCGCGTGTTGCGTGCCGGCGAGATCGCGACCCAGCGGTCGGTCAGGGCATCGTGGCGCAGGTGGATGGCCGCCGGCGCGGGCGGGGCCCCGTCGCTCGGGAGCTGGTGGCCGGCGTGGGCTCCGTAGAGCGACAACCTGCGGCCATCGGCGTGGCGCAGGTCGGTTCGGGGCAGGGCTTCGGTCTCCACCCCGAGAGCTTCGCTTGGTTTCGAAACCTTGTCAAGAGGTTCCGGATAACTACGTACTATCGGGGCCGTACTTCCGGTTACGAAGCTCCGCGGAGGTCCTCGGGCGTCGGGGTACCGGTCACCACGACACGTTCGCCGGACTCGAACGAGCGGATGGACGCATGCGCCAACTGCAGAGCGCGACGCCCCGCGGTGGCGTGGATCGGCGGCTGCTGGCCCGCTCGGAACGCGGCGAGCATCCGGTCGACGTACACCTCGAAGAGCGCGTGGAAGTCCCGCTCACGATCGTTGAAGTAGCCGGCCTCCCAGACCTGCCGCGTCTCGTCGCCGCTGCGGCTGAGGGTGAACCGCCGCACGGTGTCCTCGACCAGCAGTCGCCCCTCGGTCCCGTTCACCTCCAGGTGGTGGGTGCCCGGGTACGCGTAGGACGTGTCGTAGGAGCCGAGCAGGCTGCCGACGGCGCCCGACTCGAAGCCGAGCGCGATGGCGTGGGACGAGTAGCCACGACCGGTCACATCCGTCATCTGCGCCATCACCGAGCGGATCGGGCCGCACAGGTGCTCGAGCATGTCGAGGCCGTGGCACTGGGTCTCGATGAGGTTGGCGTGCGGGTGCGCGCTGGTACCGGCCTCACCACCGAACCGCCACGTCGCGAACACGATCCGGCCGAGATCGCCGCGCCCGATGGCTTCGGAAGCCAGCACCACGGGGCGGGCGTAGCGGTGGTTGAAGTTGATGGCGAAGAACAGCCCGCGCTGCGCCGCGGCCGCGAGCAGCCTGTCCGCCTCGTCGAGTTCGAAGACGAACGGCTTCTCGACGAGCAACGGGACGCCCGCCTCGATGACCTGCATCGTCGGCTCGAAGTGCGCCTCGTTGGGCAGGCACACGGACACCAGATCGGGCTTCTCCCGGTCCAACATCTCGCTGAGGTCGGCGTACGGCCGGGCCGGGAACTCGGCCGTACGCTCCTCCGCCCGCTCGAGCGTGCGGCCCACGATCGCGCACAGTTCCACGTCGGGCCTCCTGCTGAAGACCCGCGCGTGCTCTCGCCCCCACCACGGGCCGGTACCGACGACGGCGATCCTCAGGCGCTCGACCATGACGTTCTCCGTTCCTCCGGTGTCACGCCGCGACGTGCGCCGTCGGGCGTCGGGCTCAGGCGGGGGGGACCCCGGCGAGGCCCGTGATGGTCCGGGTGCGGTGGTCGAGGACGACCTCCCGTCCGTCACGTGTGACGACCTCGAGGTGCTCGGGGTGGGGCGTGCGGTCCAGCAGCGTGGCGAGCACGGTCACCCAGACCTCCCGGGACGCCGCGCCGACGAGCACGAGGGCGCCACGTCGCACCACGACCGGTGCGCCGTGCAGCGGTCCGCCCTCCGCGGTGGCCAGCACCTCGGTGTCGGGCGCCTCGAGCGTGAACGTCTCGATCCAACCTCCGGCCGGCAGGACCTGGTCGCCGATCCGGACGGCGCTGACGTCCTGCGGGTCGCGGGGCCACCCCGCCGGCGACCCGTGGTGGTCGACCCGGGCACCGAGCCGCCCGGCCAGGTCCGCCGGCAGGGGTCGGTCCACCCACGCGGCGTCGAGGTCGCGCACCAGCGAGCGGGGCCCGAGCACGACCGTGCTGCCGGCATCGAGCGCCGCCTCCAGACGGCGGATCCGGTCGGTGGTGACGGTGTGCAACGCCGGAGCGAGCACGACCGGGTACGCGGCGAGCCGCGAGTCGTCGGGAACCACGTCGACGTCCAGGCCGAGCCGGGCGGCCGCGGCGTGGGCCGTGACCGTCAGCTCGCGGTGGGTCGCGCCAGGCAGGTGGGGCTGCACCTCGAGCTGCCAGCCGTCGAGGTGCGCGAACGGCAGCGCGACGGTCGCCGCCGGGCGGACCGGCGCGGCTGGCAGTTCGGCGACGAGACGGCGGACCTCGTCGGCCGCAGGCGCCTCCGTGCCGTCGTGGCGCAGGACCGCCGCGTGGTGCTGCTCCTGCCCGCGGCGGGCCGCACGCCAGCGGAACAGCAGCGTGGTCTCGATGCCGTGGAGCGCCGCCTGCCAGCACCACAGGCGGACCTGTCCCGGTGGGACGGCGGGGTTGTCAGGCGTCCAGTTCACCGGGCCCGGCTGCTGCTCGGCGATCCACGCGCGGCCCCCACGAGCCTCGGGACCGGCGTCGGTCGGCAGCGCGAGCCCACGCGCCAGGTCGAGGTGGAAGGCGACCTCCGCGGGGCCGTCCAGGCCGTGCGGGTAGCTGTCGATCGCGCCGAGGCCGCTCGGGCGGGCGAGCTCGCGCGGGTCGAGGTCGAGGTCGCCGGCGTAGACGTTGGTGAACACGTCGCGTCCCGGGGCGGCCACTCGGATCAGCTCGCGCTGGGCTGCGACGGCCTGCGCGTGCTGGTGGGACCCGAAGCGGCGGTGAGCGAGCTCGAGCGCCGGGTCGTGGGCCGTGACGGTGGGGACCGGGAGGGCGACGTCGTCGAGCGAGCCGTAGTCGGTCGACCAGAACGGTCCGGCCCAGGCGGCGTTGAGCGCCGCCGCGTCGGGGAAGCGCTCGCGCAGCCACGCCGGGAACGCCGCCCCGCAGGCGTCGCACCAGCAGCGGCCGGTCGCGTGGTTGCCGGGTTCGTTGTCGACCTGCCAGGCGACGATCGCCGGGTGATCGGCGTACCGGGCGAGGAGGTGGCCGACGATCCGGGCGGCCTCCTCGCGGTAGGCAGGGGAGGTCGGGCAGGTGTGACGACGGCTGCCGTGCACGGCGGCACGACCGTCGGCCCCGACCCACGCGATGTCGGGTCGCTCGGCGAGGAGCCAGGCGGGCGGCGTGGCGGTCGGGGTGCCGAGGACGACCTCGAGCCCCGCGGTGTGCAGCAGGTCGAGGACGTCGTCGAGCCAGCCCCACGCGAACCGGTCGCGGGCGGGCTCGTAGGTCGACCAGGCGAACTCGCCGATGCGGACCACGCTGAAGCCGAGGTCGACCATGTGGTCGACGTCGCCGGCCCAGGTCGCACGCGGGTGCTGTTCGGGCTCCCAGCACACGCCGAGCTTCACGGCCTCACCCCGGCATCCTCGCCGGCGAGACGGCCGGCATCCGCGTTGTCCGGGTCGGGCACCCACCGGCCTCCCTCGGCGCGCGGCTCGGTCAGCAGCGCGCGGGTCAGCGCCAACCCGTGGTCGTCGAGGGCCGGCAGCGGGTCACCGCTGACCGCGAGGCCACCGCTGGCCGCCAGGTAGCGGGCCCAACCGTCCCGGTCCTCGACCTCGGCGCGGACGAGGATGCAGTCGGGGTCGTTGGTCCAGAACCGTCCGTGCTGCCAGCTCCGTGCGCGTCCGGCGAGCAGCGCGCCCTGCTGCGACGGCTGGCTGACGTCACCTTCGGGCGGTGTGAACGTCGGGTCGATGTCGGGGCTGGTGCGCATGGCGTCGACCCGGCCGATGCTCGGCAGCAACGGCGCACCGCAGCCGAGGAGCACCGCGTCCGGGCCGATGGCCTCACGCACGAGGCGCAGCCCTTCGCCGTAGGCGTCCAGCGGGGAACAGTCGGCGTACCGCCGGCCGGGGATCGCGCCGGCGTAGAGGAAGTCGATCTTGTGGTAGCTGAACCCCCACGACGTCAGGGTCCGCATCACCTCGACCAGGTGCGCGGCGGCGTCCGGGTGGGTCACGTCGAGGACGCCGATGCGCTGCCCCCAGTGATGATCGGACGCCTCGGCGCCGCCGACGAGCCAGTCGGGGTGGGTGGCGGCCAGCACGCTGTCGGCGCCGACACAGAACGGAGCGGTCCAGATCCCGGCGGAACGTCCGGTCGCCGCGACGGCGCTGGCGAGGTCGGCCAACGGGGACGGGAACCGGTCGGTCCGCCGGGTGAGCCAATCCCCGATCTCGGTCTGGTACCCGTCGTCGAGCTGGATGGTGTCGATCGGCAGGTCGAGCTCGTCGGCTGCGGCCAGGTTGGTGCGCACGTCGGCTTCGGTGACCTTGCCCCAGTAGCCGTACCAGCTGCACCAGCCGGTCCCGAGCGCCGGCGGGTTCGGCAGCTCCTGGCGGCGGACGACGGTGTCGCCGTGGCGGCGCAGCGCCTCGTCGAGGTCGGTGTCGTAGGTGTCCTGGTAGACGTCGCCGTCGACCTCGACCACGACCAGGTCGCCGTCGGTCAGCCGCGACCGCAGGGTCGGCACCTCGCGGTGGGGGTCGGGCGCGGACCAGACCGTGACGGGTGCACCGGGCTCGGGCTGGAGGGCCAACAGGCCCTCACCCTGGGCGCCCTCGGCGGGGGCGGGGCGTTCGGGTCGGAACGCCATGGTCTGCCAGCGGGGACGGGCGGGCCGCGGTGTGGTGGCGGCGACGCGGTAGGCCCCCGCGGGGCTCCACGACTGCCAGCCGTGCTCGTAGACGATGGCGACGCGGGGGTCGACGCGGACCTCGGCGATGGGGTGGAAGGACACGGGGGCTCCGGATGGTGCGGACGGTCGCGGACGGCGCGGCGCGGTCAGTCGGCGAGGTGCACGTCGAGGCCGGTGCTACGCAGCGAGGACACCAGCTCGGGATCGGCATCCGCGGACGTGATGAGCAGGTCGACCTCGTCGAGATCGCAGACGTGGGCGAGGGCGACCTGACCGAGCTTGCTGCCGTCGGCGACGACGACACGTCGCTGGGCTGCCCGCAGGATGAGCTTCTTGACCTCGGTCTCGGGCAGGTTGACGTTGGTCACGCCCGCGTCGACGTCGAGCCCGTTGCAGCCGACGAAGGCGGTGCCGGCGCGGATCGAGGCGAACACCAGACCGGCCAGCGGCTCGACCAAAGAGTGCTGCTTCGGGCGTAGGGTCCCGCCGGTGACCACCACCGTCAGTCGCGGCGTGGCCGGTTCGAGCGCCAGCGCGATCGTCAACGAGGAGGTGAAGACGGTGATGTCGCTCAGGTCCTCGCGGGCGGCGAGCTCCTGGGCGATGGCGGTCGTGGTCGTGCCGACGTCGAGGATGATGGTGTCGCCGTCCGACACGCTCGCCGCCGCGGCGCGAGCGATGGCTCGCTTCTGGTCGGCCGCAGCGATCTCCGCTTCCTCGAAGGGCCGCTCGGCGGGGGCCGTGCTGCGAGGCACCGCGCCGCCGCGCACGCGCCGCAGGTGCCCGCGGGACTCCAACGTGTCGAGGTCGGCACGGACCGTCACCTCCGAGACCTCGAACCGCTCGGCGAGGTCGGTGACGCGGACGAACTCGTGCTCGCGCAGTTGCGCCAGCATCCGATCGCGCCGAACCCGTGCCGGGAGGGGGCCGGCCGGTGGCTCGGTGGCGGTCACGGGTGTGCTCCAGCGTGGTCGACGGTCGCGTTCCAGGCGTCGGCGACGATGCGGTCGAGGTCGGTGATGGCCGGCTCCCACCCGAGCAGCTCGCGGGCCCTCGTCGCGGAGGCGACCAGGCGCGCGGGGTCGCCGGCGCGACGATCGGCCTCGATGACGGGGATGGCGTGGCCGGTGACGCGGCGAGCGGCGTCGATCACCTCGCGGACGCTGAACCCGGTGCCGCTACCGAGGTTGACGGTGCAGGTCCCGAGCTGGTCGAGCCGTTCGACGGCGCGCACGTGGGCGTCGGCGAGGTCGGCGACGTGGACGTAGTCGCGGATCGCGGTGCCGTCCGGGGTCGGGTAGTCGCTGCCGAAGATGCTGACCTGATCGCGCTCGCCGGCGGCCACCTGCAGGACGAGCGGGATCAGGTGGGTCTCGGGGTCGTGGCGCTCCCCGCGTCCGGGAGTCGCCCCGGCCGCGTTGAAGTAGCGCAGCGCGGCCGTGCGCAGGCCGTGGATGCGGTGGTGCCAGGCGAGCATCCGCTCGATCAGGAGCTTGGACTCGCCGTAGGCGTTGGTCGGGGCGAGGGGGTGGTCCTCGTCGATGGGGGTGCGCTCGGGCTCGCCGTAGACGGCGGCGGTCGACGACAGCACGAACCGGGGGACGGCGTGGTCGATCAGCACCTCGAGGAGCCGCGCGGTCCCCGCCGTGTTGACGGTGAAGAACCGTTCCGGGTGGCGCATCGACTCGCCGGCCTCGATGAGCGCGGCGAAGTGGATGCAGGCGTCGAACCGTCCGTCGCCGACGACGGGCCCAACCGCCGTCGGGTCGGTGGCGTCGGCCACGACGAGCTCGGCGCCCGCCGGGACCGCGTCCCGGTGCCCGGTGGACAGGTCGTCGAGGACGGTGACCTCGTGGCCCGCGCCGAGCAGCGCGGCGGTCGTCGTGGCGCCGATGAACCCGGCACCGCCGGTGACCAGGACGCGCATCGTCCCCGCCTTTCGTTGGCTTGCTCTAACCTTCGATGCACTTACGTTAGACGTTCCTGCGGAGGTTGCAACGTGCGGACCGGATCGCTGCCACCGGGTTCGGTCGTGCGAGCGCCAGGGCGCGCGAACCTCATCGGCGAGCACACCGACCACACCGACGGTCTGGTGCTCCCGGTCGCGATCGACCGGACCGTCCGGTTGACGGTCGAGGTGAGCGGCGGCGACCGGATCCGGCTGACCTCGGCGCAGGCACCCGGGGTCGTGGACGTCGCGGCGGACGGCAGTGAGGTCCCGGCCGACGGCTGGGGGCGGTACGTGGCTGCGGTGGCCGCCGAGCTCACCGGGCTCGGCCGGGACCCGGTCGGCCTGACCGGTGCGCTCGACTCCGACCTGCCACAGGGGTGCGGCCTGTCGTCATCGGCGGCGCTCGAGGTGGTGGTGGGGACCGCGCTCTGCCTGGCTGCCGGGTTCGGCCTCGAGCCGCTGCAGTTGGCGGCCGCCTGCCGTCGCGCCGAGCACCGGGCGGTCGGCGTGCCCTCCGGGATCATGGATCAGGCCGCGTCGATCCTCGGACGTCGGGGGCAGGCCGTCCTGCTCGACTGCGGCACCCTCGAGCATCGGACCGTCCCGCTCCCGGCGGACCACGCGCTGCTGCTGATCGACTCGGGGGTGCGCCGCCAGCTCGAGACGTCGGGCTACGCCGAGCGCTCGCGGGAGCTCGCAGCGGCGCTGCCGGTCCTCGGCGGCCGGCGCCCGCTCGAGGTCGATCCGGCTGAGCTCGACGACCTCCTCGCCGACGTCGACGCCGTGCCCGCGCGACGGCTACGGCACGTGGTGACCGAGAACGCCCGGGTCGGCAGGGTCGTCGCTGCACTCGAGGCGGGGGACCTGGTCACCGTGGGTCGCTGCTTCGCCGAGGGGCACGCGAGCCTGCGGGACGACTACGAGGTGTCCATCCCGGAGCTCGACGGCCTGGTCGACCTCGCCGGCGAGGCCGGGGCCACGGCGGCCCGCATGACCGGCGGCGGGTTCGGCGGCGCGATCGTCGCCCTCGTCCCCGTCGACCGGGCCGATGACGTGGCCGCCGAGGTGGTCGACGGTGCCCGGGCGCGGTGGCCACAGCGCGAGGTGGTCGCCCACCGGTGCTCGGCGGTCGACGGCGCCGGCCTCTTGACCTGACAGGTCAGGGGGCGGGGAACTCGGCGTCGATCTGGCGGCGGATGGTCTCGGCCAGGTCGGCGCGGACACGTCGCTTGGTGCCGAGGTGGGCGTCCGGGACCAGTCCGGCGAGGCGCGCGGCCTCCGTGGCCACCGTCTGGTCGAGGGCGGCCTCGTCGACGACGTCGTCGAGCAGCCCCCAGCCCTGGGCCTCCTCCGGACCGACCAGGCGGCCGGTCCCGAGGGCGAGGTCGAAGGCGGTGGGTGCCATCCGGTGCTTACAGACGCTGACGGCGTAGTTCGGCACGGTCATGCCGATGGCGACCTCGTTCATGCCGAACCGGAACGGTCCGCTGACCCCGATGCGCACGTCGGCCGCCAGCAGCGTGAACGCGCCCTGGGCCAGGGCGTGACCGGTGCAGGCGGCCACGACCGGGCGGGGGAAGTCGAGCAGGCGTCGCACGAGACCCCCGCCGGCCCGCAGCATCCCGATGACCGCGTCGCCGTCCCCGGACTGGAACACGCCGAGGTCGTAGCCGGCCGAGAACATCCCGGGCCGACCGCGGAGGACGACCACCGCCTCGTCGGCCTCGGCCCGGTCGAGCGCGCCGTCGATGGCGGCGAGCATCGTCGGCGACATGGCGTTGGCCTTGCCGTCGTCCATGGTGATGGTCGCCACGCCGTCGGCGCAGGCGTAGGTGACGAGGTCGGACGAGATGGTCACGCGCTGGCCTCCGGAGGGCGCGAGCGAACTGCTCACGACGGGCCCGGCATCCTACGGCCCTCGACCTCCCGACTGGTCGTCAGCGGGAGCTCGAGCCGGCTCGTCGGGCGCGCGCGTGGCGGGCCGTCTCATGCGTTCGGTGGTGCCACCGCCCCGGTGGGTTGGCGGCCGTGCGCCACTGTGCGATGACTCGCGGTGGGACTGGCGCCGAAGCCTGGGGACACGGCGTCGCAGCGAGCCGACGAGCGGCCGATGGCCGCGGAGAATTCGCCGTGCGGCGGTCGATGGATCCGATCGACACCGTGGTGGTGGCAATGAGTCGGTGCTTGGCGTCAAGATTGAGGGTGACGCAGTGTTTGCGTTCCCGCCGTCGAGCCTCGGGACCAGCAAGGCAGCGGCGGCTGCTGGGCTGGTGACCGCGAGCCGCCGGGTGGGGGGCCCCGGTCGGTCGAGGCGTGCCTGATTGCCGGCGCACCGCGGGCACGATGTGGCAGCGTCGCGGCCGGGGGGTCGAACGCGATTCTGGTGTCATGGTCACGGGTGGCGCCGGGTCGGGCATCGACGGTGGACTGCGCCAGGGCAGCGCAACGTCGGGGTCATCGATCCGGGCGAGGGAGAACTCGACCGGCTCGACCGCGGTGGGCCGGCCGTCCTCCATCGCCTCCTGCAGTTGCGGGATCGTGGCCTCAGCGGATCGAACCGCTCGGCTGCTGCCGGACAATCGCGACACAGCCCGCCGCAACACCGCCATCACGAGAGCGACGACACGGCTGGACCTGCTGCGTCGCGAGGTCATTGCTGCGCCTGGCTCGGCGGGGCGAGCGACGCGTCGGGGGCCAGCTCGATCGGCTGGTGGAAGAAGACGCCCGGTCCTGATCCCGAGGTGCCAGCTGTCTGTCCACTCCTCCCAGGGCGCCGGGACGAGCGTCTTGTCGGTTCGGTCCCGTCGAGATGGAGCAGGCGGATCTCGGTCTCGGTCTCGAGGTAGGTCAGCCAGTCGGCGACGCTGGGCACCAGGCCGAGGTTCTGCCATCCCTCCTTTGGTCTGGATGGTCCGCTGCTCGAGGATCCGTCCGCTCGTCACGTTGATCACCGTGACGTCGAACGTCTCGATGTCGGACCAGTAGGGGCCCGAGGGCTCGAGGGTCGCAAAGGTCCTGCCGTCGTAGCTGAGGGCCCGCAGCGCCCAGGCGGCCCCGGGAGACAGTTCGCAGGTGACGAGGTTCGTGTGGACTGTCGTGCGCAGATCCACGTGCAGCACCCTGAGGAAGGGGCAGTGGTCGTCGACGTCCTCCAGCTGTCGCCGTTCACCACGGCGCGGTCGCCACCTACCAGCAGCCACGAAACAAGGTCCGTGATCGGCTCGGGTCGCCGGTCGACCGGCGCACCGGTCCGGAGCACGTTGTCCTTCGAGATCGGCGGCCATCACCAGCGCCCCGACGACGTCAACCGTGAGCCGCCGCCGGCTCAGGCCGGTCTCGGCTGTGTAGACGAACGTGGCATGGCCAGCGCTTGAGGTGGCGACCCCGAAAGGCCACAGGCCTGCGATCGTCTGCGGGCCGTCCGCGGGGTTCGAGGGCTCCCACACCGCCGCGGGCGGCACGAGCACCTCGGGGGTGACTGCACTGGCGCGCAGCCGCATGATCGCGCCTGGTGGCCACGGCTCCGGGGTCTCGGTGTGCCGGAAGATGAGCCCATCCCGCTGGTCGGGTATGGCCCAGGCGACCCCGAACCCGCCGGAGTCCAGCAGCCGCCAGCGCTCTGGCGCGTCCAACGGCACCAGATGCACGCCGTCCCGGTCGGGCAACACGATTCCGAGCGGCCAGGCGCTCGGCTCGGCACGCTCCCCGTCGCCGGGAGGCACGGGATCGTGCGGAGACTCGTCGGGTACGGGGGTTTCGTCGGGACCGGGCGATGACAGGGGCCGGGGGACCGTCGTCAGCGAGCAGATCCAGCACGAACTCACGGGGACGGGCTGACCGCGCCGCAGCGCCTCCGCCTCGAGCCGCGCGGCGTACTGCCGCCTCCAGCGCCACAGCGTCGCCATCCGCGCGAGACCCGCTTGCGGCAACGCCAGTGCACCGCTCGTCCGCTCGACCCGCAGGACGGACCCCTCGTCCAACCGACCGACGAAGGTCGCGTTGCGCTGGTAGCTGATAGGAGAACGCGTCGTCGTGGTCGTGGACGGTTACGCAGGCGCGCCCCGGCCGGAGCAGTCCGGCGGCTGCGGGCGGCAGGTCCAGTGAGATGCCGTCGGACCGCCCTGGCCGTTCGGGAACGGCTGATCGCCCTGCGCAACGGAGCCGTGGTTGGTCCAGACGGACCTCTCGGCGGAGGCTGGTGCCGAGCTCCGAATCCCAACTCGACGTTCGTGCCGGCCGACCCTCCTGAGGGTCGCAGCCACCCCCTTGGCATCAAGCGGCCAGCGGGAAGGGCTCCGACCGGTCCTCCGAGCGGCCGCCTGACGTCGTCCGCGAACCTCTGCAGCCGGTCTGCAGCCGCGCTGCCGCCATCCTGCGTCCGTCGTCGTGGAGATTTGGTGGTGTCACGACGTACGAGGAGGTGGATCGTGGCACTGCTGGATCACTATCGACCGTCGACCGAGCAAGAGACCCCCGAGCAGCCGCGTCGGGTACGCGGATGGCTGGTGGGAGTGGTAGTCGCCATGGCACTGGTCGTCGTGGGCGTCGCCTGGTTCTCCCCTGGTGGGGACGGCGGCCAGGGTGACACCCGGACCCGCGACGAGATCACGAAGGAACTGGAGAACCTCGGCTACATCCCCAAGCCACCGGCTGCCACCGACGCAGGAGGCTTGGATCAGGACGCCGCGGTGCGTGACCTGGTGAACAGGGGCCTGATCCCCCGCGAGACCCTCGGAGGAGGATGAGGCGTCAGATCGCACCTACGAGGTGGCCTAACCGCCGCCACCGGGATCCTCGATGGCATCGAGCCGCTCGAGGATCCCATCGAGCGTCTCTGGGCCGCCTGCGATGTAGTCGACCATCGCAGCCCAGAACGGCTTGGTGCCGAGCCAGGGCGGCATCAGATCGGAGCCGTCGAACCGGAGGCGGTCCCTGTCGCGCGCCTGGAGCATCTCGGCTGCCGCGACGCGGCGCCACTCGTCCGGGTAGCGCGCCACGTCGAACTGGCTGTTGGCGGCGAGGAACCCGGGGTGTGTGACGAACGCCTGGCCGTAGTCGGGGCTGGCCAGGTAGCGCACCAGGGCCCGGACCTCCGGACGATCCGTGTACACCAGGGCCGACTCCCCACCAACGATCATCGCCTCCCGCAGACCGCTCCCGAACCCGGAGATCGGGAAGGCGGAGATGTCGTGGCCCACCTCCGTCCCAGGCGGGAAGGCCAACGCCATCGAGCTCGCCTGGCGGTGGAGCCAGCATCCCGGCGGATCATCGAGTAGCGGCTGGATCCCCGCCCAGAACGGTGTGGTTAGCGCCGCGCTCGGCCCGCCCCGGACGTAGCCCTCGGTGAACATCAGTTGCCCCAGGCGTTCGAACGCGGTTCGGACGCGCACGTCCTGGAACGGGATCTCACGAGCCACCCACGCGTCGTACACCTCGGGGCCGCGTTCGGCGAGCAGGAGGTGTTCGATCCAGTCGGTCGCTGGCCAGCCCGACGCGTCACCGGACTCCTCGGCGAAGCACCACGGCGTGTCGCCGTCCGCCACGATGCGGTCGCTGAGACTTATCAGGTCGTCCCAGGTGGCCGGGACCTCGTAGCCGGCCTCGGCGAAGCGACGTGGTGAATACCAGATCAATGACTTGACGACGACGTCGAGCGGCAGCGCGTACAGCGTCCCGTCGGCGGACGGAAAGGCGCCGTCGTGGCCGATGGTCGCGAGCGACGCGAGGTAGAGCCCGTAGTCGGCGACCACCTGCTCACGGTCCAGGTAGCGTCCGAGATCCATCAGTAGGCCCGCGGCCGCCTCGGTCGCGATCTGTCCTGGTTGTGGGATCAGGGCGACGTCTGCGCCCCTGCCCAGCTCGCCGGCCGCCATCCTGATATCCAGATTCGTGTCCTCGGTGTAGATCGTCTGGACGCCCGTGGCCGCGGTGAACGACTCGAGCTCCCGGCGCAGCAGATCCGCATCGAGTTCGGTTCGGAGTCCGACGACCCGGACCGTCGTCCCCTCGAGCGTCTCGCTACCTTCCGTTGTCTTCGTTGTGGCGGGAAGATCAGCCCATGGTTCGTGAGGGAGCGGCTCCGGGCACTCGCCACCTGGCAGGAACGTTCGACATTCCTCGGCGGTGAGCTGCCGGGTCACGTTGCCCATGGCAAGCTGCACGAGTTCCGCGACGGGAAGGTCGTACGCACCGCGCGGCCCTTCCGTCCCGATGAGCAGCAGCACCTGACCGTCACGGACCGGGTACTGGACTCGAAGTTCCTGCAGGCCCCAGTGGAGCGCCTCGACCGTTTCCGTCGGCAGCGCCTGGTCCCGCACGGTCGCCACCGCTACGGCGTGCAACGCGAGCAGGAGGCTCAGCTCCGGGTCTCTCCCGGCTTCGGCGACCGCGGCGAACGACAGCTGCCGCACCAGGCTCTCGCTGGTCGCTGCGATCACCGCCGTGCGTTGGCGTTCGGCTTCCTGCGCCTGCCGGAACGCGAACAGCGTCAGTGCGGTCGTGACCGCGACGAGCAGTGCGAGCACACCCACGCCTGCCCGCAGACGCATGACAGCACGACGTTCCAGCAGGCGTTCCCGTTCGACCCTCGCGGCCTCCCGACGCTCCTCCTCCTCACGCCGCTGCAGGGATGCCGCAAGGAACCGGGCGGCGGTCGAAGTCGTCCCGAGGTCGGTGTGTTCGGCCCACTCCTCGAACAGACGTAGCCTGGAGCCGGTGAGCAGGTAGTCAGGCGACGAACCTGCGGCCGTCCAGTCCTGCGCCGCCCGCTCGAGCTCCAGTGTCATCCGGATGTCGGCACGCGCCTCCTCGATCCACCGGACGCAACGCGGCCACTCGCGCAGCACGGCCTCGTGTGCCACCTCAACGGTCGCCCTGCCGGAGACCGGGTCGCGGTCGTACGCGAGCAGCCGGCCTACGACCAGCGTCTCGAGGGCTTCCTGCGTGGCCATGTCGGCGACGTCCGGTAGGGACAGCTGGTCGAGTAGCGCGATGCGCCGGGTGGCCTCTCCGACCTCGTCCAGCGTCACCAGGCGGAGCATCAGGCGACGGGCCGCCTCCCTCCCCTCGTCGGTCAGCGACGAGTACCGCGCCTCGGCGCGACGGGCGAAGGTGCCCTGGATGCCGCCGGCCTCCTGCAGCGCCGTGTGGGTCAGGGTGCGTCCGTCCGCGTGATCGGTGAGCTCGGTGAGGACGAACTGGAGCAACGGTAGGGACGCTGGCTGGCGTGCCGACTCCGCGACGAGGTCGGCGACCAGCTCCGGTTCGACCATGAGCCCGACGGCCTGGGCGGGGCGGACGACGGCCGCCTGCAGCTCGGCCGATGTGAGCGGAGGAACGCTCACCACCCCATCAACGAGAAGGCCGGCCAGCTCCGGTTGGCGCAGCGCCGTGTCGTAGAAGTCGCCGCGGAGCGTCACGACGACGACGAGCTGTCCATGCGGGTCCTCGACGGCCTCGCGGAGGTTGCGGAGGAAGCGGCCTGCCGTGTCGGTTGGGGCGGTGCTCGTCAGCAGCTCCTCGAACTGATCGATCACGAGGAGCAGGTCGGTGTGTTCGTCAGGTACGAGCGTCAGGACGGCACGAAGCAGGTCGAGGTCGTCGTCGCCCGTGACTTGGACGGGTGCTGCAGCGTCCTGCGCCGCCCTCGTGAGAGCGGCCTCAAGCTGTGCGAAGGGATGCGTCCCTGGTGTCATCCTCGCTGCGAGCCTCGCGCGGCCGGAAGCCGACTCGCGGACGGCCGGGATCAGGCCGGCGAGAGCGACGGAGGACTTCCCGGATCCGCTGGGACCGACGAGCGCTAGGAACCGCGTACCGGCGTCGAGCCGCCCGAGCAGGTCGGCGACGAGTGCCTCGCGTCCGAAGTAGTCGGCGGTGTCGGTCTCGGAGAACGCCCGGAGACCCTTGTAGGGGTTGCGTACCGGCCCGAGATCTTCCGAACGGACGGGACCGGTAGTCGGCGCCGCTGCCAGGGCGGGGTCGTGGCGCAGCATCTGTTCGTGCAGTCGCCGCAGCTGCTCCGAGGGCTCGATGCCGAGCTCGTCCGCGAGGAGCTGACGGCAGCGCTGGAAGGCGTCCAGCGCCTCTGCCTGCCGGTCCGACCGATACAGGGCCAGCATCAGCTGGCCCCACGCCCGCTCGCGCAGCGGATGGGCGTCGACGTGTGCACGCAGGTCCGCGATCAGGTGGGTGGCGCGACCGAGCACCAACCCCACCTCGAAGCGATCCTCAATCGCCGCCAGGCGTGCTTCGCCGAGGCGCCACGCGTAGGCGGCCACCTCACTGTCGTCGACGCCGATGTCTGACAGTGGCGCGCCCCTCCACAGCGTCAGGGCCTCGGTGAGCCGGTCCCACGCCGCGACGGGATCGCTGACGGCGAGCTGACGTCCGGTGTCGGCCAGCACTTCGAACCGTCGAGCGTCGAGCTGCTCCGGGGCCACGCGCAGGAGGTAGCCGCCAAGGGTCGCCTCGATGCGCTGGTCCCCGAGGATCCGGCGCAGGCGCGATACGTACGTCTGCAGCGACTTGCGCGCGGTCGCTGGCGGGTCGTCGCCCCACACGAGGTCGATCAGCGCATCGGTCGATACGGCCTCACCCGCGTGGATGACGAGACCGGCGAGGACCGATCGCTGTCGCCGACCCCCGAGCGCCACGGGCCGACCGGCGTCGACCACCCCGAGCGGTCCGAGGACCCGGATCTCCATCTACCGAGCTTACGCCTGTTCCACGTTGCCGTCCGTTGGTACCGCGGGACCCGGCGCGGTCGCGGGACCGTCGCCCCCGCCGTCGGGCCAGTACCCGGCGCAGTTCAGGCGCGGAGGACGTTCGCGAAGATCTGCCAGGCGAGGAGCGACTTCGCGACGAGGCTGAGCACGATGTAGGGCGCGCTCGCCGTAGAGGCAGTTGCGCCATGGGTCGATCCGCCTCTACTGCAGCCTCTGCTTCACGCCGAAGCTCCAGAACAGCGCGAACAGTGAGACGTAGATCGCGTACACGAACCCGGGTGGCTCGGCGCCGCCGAGCAGGTGGTAAGCGATCGCCATCCAGGGCACCAGCCCGATCAGAGTGACGAACCAGAACGCCATGTCGTCACCGGGCTCATGGTCGGTCTCCTGCAGCCAACCGAAGAGGATTATGGCGCTGTTGGCCGCGAACAGGCCGACCAGAGGAGCGAGGTTCGAGATGCCGACGAGCGGTGGCGGAAGCTGACGGTGGACGGTTTGCGGCGGGCGGCCTGGTCGGCGAGGCACTCCTCGTGCCTGTTGTCCGAGCGGATCGAGCACCCGCGCAGCGGGCGAGGTCGGCCAGCTGCCTGTCCGAGTCGAGCTAGCTCGCGATCGTCTTCGGGGCGAGGTTGCGGGCCCGCATGGCGCGCTTACCAGGACGCCAGCTGGACGTCGATGGGGAGGTGCGGCCGGTCGCTCATGGCGAAGGTTGTCCGCTCGCGAGCGCTGTGCCCCCGGCAGGAGTCGAACCTGCGACCTACCGCTTAGGAGGCGGTTGCTCTATCCGCTGAGCTACAGGGGCGGGTACGCCGGGCGAGTCGCCGGGAGGGGGACCCGTGGAACCCCCAGGGCCGGGCGCTGCTGGCTCTCCGACGCGTGCCTCGACAGGGCGGTCAGCGTAGCGGCGGAGTGGGCGACCACTTCCAGCCCGCGGCGACCCAGGATGCGCGTCGGCCCGGCGCGCGCTCCGGTCGAAGTTCGTGGGCGTCACCCGCGCGTCGCCTCATCGGTGCTCCGAGCGGGCTGGCACATCCGCATCGCGCCACAGGTCGTGGCCCAGTCATCGAGGATGTGGTGGACGACCCGGACTGGGTCTCGTGGCGGTGGGTGACCGGGCTCGCTGGCGCGCTCACGATCCTGGGGGCTTGGCTGTTCAGCTTCGGTTCGGTGGCGTGGCTACCCGTGCCGATGCTCGTCGCACTGGCCGTGCCGCGACTCTGCTACGGGCCGGGTCTGCCGATCTCGCTGCCGGTGCTGGTGGCCAGAACGTCCCGGCGATGGTCCTCGCGGGTTGGTCGTGCGTGATGCGGTGACGATCGGTGAGTTGAGCGACCTCGTCGAAGCCGCCGCCGCAGGGGTCGTCCTGGTGGCTGGTGTCGGCCACGGGCTCTGGATGGGTCGCGAGCGGGGAGCCGTCGCGGGAACGGGAGTCGCCCTCGCGGGTTGGTGCGGCGCGCTGGTGGTCAGCGGATCTTCCTCATCGGCTTCGCCGGCATGCCGCTCCTCGACGGCGAGTCGGTCGCCCAGGCGTCCGCCGTGCTGGCGAGCGCGCCGGTGGGGCTCCCCGTCGCGTGGTCGATCAAGCGCTCAGCTCGCCGACAGGAGCGCCGCCACCGCGTAGCGCCGAGCGCGCGGCCGAGATCGCAGCCTCCGGTTCGGTCCCGTCGCTAGCGTCAACCGTCCGCTTCCGGAGGAGCGCCCCGTGCCGTCGACCTGGAACCTGAGCCGGAGCTACGACAGCGAGCAGGGCGAGATCCGCTGGGACGTGCACGGTGAGGGGCCACCCGTCGTGCTCGTCCACGGCACGCCGTTCTCGTCCTTCGTCTGGCGCGAGGTCGCCGCCGGGCTGGCTCGCCGGCACACCGTGTACGTGTGGGACCTCGCCGGCTACGGCCAGAGCGAACAGCGCGAGGGGCAGGACGTGTCGCTGGCGGCGCAGGGACGGATCCTCGCCCGCCTCCTCGACCACTGGGACCTCGATCGGCCCCACCTGGTGGCGCACGACTTCGGTGCCGCGGTCGCGTTGCGTGCCCACCTGCTCGAGGGCGCGCGGTACAGCTCGCTGGTGCTCGCCGACGCGGTGGCACTCGCCCCGTGGGGCACCGGGTTCTTCCAGCTCGCGACCGAGCACGCCGAGACGTTCGCGGCGCTGCCCGATCCGGTCCACGAAGGTCTGCTGCGCGGCTACATCGGCTGGGCGGCCACCCGCCCCCTGCCCGCCGACGTGCTCGACCGGTTGGTCGCGCCGTGGACGGGCCCCACGGGGAAAGCCGCGTTCTACCGCCAGATCGTGCAGAACGATCAACGCCTGACCGACGAGGTGGAACCCCGCTACGACGAGCTGGCCGACCTGCCCACCCTGATCCTCTGGGGCGAGCGGGACGCGTGGCTCCCCATCGCCCAGGGTCGCGAGCTGCACGCACGGATCCCCGGCAGCCGGCTGCGGACGTTCGCCGACGCCAACCACCTGCTCCAGCACGACGCCCCGACCGAGGTGACCGCCGAGCTCACCGCGTGGCTGGAGGAACAGGCCACACGGTGAGCTCGGGTGGTCAGGCGGCGGCGGACCTGCGCCACGCGCCGGTCGCGGCCGCGTCCGTGACGTAGGCGGCGAAGTCGCGCGGCGGCCGGCCGAGCACGTCCTGGACGCCGCTCGCGAGGTGGGCGCTCCGGCCGTCGCGGAGCAGGTCCAGGACGCCGAGGATGACCTCGGCGTCCTCCTCCCGGTAGCCGTCGGCGATCAGTTCGCGTCGGTAGATGTCGGCATCGACCTCCTCGTAGGTCACCGGCACACCCCCGGACGCAGCGATGATCGTGGCTGCGTCTCGGAAGGAGAGCACGCGAGGGCCGGACAGTTCGATGGCCTGGCCCTCGAACGCGTCGCTGGTCAGCGTCGCCGCAGCGACCTCGGCGATGTCGCCGGCGTCGATGAAGGGGTCGCGCAGGTCGCCAGCGGGCAGCCGCAGGACGCCCCGACGGATGGCCGGCTCGAAGACGTCCTCGGTGAAGTTCTGCGCGAACCACGTCGGGCGCAGCCGGGTCGTGGCCGTCCCGACCTCGGTGACGGCCGACTCGATCGCGGTGAACAGTTCCATGCCCGGCTGCCCGATGCCGCGTGCCGACAGGAGCACCTGGCGTCGGACGCCGAGCTCGGCGGCGCGCGTCGCCAGCCGCCCGAACGTCCCGACCGGGTCGGCCAGCGGGAAGGGGACGACGAGGTAGAGGCTCGTGGCGCCGCGCAGGGCGTCGGCCCAGGTCGTCTCGTCCTCAAGGTCGAACGGGGTCGACGACCGACGGGACAGCGGACGTGCCGCGGTGCCGCGAGCCGCCAGCTGGGCGAGCACACGACGGCCGGTCTTCCCGGTCGCGCCGGTCACCGCGACGAGGTCGTCGGTGTGGGAGGAGGGTGGGTTCGTGGTCACGGGGAGCCTCTCGGGTCGGGAGGCCGTAGGCTGCACCTTCACACCGTGTCAAGGTCAAGCGCGCCGCCGGAAGGCGGCCGCGGGGAGGTCACCGACGTGCTGATCGGCGAGCTCAGCGAACGCACCGGCGTGTCCACCCGGATGCTGCGCTACTACGAGAAGGAGGGTCTCCTCGTCCCGCGTCGCGCCGCCAACGGCTACCGCGTCTACGAGGAGGAGGACGTCGAGGTCGTCGCCGGTCTGCGCTGCCTCCACGACCTCGGGCTCGATCTGCGCACCTCCGCCGAGCTGGCCCGGCTCGGGTGCGGTCTGGGGGCACCTCCCGGCTCGGAGGATCGCGGTGCGGTGGTGCGCGCCATCGACGCGCAGCTCGCCGCCATCACCTCCCGCCGCCGCGAACTGGACGCCATGGCCGCGACCCTGGACGACCTGCGTGGTCAGCTCACGTCGCAGGGGGTGTAGGTGACCGGCTCGCTCGAGACGTTCCTCAGCACGGCCGAGGTTCACGACGCAGTGTTCTCGCTGCGCCCCGACTACCGCGCCATGCTCGTGGTGGCCGACGGCTTCGATGCCGGTCCGAGCGACGCCGCGAGCGAGGACGCGCTGCAGGCAGGGGAGGCAGCGGCCCGTGCCGCGCTGCGGGACCGGCCCGTGACCGAGGTGCCCCATGTCGCCGCCTGGCGTGAGGCCTACCGCGCCTTCGGTGCCAAGCCGCAGCGCACCCGCAACAGCCTCGAGGCCATGATGCGTCGCGCCGAGGCTGGCTTGCCGCGGATCAACCGGCTCACCGACCTCTACAACGCGGTCTCGGTCCTGCACCAGGTGCCGGTCGGCGGCGAGGATCTCGACCGCTACCGCGGCGCGCCGCGGCTGGTGCGCGCCACGGGCGAGGAACCGTTCGACACCGTGGCCGACGGCGCTGCGGTGGTCGAACACCCCGAGGTCGGCGAGGTGGTGTGGTGTGATGAGGCCGGCGTGACCTGCCGCCGTTGGAACTGGCGGCAGGCGACCCGGACCCAGCTGAGCGAGGCGACCACCTCCGCGTTGTTCATCCTCGACGCCCTCGGCCCGATGAGCGACGAGGCGTTGGACGCAGCGACCGATGACCTGACCGATCGCCTGACCCGACTCGGTCCCGACGTCAGCGTGTCGTCCCGGCTCCTGGCGCAGTAGGTCGGGTGTCCCGCGACGTGGTGGCGACGTCACGCGGCCTTCGATCGCCGAGCACCTCCGCGGCGCCGATCGCGAGGCGGGCGCTCCGGCCGTCGCGGAGCAGGTCGAGGACCTCGAGCGTCAGACCCAGTCGAAGAAGGTCCGCAGGACCCGTCTCCAGAGCGGGTCCCTCCTGCGTCGGTAGCCCTTCAACCCTTCGCCTTCCGTGGTGTGACGTGTTCGCCGCGACCGGACGTCCCGAACGCCAGGTCCCGACGTCCGGGTGTCGACCCGGCTCCCCGCAGGGTACGTGTGAGAGGTCCGCGACCACGGAGCTCGACGTGACCGACGCGACCGACGTGCAGGCCTTCGAGGACGGCTCGGCCGAGGACCGCGAACTGCTCGGCGGCAAGGGCGCCAACCTCGCCGAGATGGTCGGCCTCGGCCTGCCGGTCCCGCCGGGGTTCACCGTCACCACCGAGGCGTGCCGCGAGTACCTGCGGACCGGGGAGCTCGCCGACGACCTCTGGGAGCGCATCGAGCACCAGGTCGATGCCCTCGAGGAGAAGATGGGCCGCACCCTCGGTGACGTCGAGGCCCCCCTGCTGGTGTCGGTGCGTTCCGGGGCGCCGGCCTCGATGCCGGGGATGATGGACACCGTGCTGAACCTCGGGATCGGCAGCGTCGCCGAGGAGGGGCTGGCCGCCGAGACCGACGAACGCTTCGCCCGGGACGCCCACCGTCGGTTCGTGGAGATGTTCGGCGAGATCGTGCTCGGCATCGACGCCGACGCGCTCGCCGGCGTCCGGGACGAGGTCGTGGCTGACGCGGGTGTCGACGACGCCTCCGAGCTGGACGCCGACCAGCTCGCCGATCTGATCGGGCGCGAGCGTGACCTGGTACGCGGGGAGACGGGCGAGGACCTCCCGGACGATCCGCGTGAGCAGCTCCGAGCTGCCATCGCGGCCGTGTTCGGATCGTGGGACAACGACCGTGCCCGCAACTACCGGCGCATGGAGGGCATCCCCGACGATCTCGGGACGGCGGTCAACGTCCAGGCGATGGTGTTCGGCAACCGGGGCCAGGACAGCGCCACCGGTGTCGCTTTCAGCCGTGACCCGTCGACCGGCGAGCCGCGCCCCTACGGCGACTGGCTCCGTGACGCGCAGGGTGAGGACGTGGTCGCCGGCATCCGGGCGACCGAGGACCTCGCCGACCTCGCCGACGAGATGCCCGAGATCCACGCGCAGCTGACCGACATCCTCCAGCGACTCGAGGAGCACTACCGCGACGTGCAGGACGTCGAGTTCACCGTCGAGGACGGCACGCTCTGGATCCTGCAGACCCGGACCGGCAAGCGCAGCGCCCAGGCGGCGCTGCGCATCGCGGTCGACCTGGTCGACGAGGGCGTGATCGACGAGGACGAGGCGGTGCGCCGGGTCTCGCCCGACGACATCGACCGTCTGCTGCACCCCCAGTTCGATCCGGAGGTGGACTACGAGGTGCTGACGACCGGCCTCGCTGCATCGCCCGGCGCGGCCAGCGGCGAGGTGGTCCTCACCGCGGACGAGGCGGCGCGTCGCGGGCGGGACGGCGACGCGGTCATCCTGGTGCGGATCGAGACCTCACCCGACGACGTGCACGGCCTGGACGCCGCGCGTGGCGTGCTGACGGCACGCGGCGGCCTCGTCAGCCACGCCGCGATCGTGGCACGCAGCCTCGGTAAGCCCGCCGTCTGCGGCGCCGACGAGGTCACCATCGACCTCGATGCGAAGACGTTCCAGGTCGGCGACGTCACCGTGTCGGAGGGCGAGGTCATCTCCCTCGACGGTGCCACCGGCGAGGTCGTGGTCGGCGAGGTCGACCTCGTCGAACCCCGGCCGGAGGAGCGGTTCCACCTGCTGCTGCGGTGGGCCGACGAGCGACGGCGCCTCGGGGTCCGCGCCAACGCCGACACCGCCGACGACGCGGCCACCGCCCGGGAGTTCGGCGCGGAGGGGATCGGCCTGTGCCGAACCGAGCACATGTTCCTCGGCGACCGCGTCCCGCTCGTCCGCCGGTTCGTCCTCGCGTCGGACGACGACGAGCGCACCGACGCCCTGCGCGAGCTCGAGTCCGTCCAGGAGGAGGACTTCGCCGCGCTGCTCGAGGCGATGGACGGGCTACCCGTGACCGTGCGGCTGCTCGACGCGCCGCTGCACGAGTTCCTCCCCGACACCGAGGAACTGGTCGCCGCGGACGCGACCGGTGACCTCGACGACGAGGGCGCGGCGCTGCTCGACGCGGTCCGCACCTGGGCCGAGGTCAACCCGATGCTCGGGACCCGGGCCGTCCGACTCGCCGTGCTGCACCCCGAGCTGTACCGCATGCAGGTCCGCGCGCTGGTCAAGGCTGCTGAGCGCCGTCGTGGCGACGGTGGTGACCCGCA